>JALREL010000211.1 GCA_023262005.1 Sphingorhabdus sp. | reverse complement strand
GAAGCGATGCTCACGGATCGAAAGCATCTGCAGCTTGCCGGTGCGGCCGTCATGCACCTGGCGGATGAACTCGGCCGCGGGCGGCATGTAGCGATATTCCATCGCCGTCCAGAAAATGCCCGGTGATTGCGCTGCGCGCTCGACTATCCAGCGTGCGTCGTCGATTTTCGTCGCGAGGGGTTTCTCGCACAGGATATGGAGGCCTGCGTCGAAAAGCGGGACCAATACTTCGCGGTGGGTGTAGTTGGGGCTGGCGACGATCACGGCATCGCAAAGGCCCGACGCGGCAAGCTCCGCAGAGCTGGCGAAGGTCTGGACACCGTCCGCATCCGCGCCCAAGGCGTTTTTGGCCCAGCCAAGTGAGCTTTCGGTAGGATCGGCGAGCGCCGTCACCACCGCCCCGGGCGTGATTGCGAGATTATGGATATGCTCGACCCCCATCATGCCGGAACCGACAAGGCCGTAGCGAACCGTATTCGTCAAATGTCCTCTCCCGTCTGACAACGGTGTCTATGACAGCCTTGTCACAAAATATCTCCGGCTTGGCAAGAGGGCAGATTCGATGCTTGCAGATTTCGGCTCGACTGTTACCCAAATGCCATGCGCGTGACGATCAAAGACGTATCCCGTATCGCCGGGGTTTCGATCAAAACGGTTTCACGCGTCCTCAACAAAGAGAAATATGTCAGCGACGAAACCCGGCGCAAGGTGGAGGAAGCGGTCGCTGCACTCAACTTCAGCCCCAGCCTCGCAGCGCGCACTTTGGCGGGTTCGCGCTCGTTCCAGATCGCGCTGATCTATGACAATCACAGCCCTTATTACATCCATGCGGTGCAGGAAGGCGTCTGGAATCGGTGCCGTGAAGAAGGCGTCCGGATGCTTGCACAACCGGTCGACGTCGAATCACCGACATTGGCACAGGAAATCGGTGGCTTGATTGACGAGACCCATGTCGACGGGGTGATCCTGTCTTCGCCAGTTACCGACGCACCTGCTGCGCTCGAGGAACTGGAACGGCGCGGAATTCGCTTCGTCCGCATCTCGCCAGGGACCAATCACGCGCTGACAAGCTCGGTTTTCATGGATGATGTGCAGGCGGCCGACGATATGACGACCCACCTCATCAACCAGGGGCATCGGCGCATCGGCTTTGTTATCGGGCATCCCAACCATATGGCGAGCGACCAGCGCCATTTCGGGTATCGTCGCGCGCTTGACCGCGCAGGTATAGCTTATGAACCTGGTTTGGTGCGCCCGGGCACCTTCGATTTCGAAAGCGGAATGGAAGCGGCTGAGGCCCTGTTGAAGCTTTCCGCAAAGCCCACTGCTATCTTCGCCAGCAATGATGACATGGCGGCTGGCGTGCTGTCTTATGCCCACCGAATTGGCCTTGATGTTCCACACGACCTGTCCGTGGCAGGCTTTGACGATACCCCATTGGCGCAACTGGTATGGCCGCCGCTGACCACAGTTCGGCAACCGGTGCGCGAGCTCGCATATGCAGCCACCGACCAGCTCTTCTGCCCTGACCCGGCGATCGTCCACCAACGCTTGCAACACGAATTGATGGTGCGCGGGTCGACGGCGCCTCTGCGCAAATCGTAATTTTACCGGCTTGACGATGGGGCGTTTCAAGGTCCAATAAGACACCGTTGTCATATCGGGGAGACAGAGCGTCCATGAGCGCGAACGAGACATTGCCGGAGCCCGCAGCCAAGCGGAAACTGGGCAACAGCGAGATTGAAGTCAGCACCATTGCCTGGGGCATGTGGCGTCTGGCGGAAAATGGCCGTACCGCAGCTGATGCCGCAAAGCTGGTTCACGCCGCGCTCGATGCAGGTATGAATTTCCTCGATACAGCAGATATTTACGGCTTTGACGGGGCTGGCGGCTTTGGTGATGCAGAGGCATTGCTGGGCGAGGTTCTGGCTGCCGAACCCGCCCTGCGGGCACGCATGGTGCTCGCCAGCAAAGGCGGAATCATGCCGCCGCTGCCTTATGACCAGAGCGCTGCCTATCTGGCTTCCGCAATCGATGCTTCGCTGAAGCGGCTGCGGACCGATACGATCGATCTTTACCAGATTCACCGCCCCGATATCCTTGCGCACCCGCAGGAAGTCGCACGCACTTTGGACGATGCGGTCAAGGCGGGAAAAGTTCGAACGCTTGGTGTGTCCAATTTCACCATTCACCAAGTCGCAGCGCTCAACCAGTTTCTGGACAACAAGCTGGTGTCGACGCAGCCCGAAATCAGCCCGCTTCGCATCACCTGTTTCGAAAATGGTGAACTCGACCAGGCAATGATGCTGGGCTTGACGCCGCTCGGCTGGTCACCGCTTGGGGGCGGTCGCCTCGCCAATCCGCAGAGCGAACGCGATAAGGCGGTTGCCGTTGAACTTGATCGGGTTGCAGGCGCGCAAGGCGTGTCGCGCACCGTCGCTGCCTATAGCTGGCTGATGGCGCATCCTGCTGGCATCATCCCGATTGTGGGGTCGCAACAGCCGGGGCGGATCGCCGAGGCTACCGAAGCTTATAAAGTCCGCTGGTCAAGGCAGGACTGGTATGCCGTGCTCGTTGCGGCACGGGGAGAAAGGCTGCCCTGAGGCGCCGGTCGACAAGGAGAGTGATTATGAGCGGCCAACAATGCGAGATCGCCTGGTTTTCGGCACTTTGCGACGATGATTATGAGTTTCTGGGGGTTCCCGATCCCTATCTGCAATCGAGCTGGGAGCATTGCCGCAACATCGTGCTCCGCGCTGAAGAAGGCGGATTTGACAATATTCTGCTACCCTCGGGATACCAGCTCGGCCTTGATACCACTGCCTTTGCAGCAGCGGTTGCCACGCAGGTAAAGCGGATGAAGCTGCTTTGGGCGACGCGCATGGGCGAAGACTGGCCGCCGCAGCTCGCACGCCGCATCGCCACGCTCGACCGCATCCTCGGCCCCAATGCCGAAGGCACGGGCGGACGGCTGAATGTCAACATCATCTCGTCAGACATGCCCGGCGAAAAGATCGAAAGCGGCCCCCGTTATCGCCGTGCGACGGAAATCATGAAGATCGTGCGCACGTTGCTCAACGGAGAGCATCTCGATTTCCAGGGAGAGTTCTACAATCTGCAACTCGATCCCGCGCGCATCACAACCATTTCAGGCAAATGCCCCGCTTTCTATTTTGGCGGACTCAGCAACGAAGCACGCGAATGTGCAGCAGAAGGTTGCGATGTCTACCTTATGTGGCCCGATACTATGGACAAGGTGCGTGAAACCATCACCGACATGAAGCAGCGCGCCGCCGCCAAAGGTCGCAGCCTGAAGTTCGGCTATCGCGTCCATGTGATTGTGCGAGAAACCGAGGAAGAAGCGCGCGCCTATGCTGACCGGCTGCTTTCGAAGCTCGATGAAGATGCCGGCAAGGCGATCCGTGAGAAATCGCTCGATGCCAAGAATTACGGGGTGCAGCGCCAACAGGAATTGCGCAGTGCCGCTGGCGGTGACGGTTTTGTGGAAGACAATCTTTGGACAGGGATCGGTCGTGCGCGGTCGGGTTGCGGCGCGGCCATTGTCGGCACGCCTGACCAGGTACTGGCGAAATTGCGCGCCTATCAGGCGGAAGGCATTGAGGCGTTCATTCTCTCAGGCTATCCGCACATGCAGGAAGCGGACATGTTCGCGCGTTATGTTTTACCGCATATCGAACATGGCCCGCTCGCGCTCTAGCCCGGGATAGATTGGGACAGCCAATGGAGATGTTTGATGTTGCGGTCATTGGCGGTGGGGTCAATGGTTGCGGCATCGCTCGTGACGCAGCAGGGCGCGGCGCACGCGTTCTCCTTCTCGAGGCCAAGGATCTTGCGAACGGAACGTCTTCGGCTTCGAGCAAGCTGATCCACGGTGGGCTGCGCTATCTGGAGCATTATGAATTTGCGCTGGTGCGCGAATCGCTGACCGAGCGCGAAGTGCTCTGGGCCATAGCCCCGCACATCATCTGGCCGATGCGTTTCGTGTTGCCGCACGTTAAGGGCCTGCGCCCGCGCTGGCTGTTGCGGCTGGGGCTGTTTCTTTACGACCATCTGGGCGCGCGCAAGCGCCTGCCCGCAACCGAAAGCGTCAAGCTTGCCCGGCATCCTGCGGGCGTGCCGCTCAAGCCTGAATTCGTCCATGCTTTCGTCTATTCGGACTGCTGGGTTGATGATGCGCGGCTGGTGGTTTTGAATGCCCGCGATGCAGCGCAAAATGGTGCAGAGGTGCTTACCCGCTGCCCGGTGACGCGTTTGATCCGCGAGGATGATCATTGGCTGATCGAAGCTGGCGGACGTTCATTCCAGGCAAAGGCGATCGTCAATGCGGCGGGGCCTGCGGTGCTGAACGTCATCAGCAAAAGCCCGGACAAGGCCGAATATGCCATGCGGCTGGTCCGCGGATCGCACATCGTGGTGCGAAAGATTTTCGACCATCCTTATCCCTATTTTTTCCAGTTGCCCGATGGCCGCATCTTTTTTGCCATTCCCTATGAGCATGATTTCACCCTGATCGGCACCACTGATGCTGATCATCATGCCGGGCTCGACCGGGTTGAAGCCAGTGCCGAGGAAATCGCCTATCTCTGCGAAGGGGCGAGCCATTTCTTCCGCACGCCGGTGCGGCCGGAAGATGTAGTCTGGGCTTTTGCCGGGGTGCGGCCGCTGGTCGATGACGGCTCTGGCAAGCCCGAAGCTGCCACCCGCGGCTATCGCCTCGACCTGAGCGAAGCTGGCGACGGCGCGCCGATCCTCAATATATTCGGGGGCAAGATCACCACTTACCGGCACCTCGCCGAAGAAGCGGTCGACCTGCTGGCGACGCGGTTGCCTTTTCCGAAGAACCAACGCTGGACGGCGACAAAGACACTACCGGGCGGAAATTTCAAGATCGATGCCATTGCTGCTGAGCAGGAACGGTTTCGTCAGGCCTATCCCTTCCTCGAATCTGACTGGGCAGACCGCCTGTTCAAAAGCTATGGTCTCGATTGTTATGCGATTTTCGGCGATGCCCAATCGCTCGCTGATTGCGGGCAGCATTTTGGCCATGGCCTTACCGAGCGCGAGGTCGATTATCTGGTCCACAAAGAATGGGCCCGCACCGCCGAAGACGTTTTGTGGCGACGTGGCAAGCTGGGCCTGCGCATGAATCAACAAGAGCAATTGCAGCTCGAAAACCACTTACGAAAGGTCGTCGCCCCATGAGCCCCAAAATTGTCGCCATTGGCGGAACGATCAACCCCGGTAGTTCGACCGAGATGGCGCTGCGCACGGCGCTCGCTGTTGCCGAGGCAGAAGGTGCCGAGGTGAAGCTGTTCGGCGGCGAATATCTCGCCGCTCTCCCGCATTATCGCAGCTCCGCGCACCGGGCAGAGGGTGGTGCCGAGATGGTCGAAGCCGTTCGCGAGGCTGATGGCATCATCATCGCTGCGCCGGGTTACCATGGCACCATATCCGGGCTGGTGAAGAATGCGCTCGATTATCTCGAAGACCTATCCAAGGACGACCGGCCCTATCTGGATGGCCGTGCCGTCGGCCTGATTGCCACCGCCTTTGGCGACCAGGCGAGCATGAGCACGATGCAGACGCTGCGCAGCATCGTTCATGCATTGCGCGGCTGGCCCACGCCGATGGGCGCCACGGTGCGGACCTATCCTGACCTGTTTTCGCCCGATGGTGAGTGCCTCGACGACCGGGTTTCGATGCAGCTTGATATTGTCGGCAAGCAGGTGGTCCAGGGTGCGCGCAGCTTTGCTTCGACTTTGGGAGGCAAGGCATGAGCAGCCTCCAGCCAGCTCTCGAAGCGCTGCGCAAAGGCGAAATCATCGTCATCACTGGCGACCGGTTGCGTCGCGGTGATATCGATTTCGCCATGGCAGCCAAGCATGTCACGCCCGAGGCGATCAATTTCATGGCACGCCACGGCCGCGGACTTATCTGCCTGACATTGACCCCCGCCCGTGCGGTGAAGCTCGGCATCAGCCTGATCAATCCCGGTAGCGAAAGGCAGTCGGGCCGACCCTTTGGCCGTTCGATCGAGGCGCGTGCTGATGTGACGACGGGGATTTCAGCTGCTGATCGCGCGAAGACGATCGAGGTCGCGGTTGCAGAAGGCGCCAATAGCGATGATCTGGTTTCGCCCGGCCATGTATTTCCGCTCATCGCGGTCGAAGGTGGCACGGCGGAACGGCAGGCGGCGACCGAGGCTTCGATCGACTTGTGCCGTCTGGCGGGGTGCGGCGATGCAGCCGTAATCTGTTCGATCATGCGCGACGATGGGGAGATGGCGCGGCTGAACGATATCCGCGAACTGGTCGAACGCTATGATCTCAAAATCGCAGATATCGACGACCTGCTCAAAGAACTGGGTGCAAATATCGAAATGTCCGCCCGCTGATATAGCGGCAATCGATTTAGGGGTTTTCGCCTGCCCGACTGCTTTCCTTGGCAGCTTCCTTCGCCATTTCCTTGTCCAGCTGTTCGGCCTGCGCTTTCAGCTTCTGTTCGGTTTCGGCATATTGATCGTCGAAATCCTTCTGGCATCCGCTCAAGGTGATAAGCGCCGCCATGGCCAAGAATATGCGCATCAATAATCTTTCCTGTAACGGACGCCGACATTGGATGTGCCGAACGAACTGATCTGGCTCAACAATGACAGGGCCGGAGTCAAACTGATCTCGATCTGGCTCGCGGTATAGCCGCGGGCGTCGGTGACGATTTCGATATACACCTCGTTGGTGATATACTGGCCAAGTGCAACGGATGCTCCGCGACCAGTGGTTTCATCTGCTTCCAGGATACGCAGCCGGTCAATACCCGCCGCCGATTGCAACACGCCCAGCGGGTTCAATCCACCGCCGCCACCGCGCAGATTATTGAGCGAAGCCGCCAGCTGCACGGCCTGCACTGCGGTCAGTTCGGTTGCAGAATTGCCAAACAATATGCGCGCCAATATCTCGTCTTGCGGCAAAGTCGGTGTAGAGGCGAAGCTGATCTGCGGATTGTTGCCAGTGCCCGAAATGTTCACCCGCACCCTCGTGCCATCGACGGTGCTGCCGGCTGAAACGCGCAGCGACGGATTGGTTGCCGCGCCATTGAAGGCCAGCCGCCCATCCTCGATCTCGAATGATCGTCCGGCAAAATCCAGCGTGCCGCGTACCAGGTTCATCTCTCCAGCTATTCGCGGTGCGTCTGTGGTGCCCGTGACGCGCAAATCGGCGCTCCATTTGGAATCGAGGCCCATGCCGGTGACGTGCAAATCATCATTGGCAATCAGACGGACATCGAGTTTCCAATTGCTTGGCAGCGACTTGATGGGATCGGCATCCCCCGAAACCCGCAGCCTTGATGGCGTCTTGCGGCGAATGCCGGTCAACGTCGTTATCTGGGCCGCGCCTTGTCGAACAATCTTGTACCGCGTTTCGGGCAGCCGCAATGTGCCGCTGATCAAGGCATCGCCATCGGGCGTATTGGTCACGCTGATAGATCCGGTAGCTGCGGCGGCGACGGTATCGCTTCGCGCGATGCGCGCCTGTTTCAAGTCGAGGTTGAGCTGGACTGGAAAGCCTTTTGCGGAGCTCAAATTGACAAAGCCCTGCCCGGTTATCGTGCCTTGCCCTGCGCGTGCGCTCAGTTCGGTAACGTTCAGTTGGTCGTTGGTGAACTGCCCGCGCACCCGCAACTGGGTAAGCCGCGTTCCGTAAATGTCATTTTCGTAAACAAGGTCATTGGCGCGCACCACGCCAGTGAGCTGCGGCTCTTGCGCGCGACCGGCAAAGTCGGCTGCGACGCCGATGTTTCCAGACAGGCTTTGGTCGGGCAGCGCCGCGAGCGAGAATAATTTGTCCGCAGGGCCATTGTACCGGATTCCGCCGCCCAGTGGTGCGGCGAGCAGGCGCGTGACCCAGTCCGCTTCGTCCGCAGGCAAGGGCTTGAGATCGATTTGCACCCGCCCCACGGCAGCGCCGCGGCGGCGGATGACCGCCCGGGCATCACCGCCTTCGGGCAGCAAGCGTGCCACAAGGCTGATCTCGACAGGCTGGGATGCCGCCCCAAGACTGGTCCGTGTGAAGCGTGTGATTTCCAATCGCGCATTGGCCTTTGGAAATGCGGCGAATGAGGGTTGATACCAATCGAGGCTGCCGGTTACCCGGCCACCCAGCCCCAGTCCCGGCAGCATCGGATTGACGACCGCGAGGCTCACTTCCTGCAGCCGTGATTGCAGCTCGATACCGTCGCCATAACGCCCCGCCAAGCGCATGGTGCCATTGCCGATATTGATGGTCGCAGGCAGGATCTGGTAATCGCTGCGTCCCGGAATGATCCGCAGCGGCTGGGCAGTCTCAAAATCGATGCTGTTCGCGCGCCCTTTCGCTGCAAGGCGCCACAAGCGGGGTGACAGTTCGGCGTTGGCGGCGATCCGGAAAGGCACCTGACTGCGTCCTTCGGCGACCAATTGCGCAGTGCCGCTGCCCCCTCGATAATTGATCTCGGCGCGGGCCAATGCAAGGCTGGTGGAATCGATCACGGCATTTTCAACCTGCACATCGGCGATGATCTGTGGCTGGTCGTAGAGGGTGATGTCGGCGTCGATTATCCCGCGCCCTACGGCGAGCCTCTGCGTTCCCGACAATTCAGCATTTGCAGCAATTCCGCGCACCTGCGCGCGTTGATACTGCCCTTCGGCGAGCAGCGTGACGGTGCCATCGAATCCCGCGCCAAGACCGGCCAATGTCCCGGCAAAGGGGCCTGCGCGTGTCTGCTGCAACTGCCCTGTCAACGCCACACCGGCGAAATTTCCACGCATCACGTCGATGGTCAGCGGGCCGTTCCCCGAAAGGACATCGAGATCACCGCTGATCGGGCCGTAATCGGTGGTGCCCGTCAGGCTGATTGCATAGCCACGCCTGCTGCGCACGACCAGCGCGACGACATCCGAAAGGCCGACACCAAAACCGGGGCGCGATGCCGTCACCCTTGCAACAGGGCGATCGAATGTTCCGGTCAATGCAACAGCGACAGGCCCGTATCGTTCGGAAAAGCCGCTGCCGTTGAAGACCACACGCCCGCTATCACCGCTATAGGTTCCAGACCCATGGTTGAGTCGGAACTGCGGTGCGATGGCGGTGGCTCTGACGATGCGGAGCACGCCATCGGTGCCATATCGTATCCCGGCATTGACCAGCATCTGCCCGCCGAGGAAGTTTTCAACCCCGGGGCTGAACAACCGGGTCGATCGCGCGCGGATGGTGCCATCAAGGCTGTAACCCGATCCGCGACTTTCAAGATCGACATCGGCATCAATGTTGAACATGCCGACCGATTCAATGCGATAGCCGTTGACGTTGCCATTAATGCCACCGGTATAAATCCCGTTCGCCATGTCACCGACAAGGATTGCAGTGGCCTGTATCCGGTCCGACCGGATTCGAAGATTATCCGAAAGGATGCGCTGGTTGGCATAGGCCAGATCGCCATCCAAACGGACATTGGTCAGCAACCCGCCTGCCGCCGCACTCACCCCCGAAATGCGAAGCGCGCGTGCGCTGACGGGTATCCGCATCCTGTCTGCATCGCCGCGCGCCTCGCCGCTTGCAGTCAGCCCTTCAAGCGCGGTGTCGTCAAAAGCCAACCGCACAGCGGCAATCTTGTAGGCAATGGTGGGGGTTGCGAAATTACCGTTGAGCAGAGCCTCTGCCCGCACATTGTTGCCGCTGACATTGCGTGCCAGGACCGCGGGGCGAAGCAGGCGGATATCGAGCGCGAGGTCGCGATACTCGGCCTCGCCCATATCGATTTCGCCTTCTGCGGTCAGCGTCAAAGCCGACGATGCCAGACTGCCTTTGATCTGAGCGGCGCGCTTCTCGAAAGTGGCAGCAAGATCGATAGCAGCACTTGGCGACAGTGCATTACCGAGCATCCCTTCCCCGAGGACGAGCGCGGGTTGCGCATTGCCTTGGGCGGTGAACAGGCCCTCGCGCGCCGCCAGTTTGATATCCGCAAGGTTCTGGTCGCCAACCGTTCCGGTCAACGCGCCATCCCATTTTGTCCAGCTGCCTTTGCCGTTCAACGAAGCCCTTATCGGTGCTTCTAAGCCAGCTAGCCCGGCCACCAAGCCCCCCATAGGCGCATCGAGGTTGAGCGCCATGTCGAAACGATTGTCATCGGGAACGGTATCAAGTTTCAGTACCAGCCGGTCGCCCTTCAGCGACCCGCCGGTGGCGTCGATAACCGCGCGCCTGTCGGCAATGCGCGCCTTGCCCGAGAGACTCGCAACCTGCTCCGTGCCGATAATCGATTTGGAGAAGACCAGCCGATCAATCGCCAGCCGGTCGATGCGTATATCCAGATCGGGGAGCAGGGGTTCACCCCTGTCCGGCACGTCGCGAAACGCCGGTAGCCGGGCGACGCGCATTTCGCGCGCGGTCAACTGCCTGATATCAACAATGCCCCCGAGATAAGCGAAAGGCCGCCAATCGAGACGCGCCTCGGGCACGGTCGCAAAGTCTCCTTTGGGGTCACGGACGCGGACGTCGCGCAATATGGCATCGCTGTACAACGACCCCTCGATCCGCCCGATGCGCACATTGAGGCCATTTTCAAACTCATAGGCGGCAACCTGCTTCGCGACAAATTTGTGACCCGATTGGGTATCGAGCCAGACATAAAGCCCCGCCAGCAATAACAGCAGCAGGGCAAGCAAGCTGCCAGCCCACAGGCCGATCCGCCGCGCGACCATCAAAACGCCTGCCCCAATGATACGTAAAAGGCGATACGCGATTCGCCCGGGCGCCGGTTGATCGGTGTCGCGACGTCGACCCGCATCGGCCCGAAATTGGTGTAGAACCGCCCGCCAATGCCTGCGCCAAATCGCCAGTCATCAAATTTGGGCAGGCTGCTTTCATAGACCTGCCCGGCATCGACGAAACCGACCACGCCGAAATTTCCGAAACGGTACCGCCCCTCGATCGCAAACTCGTTCAGGCTGCGACCGCCTATCGGATCATTGTTGGGGTCGCGCGGTCCCAGCTGCTGGTAACCAAAGCCGCGTACCGATCCACCGCCGCCGCCATAATAGCGGCGTGAGGGGGGGAGGGAATTGCGCGATGTGCCATTGATAGATCCAATGCGGGCGCGGGCGGCAAGGACAAAGCTTTCATTGAACGCCTTGTAATAGCTGCCGTCGAGTAACGTCCGCACGTAGACCCGCGATCCGTCGCCTAACGAAGTCTCAGGGGATATGCGCAGGTTCAGGCGAAAGCCCTTTGTCGGGTTCAAAAGGTCGTTTGATGTATCAAAACCGACTTGCGCGGGAAGCGCGCCGACATAGTAAAGCTGCCGTTCGCGCAAATTGCGCGCGAAATTAAATGATCTTTCGTAAGTTCCCAGCAGTTCAAACCCGAAGCTGTAGGTGAACTTCTTCTGCCAGATCGGGGTTGAGACATAGGACAATATGCCCGCCAGTCGACCTGTCAGCGCGTCGAAGGCATCATAGTCATTTCGCAAAGCCGACAATGTGATCTCGATATTGCGGTCGCGCTTGCCGGCATTCGAGCGCTGGAAGCTGACGCTCGCCGCCTGCTCCTGTGTGCCCAAAACCAGATTGGCTGCCAGCGCACCTTCGGGGGGGAAGAGGTTGCGGTGCGTCCAGCTCCCCTCGGCGCGAAGACCTTGTCCGGTGCTATAGCCGGCACTGGCGGCAATGGTGCGCGGCGGCCCCGCCTCTTGCCGGACAAGGAGGTTCGCATAAGGCGTGCCATCGGCTGCTGTTTCGTTGCTGGCTACCGGCTCGACCGAAACGGTCGACAAAAGGCCGGTTGCGACCAGCGCCGCCTGCAGATCGTCAACCTTGCGCGCGTCATACAGATCGCCGGTTTTAAACCTTCGCAGGACCTCGATATGATTGGCGCTAAAGGCTGTTTTGCCTTCTGTTATTATCGTTCCGAAATAGCTGCGCGGGCCGGTTTCGATCGGCAAGGTGTAATCACCCGTGCCCAATTCGCCGTCGAGCAGGATATCGCGCTGCCCGATCTTGGCAAAAGGATAGCCATTTTCGGGCAGCTTGATTGAAACATTCGCTTCCGCCCCGACGATTTCATCGGCGATGATCGGATCGCCGGTCTTGGGTGCAAAATTGCTTGCGATCAGGTCGACCGGCTCCACAGGAGCGGCCGCGAATGCGATGGTGCCCAGCCGGTATCGTTTGCCGGTGACGACGTTCAGTACCAGAGTGACAGGCTGGGCTTGCTCGCCGGAGCGATCGACAGAAAGGTCCACAGTTGCATCGAAAAAGCCTTCGCCGGAGAGGATATCGAGCAACAACTGGCGGTCTTGGCGTGCCCGCGCCTGAATGCCTGAACGGTTTTCCGCCCGGCCATCGCCATCGTCGAGCGCGGAAAGATCTGCAAAGCGTTGCCGGATGCGACGGAACAGTTCGGCAAACTCACCATCTCCCGCCAAACCTTCGATACGATAGGCATAGCGCATCGATTGCTGCTCGGCATCGTTGCCTTGGGTAGGCGAGGGCGGTGGTTCGGCGTCGAAAGTTTCAATCGGTGGCATCGGCGCATCGAGCAAAGGATCGGTCGCGGACGGCTCGGCAAGCAGTTCATCGGCCTCAGCGCGGGGCGCCTCGGCCTGCTCCCTCGCATCCTGTGCCTTTTGCCACTCCTCGATGCTTTCCATCGGCGGTGCATCCAATTGGGGCAGCGCCTCTTCGAATGACTTGTCATCGATAATCGGCTGCGCAGCAAAGGCCGCAATGGGCAATTGGGCAATTCCGCACAGCAAGATTGCATTCAACTTGGAACAACGCGCGCCCATGATGGGCTCTATAGCTTGCTTAAAACAAATAGGTTCCCATTTTTTGGGGTGACAGTTTCCGACCAGACGAAAAAACAGTCGTTGGCGGAATGTAAGCGGCAATGTTGGCCCGATGTTGAAGATAAATGGTGCGCCTGGATCACTCGAACATGTGACCCCTTGAACGCGCAACAGCACTTGCGACGGCTTTCAGCATGGCGAGTCTATAAGACACCAACAACATATTACTTGTCATATTAACGTCAAATAAGAGTAATATAAAAGACATGATAATGCACCATGGCTTTCACTTACGCATTTTTATAATGTAATCTCTGTATTTTAGAAAGAACCAGAAAATAATTTCTTCTCGATCCATTGGTGTAATGATAATGTAACAATCATCGATCTGGAGAGGAGAATCGTGATGAAACATCTCATTCTAAGCGCCGCACTGGTGGCCGCGATGGGTATGTCGTCGGCAACTTATGCGCAATCTCAGAATGCTGAGATTGGTTATGAGCGGGGCTCACTCGGATTTGAGGCGTTGATGGCGAATGACAACCATCGCGCACTCAATCAAATATTGACCGACAAATCCACCGCGCCCAACGATCCCGCGCGCCTGATCAACCTTGGCCGTGCCCATGCGCGCCTCGGAGACAAGGAAAAAGCGCGGCAGGCATTTCTTGCTGCTGCAAACTGCAAGGAGGAATTCGATCTGGTGCTTTCCAACGGCCAGATCATGAACTCGCGCAAGGTTGCAGCGCTTGCTCTGAAATCGCTCGGACAATAATTCATTTGGTGAAGTAAGGCAGTGTTGCGCGGGCCAATGATGGCCTTGTAACGAAACTGCAATAGATTGTTCATCGAACTGTCTTCAACTTCGAACAATAGAGTCACATCTTTCATTTAGGGGCCTTCACCGAAGACCGGTGGGGGCCCTTTTTGATTTGCGCCCGCATGTCTCAATGCCTGCCATAGGCAAAGTTTATTGCGGAGAATCAGGATGATAGACCCAAAGTTGCGTGGGATTGTTTATGTAACAGCAGCGGCCAGTTTGCTGGCTGGTTGCGGCGCTGATGATATTGCTTCGCCGGGAACCGGCGGAAACATCACAATCAACAATCCGGCTCCGCCGCCGCCGCCCCCACCGCCGCCCCCGCCGCCCGCAGCCGTAACCCCCGCTGGTGGTTGCCCGACGATTGCTGATCCGCAAGGCTTGACTGATTCGGGAACGATCACCGGCCCGACCGGAACGTATCGCGTTTGCACCTTGCCTGCGCGCATCAATGTCAGTTCGACCCTCCCCAAGGTTGCAGGTCTTCTCTATCGCCTCGGTGGCCGTGTAGACGTTGGTACCGATCAGGGTGCGGCTTCGACGAACAACGTCGTAACGCTTACCATCGAACCCGGCGTGATTGTATTCGGTGGCACCGGCGTTTCGTGGCTCCACGTCAATCGTGGCAACCGTATTAATGCAGTTGGCACGGCTGCGCTTCCGATCATCTTTACCAGCCGAGACAATGTCCTTGGCCTCAACACCGACAATTCGAGCGGTCAATGGGGCGGTGTTGTGCTGTCGGGCCGCGCACCGGTTACCGATTGTGCCGCACCTGCTGCAACGCCGGGCACCGCTGCGTGCGAACGCCAGGTCGAAGGCGCTGTTGATCCCGCTCTTTATGGTGGTGCCAACCCTGCCGATAACAGCGGTCGTATGAGCTTTGTCCAAATCCGCTACTCGGGCTTCGTGCTTTCGGGCAACAGCGAATTGCAAGCTCTCACCACCGGCGGCGTCGGATCGGGTACTACCCTCAACAACATCCAGGTGTTCAACAGCTCGGATGATGGTGCGGAATTCTTCGGCGGCAACGTCAACATGAAGTATTTCATCTCTGTCGGCGCCGAAGACGACAGCATCGACACCGACGTCGGCGTCAAAGCCAACTTCCAATATGTCATCGCCGTCCAGCGTTCGGCTGCCGGAGACTCGATCATCGAAGCAGACTCGGACAACGCCCTTGATGGCAACACGCCGCGTCAGAACACCCGCATCTCGAACTTCGCCTTCTTCCAGCGTGCAACGCCGGGCAACCAGACGGCGATCCTGCTGCGCGGCGGTACCGATTATGCACTGGTGAATGGTGTGGTCTCGGCACCGAACACAACTTGCCTTGCCATCAGCCGCCCGCAAACGGCCTCGCTGACTGCCGATGCGGCGATTGACGAAGTGGGTTCACCCATCTTCCGTTCGGTTGCAATGCAGTGTGGCGCGACCAAATATTCGGGTCGTAACGGCGTGACCGAAGCGCAGGTTCAGGCAATTTTCGGTTCGGGTTCGAACAACAACAACGATGCCTTCACCCCGTCGTTCAGCTCGCTGTTCATCAACGGCGCCGCTGAAACCGCGATTTCGGCCTTCAACCCGACGAGCCTGTCGTCCTTCTTTGACGCAGTGACCTATATCGGTGCCGTTCGCGATGCGAATGATACTTGGTACCGCACCTGGACCTGTAACAGCGCCACTGCCGACTTTGGCACGGGCAACACGGGTCTGTGCACCTCGCTTCCGACGTTCTGAAGCAATCAAAGCTGAACGGGGTGAGGTGTGCCACAGGCTGCACCTCACCCCTTTTTCCAATCGGGAATAAGGGAATTGCAATGTTGAAGCCTTTTGGGCGCTTGAGCCTCCTGCTTGTGACATCCGCACTCGTCACACCGTCGCTGGCGTTGGCGCAGGCCGTTGAAGAGCCAGCCGAAGCTGGTGTTGCCGAAGAGGGCGCGACGGAGCAACCGGTGGAAGCTGCCACCGATGGTTCGGCAGTCACCGAAGAAGCACCGGATGAAGGTATCGACGTATCTATCCCCGGCGGGGAAATCGTCGTTCAGGGCCGCAGGTTGCAGAATGTCGAGAAAGCGGCGCCACAAGTTGTCTCGCTGCTTTCCTCTGCAGATATTGCGCGCACGGGCGAAGGCGATATTGCGGGTGCGCTTGGCCGCGTTACGGGTCTTAGCGTTGTCGGCAATGGCTATGTGTATGTTCGCGGCTTGGGCGATCGCTATTCACTCGCGCTGCTCAATGGTTCACCCCTACCCAGCCCCGAGCCGCTCCGCCGCGTTGTCCCGCTCGACCTGTTCCCGACAAGTTTGATCGCCTCGTCGCTGGTCCAAAAGTCTTATTCGGCCAACTTCCCTGGCGAATTTGGTGGCGGTGTGATCAACCTCACAACCAAGGCTATCCCCGAAGAATCGTTCTTCAGCGTTGGGGGCAGCATCAGCGGCAACAGCGAAACCACGAACCAGCTGGGCTATACCCATTATGGCAGTTCGCTTGATTGGACCGGTTTTACCAATGACAATCGCGCTGTTCCGCCAGCCTTGAGCGCCTATTTGAACAGCGGCCTTCGCATCAGTGAGGGCGGCGTCGACACGCAGGCAATCGCGTCGGAATTGGTCAACGGTCGTAACGGCGTGATCCAACGTAACAAGCATTTGCCCGCCAACGGATCGTTGAGCCTTTCAGGTGGCACGAGCTTTGAAATCGGCGATGATGCTACTCTCGGCATTCTTGCCGCTGCTGGCTACAGCAACAAATGGCGTACCCGCGACACCATCCAGCAAACAGCTTCGTCGGTTGACCTGTCGGAAAAGGAACTCGATTTCCGCCGCGTGCTCACGGACAACCGTATAGTCGCCAATGCCATGGTCGGCTTTGGCATTGAAGCGGGTGACCAGAAACTGCGCTGGACCAATGTGTTCATACGCGACACCATCAAACAGACCCGCCTTGGTGTGGGCACCCGGCAGACGACATCGCCCATAGCGACCCTGCAGCAGCAGGATACTGGCTGGTTCGAACGCCAGTTGGTAACATCGCAATTCGTCGGAGAATTCCGTTTGGCGGATGAGGTCAAGCTCGACGTGCGCCTCGCATTTGCCAATTCGCAGCGGGAAGCGCCGGGTGAACTCAGCTTCGAATATTTTCGAAGCAATGTCGCGACCGACCCCTATGGCGAGTATTTCATCAATCGCCTGAACAACGGTCAGCAGGGCAGTGCTGAAATCAGCTATTCGGACCTGAACGAGAATCTCTGGTCCGGCGGCCTCGATCTTTCGTACAATGTGACTCCTGATGTTACCGCTACGGTCGGTTATTCCTATACGGATACTGCCCGACGTACGGAAAAGCGGGACTTCCTGTTTACCGCACCGACCACTTTCCCGACGGCCGTGGCCCTGTTCCGCCCGGATTACCTTCTCCAGCCCGATGTGATCAATTTCTACGACATCGGTCTTATCGATACCAATGAAGCCAATCCGATTTTCGATGCCAAGCTGGTGAACAATGCGGCTTACGGCCAAATTCGCGCCTACATTACGCCTGAAATCAATCTGAACATCGGCGTACGTTACGAGGCAGCGAAGCAATCGGTGGAAGCTGTGCCGGTGTTTACGACTCCGACGGCAGTCCTCGCATCGACTTCGTTGAACAACAAATATTGGTTGCCTGCCGCGACCCTGACTTGGGAGCTGGCTGACCAGATGCAATTGCGCGTCAGCGGTTCAAAGACCATCGCCCGCCCTCAATTCCGCGAGCTCATTTACCAGACCTTCTTCGACCCGGACAGCAACCGGCAATATCGTGGCAACCCATTGCTGACAGATAGCCAGCTGTACAACGCCGAAGCACGTTATGAATGGTATTTCGATCGTGACCAGCGGCTTTCGGTCGCAGGCTTTTTCAAAAAGATCGACAAGCCGATCGAAGCTTATTCCAGCTTTAACGACAACAGCGTCGTCACCAGTTTCGCAAATGCGCCGCAGGCAAAGCTTTACGGTGCCGAGCTCGAGGTGCAGAAATATTTCGACCTTTCGGGCCTGTCCGAATCGGGTTTCTTTTCGACGCGGCGTTTGGTGGCAATTGCCAACTACACTTTTTCGAAATCGAAGATCAGCGTGAAGCCGGGTGATCCGGTGGCGGTATTTGCCGCCTCATCGACCAATGCTTCCGATTTCTTCCGCGATGGTGCTCCGTTGACTGGTCAATCGGACCATCTGGTCAACCTGCAAATCGGACTCGAAGATACCGACAGCCTTTCGGCGCAGACACTGTTGCTGAATTATGCATCGGATCGCGTGACCAGTCGCGGTGCTGCCAACCAGCCCGATATTGTCGAGCGCCCCGGGTTCGAACTTGATTTCGTCGCTCGCCAGGGCATCAAGATCGGTGGCAAGGAATTCGAACTCAAATTCGAAGCGCGTAATCTTACAGGCACCAAATACCGCGAATTCCAGCAAAGCGGGCAGAACCGGATTTTCTACAATCTGTACAAGCCGGGCCGTTCATTCAGCTTGGGGATTGACGTAGAGTTCTGATCCTTTTTTGGGATGCGAACGCTGATGTTTCCAAGCGTTCGCATCCAGTGTTCGACTGTCATCAAACTGAAACCTATATGTCATCGAACTGACTTTCGATAAGCGTAACGCCGACTCGAAACAGGGAAATGCGATGTACGGTGAAGTTGCAAAAAGGGTCGTATCGCCGTTTAGTAAAATGGTGCGAGGCGTTTCGTCTGGCGATGTCCTGATCGCTTTGGCCATGGTCTTCGTCGCCGTTCAAGCTGCGCGGCTGACTTGGACGATCCTTACCCCTTTAGCCCCTATAGGCGATTGGAAGCAAACTGCCGTAGACATCGTTCCCGCTTCCGAGCGTCCTGCACTTTTCAGCAGCTTCGATCCCTTTTTCAGATCGCAACAGGCTGCTTCCGGTTCCGAAGTCGTCACGTCGCTTCCGCTTACGCTATTTGGCATTCGCACCAATGAAGCCTCGGGCGGGGGATCGGCGATCATCGCCGGTGCGGATGGCGTCCAGAACAGTTGGTCAGTCGGTGAAACCATCATGCCGGGAGCCGTTCTGCATTCGGTGGCGTTCGACCATGTCGTGATCAGCAACAATGGCGTGCTGGAAAAGCTGTTCATCGACCAGTCGGTTCCTGCCGAAAACGTAACACCGCAACCAATTGCGCCTGAACCTGCATCGAGCGATTCCAGCGCACAGCTCAATGCTCAGACGCTGCAACAATCAGTAAATCTGGCCCCTCGCAATGAAGGCGGAAAAACCACGGGTTTGGTGGTGTCTGCCAAGGATGACGGAACCATGATGCGGCTAGCGGGGCTGCAAAAAGGAGACATCATTGTCTCCGTAAATGGCCGCCCCGTCACCGCCGCCGCCGAACTTGCCGCCCAAATTCGCCCTGGCGCGCGCCTGTCACTCGAAATCGAACGCGGCGGACAAAAACTGCCTGTCGCCTTGGTTCTGGAACAATAATGAAAAAGAGCATCCTTACCCTTTCACTCGCTGCCATGCTGGTGGCCACTTCGCTCCAAGCGCAACACGTCTTGAACGTGCGCGACGCAGATATCCGCGCATTTGTGCAAGATGCAGCGCGTGTTACCGGGCAGACCTTCATCGTCGACAGCCGTGTCCAGGGAAAAGTGTCTGTTGTCACCGATCGCTCCTTGAGCCGCTCTGAATATTTCGAAGTCTTTCTGTCGACACTGCGTGCCAATGGTTTGGTCGCCATCCCGCTTCGAGGCGGCGGCTATCGCATCCAGCAAGCTGAAGGAGCAGCAACCCAACCGACACGCGTCGGTTCGAAGACAGCTCTGGGTAGCCAGTTTGTGACCGAAGTTTTCAGGCTAAAATCGATCGACGCTTCGTCAGCGGTCGAAACATTGAGACCGCTTGTAAGTCGCGAGGGCTCGCTCACTGCCAACCGCAATGCGAACAGTTTGGTGGTCGCTGATTATGCTGACAACATCCGGCGCATACGTGATCTTGTCGTGCAAATTGACCGCGACAGTGCGGCAACCCAAGTCGTCGCACTCGATAATGCTGGCGCGCGTGAAATCGCCAGCGCCTTACAAGGTTTGGCAGGCCAGGGGGTTGCAGGCGAAGGTGCGCGCCCACCGGTAACCGTCGTTCCAATCGATTCAAGCAACGCCATTGCCCTGCGCGGCGATCCGACATCGGTCTCGCGCTTTGCCGCAATGGCAAAAGAACTCGACAAACGCGCAGAATCGGGAGCTGAAATCCGGGTTTACCAGCTCGAATATGCCAATGCAGAAACCTTGCTTCCCACGATCCAGTCGCTGATTGGGGAAGGCACATCGTCGCCCGGGGCCAATCAAGCGGCATCAGCGGTAACACCTCCTGCATCAGCAGCAGCGGGCGCTTCGCCGGCGGCGACATCAGCCGCACCAGTTGCCGTCACCGGGTCTGCGATCGCATTGGGTGGTCGCGGCAAGGTGGTAGTCAGCCGTTATGAAGGCACGAACGCAATCATCATCGCTGCGAGCGCAGATATGCAAAAAATGCTCGGCGAACTTATTCGGCAACTCGACTCGCGTCCGCAGCAAGTTCTGGTTGAGGCTATCGTAGTCGAGATCGGCAATGATGCTGCCAAGCGCCTGGGCGTCCAATTCCTGCTGGGCGGTGAGAATATTCCATTTGCGGCAACCAATTATTCGAACGCGGTACCCAGCATTCTGACTATCGGAGGCGCTATCGCGGCGGAAGAACTCGCCCGAGAAACGACCACGGTAAATGGCAATACGACAACGACAACCCAAAGAAGTCCGCTGGGCGACAGCCTGCAGCAGGCTGCGGCCCAATCGATCCTGAACGCGACGGGCGGCTTTGGTGGCATCGCACTCGACATAGGCAAAGACGCAATTTTCGGCGCGATTATCAATGCAGTTCAGAACGATACCGAATCCAACATCCTCGCAACGCCGCACATTGTGACGCTCAACAACCAAAAGGCGAAATTCCTCGTCGGACAGGATGTGCCCATCACCACGGGCGAAGCGTTGTCAGATAACTTCGACAATGCGTTCCGAACGGTGCAGCGTAAGGAAGTCGGTATCAAGCTCGAGGTAATGCCTCAGGTTAATCAGCAAGGAGAGGTGAAGCTTTTCGTCCGACAGGAAGTTTCGAGCGTCGCAGGCCCGGTCTCCAACCGTTCGTCGGATTTAATCTTCAACAAACGTGAATTCGAAACCACCCTGACGGTTGGCGACGGCCAGATCCTTGCAATTGGCGGCCTGCTGAATGACGACGAGCGGCGCACTATAGAGAAAATCCCACTGCTTTCCGATATCCCGCTCTTGGGTGAATTGTTTAAATCGAAAAGCCGCACGCGTCGTAAGACCAATCTTACCGTGTTCATTCGCCCCACCGTGATCCGCAGCAGGGCAGATGGCGATATCCATACTGCACGCCGTTATGATTATGTGCGCGGCCTGCAGCTTGAACGAAACCCCGACCTTGAACCGTCGATCGACCAGTTGTTTCGTGATTATATGGGTGCGCCCATCCCGGTTGCGCCGACTTTGGCGCCAGGTGATACCATAGTCGGTGCTTCGACCGATCGCTCGCGCCCTGACGATGGCAACATAGAGGTGCTGCCTGAATCCGAGGTCAAGCCATGAGTGGTGAGCGTGCAGATGGCGCAATCGAACCGACCGCTGAAACCGGAAGAATACTGCTCGATTTGCCTTATGCCTTCGCCAAGAACCGGGGCATCGTTTTGCTCCAGCACGAAAGTGGTCGGCTTAAAATAGCGATGCGCAAGGGTGCCGATCCGGCAGATCTGCTAGAGGTTCGGCGCTATCTTGCTCTGCCGTTTGACGTTGAACTTGCAGAGCCCGCTGAATTCGACCGCTTCCTGTCGGACCATTACGCAATCGACGGTTCGGCTGCGACGGTTGCGGGTTCGCTTCAGGCCGGCAATGCTGACGATGACCTATTGGTATCGGGGCTCCCCAGCGCCGATGATTTGCTCGACAGCGCGGATGACGCGCCAGTCATACGGTTGATCAACGGCATTATCACCGAAGCGATCCGACAAGGAGCTTCCGACATTCACATCGAGCCTTATGAAACCGGGCTGGTAGTTCGCATGCGGCAAGATGGGGTGCTTCAGGAACGGCTGCGAATGCCACCCCATGTGGCGCCGGTCGTGGTCAGCCGTATCAAGGTTATGGCGCGCCTCGATATCGCAGAACGGCGCGTGCCGCAGGATGGTCGCATCAGCCTGACATTGGGCGGCAAGCAAGTTGATGTCCGGGTTTCCACGCTTCCAAGCCGTGCTGGCGAACGCGTGGTGCTGCGTATCCTTGATAAGGATAACGCCTTCATTTCCCTAGATCTGCTTGGAATGTCCGACAACGCTCGCGCTGTCATATCCAGTGCACTTGCAGAGCCCAATGGCATCATCCTCGTCACCGGCCCAACGGGATCGGGTAAGACAACGACGCTCTATGCTTGCCTGAAGCAATTGAATGACGGCAAACGCAACATCCTGACGGTGGAAGACCCGGTCGAATATGCGTTTGAAGGCGTCGGCCAAACACAGGTCAATGCAAAGGTCGGGATGACATTCGCTGCCGGTTTGCGCGCGATCCTGCGCCAGGATCCGGATGTGGTGATGGTCGGCGAAATTCGCGACCGCGAAACAGCTGAAATTGCCGTTCAGGCCGCATTGACCGGACATCTCGTGCTGTCCACCGTGCATACCAATGACGCCATTGGCGCAATTACCCGCATGCGCGATTTTAAAATCGAACCTTTTCTGCTGGCATCGACCCTGCGCGCCGTGATCGCGCAGAGGCTTGTGCGCAGGCTATGCCCCGATTGCCGTGAGCCGGTGCAGGCAGAGGCCGGCGCGGCGGCGCTGCTGGGGCTGGATGCCGGAAGCGTGATCCACCGTCCTGTTGGATGCGATAAATGCGGGCACACCGGCTATCAGGGCCGCATAGGCGTTTTCGAAGCGATCAAGATCGACGACACAGTGCGTCGCTATATCGGCAATGGCGGCGATGAAGCGATCATCGCGCGCCATGTTTTTGCGAACAGCCCCAACCTTGCCGCAGCGGCACGGCGGCTTGTACGCGACGGGGAAACAACTGCCGAAGAGGCAGTTCGTATCATGCGTTCAGAGGCACCGACCGATGCCTGATTTTGCATGGCGCGCGATTGACGTTGAGGGCCGAGAAAAGCGCGGACGCATCTCTGCTGCCAACGACCAGATTGTGCATGAGCGTTTGGTTCGGCAGCGTTTGCACGTCGTTGCCATTGAGCCTGCGCCCCCCAAAGCAACGGCTACAGCCAGCCTACCAAAATTCCTCCAGCGCCCGAGCAAGCTTGGTCTGAAGCAATTGACTTTGTTTACCCGGCAGCTCTCATCGCTCGTGCAGGTCTCCCCACTGGAAGAGGCATTGCGCACGGCAAGTCTGCAGACCGAATCTTCGGCGACTCGGGCAATCTTGGGCAATGTGCATTCAGGCATCGTAGAGGGGCAGCGATTGTCGGAAGCGATGCGTCGCGAAGAGGCGAGCTTCCCGCCCATGTACCGCGCGATGGTATCGGCAGGGGAAAGCTCGGGTGCCTTGCCGGAAATATTGCAGCGGCTGGCAAACCTCCTTGAACGGCGCGCGGCGATCAACAGTAAGCTGCTTTCTGCGCTGGCTTACCCGATCATATTGACCTTGGTAGCGCTGCTCGTCGTGTCAGGGCTGATGATTTCGGTCGTCCCGCGGGTTGTTGAACAGTTTGATGATGTGAACCAGCAATTGCCAGCGATCACCCGCATTGTGATCGGGCTATCGTCCTTCCTTGCAAGCTATTGGTGGGCGATCCTGCTGGCTATTGTACTGGTCTTGGTTGCGGCGACTGCGGCCCTGCGCCGGGAACCGCTTCGCTTGCGTTTCGACACATTCCTGCTCCGCACTCCATTTCTCGGCCGCCTCATTCGCGACCTTAACGCGGCTCGTCTGGCGCGGACGCTGTCGACGATGGTGTCGAGCCGGTTGCCGCTGCTTGATGGTCTGCGATTGACGCGGGATACGGTGGGAAATCGGGCGCTGCGTTTGGCGAATGACCAGATGATCGACCAGGTGCGCAGCGGCGGTAGCCTCTCGGGAGCGATGCGCGCATCGGGCGTGTTTCCACCTTTACTGGTATATCTGACGGCGAGCGGTGAAAGCGCGGGCCAGCTCGAATTGATGCTCGAACGTGCAGCTGATTATCTGGAGCGCGAATTCGACAATTTCACCACAACGGCGCTGTCTCTGCTGGAACCACTGATCATTGTGGTGATGGGCGGCGTTGTCGCTGTCATCATACTTTCCATCCTCCTTCCCATCCTCCAACTGCAAAATCTTGCGGGGCTATGACCATGATTTCACGCAAACTCCTTTGGAACCTGTTCACCGACATGATGTTGCCGGACATGCGCTTTCGCAGTGTTCGTCGGTCAAAATCGCCGCAAAAAGCGAGGGCGAATGGTTTTACGCTGACGGAAATGTTGGTGACGCTATTCATTTTGGGCCTCGTCACCACAATTGTTGTGATCAACGTATTGCCAAATCAGGACAAGGCTATGGTGGCCAAGGCCAAGGCAGATATCGGCACTTTGGCACAGGCGATGGAGAGTTATCGGCTGGATAATATGACATATCCTTCAGCCAGCGAAGGTCTGCAAGCATTGGTAACCCCGCCGGTTGCGGCGGGCTCCTCGCCCCGCCCTGGCTATATCAAGAAACTGCCGAACGATCCTTGGGGCCGCCCTTATCAATATGCAAATCCAGGCCGCAATGGTGCCTTCGATGTCTATTCGCTGGGTGCTGATGGCGCGCCAGGCGGCGATAATGAAAATGCCGACATCTATTCCGACTGAACCAAGGCAATTGCGCAACGGCTTCACGCTAGTTGAAATGCTGGTTGTCATCTTCCTGCTGGGGCTCGCTTCAGCCGCAGTGGTATTGATGTTGCCCGGTGGCGAAAGTGGAGTGCGAAACGATGCCGAGCGATTTGCTGCGCGGATAGCGGCTGCACGTGACGAGGCAGTCATGCAGGCGCGTCCGGTAGCTGTTTGGACACGCGCTTCTGGCTATGGTTTCGAACTGCGCCAAGACGGGCAGTGGCGCGCGCATCCCGATGCAGCGTTCAAGGCATATAGTTTTGACAATGGCACACGGATTGCGGGCGCTGCCCAGAGCCGCATAATCTACGATGCCACCGGGCTACCTTCTGCACCTGCCGAAATCGAGTTGGTAAATGAAGAAGGTCGCAGCCGAATCCTCGTAAGCGCATCGGGGGAGGTTGCCGTTGCGCGTTAAACAGAGCCTAATCAATGGTTTCACCCTGATCGAAGTCGTCGTTGCCTTGGCTGTTTTCAGCCTCGCCGCGCTGGCGTTGATCAAGCTTTCGGCCTTTTCATTGCGCACAGGGGGCGATGTGATTGCGCATGAATTGGCTTGGCAGGTCGCGCGCAACAGGGCGGTGGAAATATTATCCGATCCGGCAATGCCCGCATTGGGCGAAAGCAGCGGGAACGATGAAAATGGCGGCCAGCAATTCAACTGGAAACAAGTCGCCAAGCAGACCGGAGATGAGCGATTCGTCCGGATCGACATCATGGTCGATGGCATGTCAGGCGGGAAGGCTGCCTTGACGATAGCGAAGCAGCGGCCCTGATGTTTGTGCGGGGTGCAGCCGAAAATCGCCGTAACGGGTTCACGCTTGTCGAGATGCTCGTCGCGCTGTTCGTATTCGGGTTGATTTCGGCAGCGGGCGTCACGCTGCTTCGCAGCACGGCGGACAGCCAGATCCTGTTACGAACCAAGCTGGGAGAGCGCGCGACGCTCAGCCGGCTTTCAAATTTGATCGAAGCGGATCTCGCGCAGGCTGTCGGCCGGCCCGTCCGCAAAGAAGACGGCACCGTCCGCCCCGCTTTCGAAGCAGGCGATAACAGCCTCTTTGCATTCAGCCGTATCGGTTCGGCACCGGATAGCGGATCCATCCAGCCCTCCCTCGCCCGCATCACCTATCGGTTGGATGGTGCGAAGCTTGTACGCAGCGCAAACAGCCATGCCGATGGTGCGCGTGAAGGGGCCGAAGCCGTTTTGATCGATGGCGTAAGCCAGGCCACCATCCGATTGCGCGAACCCGATGGCGGTTGGCGGAATGATTGGGCGGCTGTCGACGCCGAAAGGCTGCCCCGTGCACTGGAACTGTTGCTGACCACGCAGGACGGCCGGAATTATCGCATGCTCTATCTGGTCGGCGCCGGCCCGCAACGTCCCGAAAAAGTTGAAGGCGAGGACGATGGCGATGCGTAAGCGCTTTGCTCCTCCCAAGGGCGAACAGGGTGCTGCGTTGCTCACCGTCCTCCTTCTCGTCGCGGTAATGGCCGTGATTTCCGCGACCGCCCTCGATCGGTTGCGCCTGTCTACGCGGTTGGCGGTAAATGGAGCGGCGATGGCACAAGCGCGAGCCTATATGCTTGCCGCTGAAGGCATCGCTGCCGCCCGCGTTGAGGATCTTTTGCAGCGCGATGCAGCGCAACTGACCGGCGATGGCAATTGGATGGATCGGGAAATTCCTGTGCCGGTTGATCGTGGGCAGGCATTTGTGCGGTTGAGCGACGGGCAGAATTGCTTCAATCTCAATAGTCTCGTTTCAGGCGAAAAGGGCGCGTTCAACGCAAGCCCCACAGGCATGCGTCAGTTTACAAAATTGATGGAATTGCTGGGGATCAACAGCAACGATGCCATCATCATTACCGAATCCACCATCGATTGGCTTGATAGCGATGGCAATGCTTTGCCGTCAGGCGCCGAGGATAGCTTTTATGCCAGCCAGACCACCCCCTATCTGCCGGCGAACCGATTGTTCATTGACCGGGGTGAATTGAGAGCGGTGCGCGGGATGACGCCGACATATTATGCGCGCCTCCGTCCATGGATCTGTGCTCTGCCCGTCGCGGAGCCGGTGAGACTCAATGCAAATACCTTGGCTCCTGACAGAGCGATATTGCTTTCCGCTTTGCTCGACGGGAAAATTTCTCCTGCGCAAGCCAAGGCTGTGCTCGCTATCAGGCCATCCGAAGGCTATGGGAGCGCAGTAAAATTCTGGGCGATACCGCAACTGGCAGCAGCGGAGGTCCCTGCAGATGTCCAAGGTCAGATCGGTGTGACGAGTAACTGGTTCTTCCTCCAAAGCCGGGTTCGGGCTGAATCCATTGAACTGGAAAGCAATGCCCTGATCCGGGCGGATGGCACATCAGCGCAGATTTTATGGCGTGCTCTGGGAGAAGCTGCGTGAATCTTCTCGCCAAGATTGTTATGTTCCCCGATCGGCCCGACATCGCCATCCAATCATGGCTGCTCACCGATGAGGGCTTTGTAAGCGAAGGCAACGCGGAAGAAATGCTGGCGCTGCCGGTGATCGCTTTGGTGCCTCCTGAAAATGTCGTTGTTCGCTGGCACCATCACGAAGCGCTTGCGCCACGACAAGCGGAGGCAGCAGCGCGCATCGATGCCGGAACCGCGTCGATCAACGCTGCAGATTTGCACATTGTCGCACGTGAAGCCGATGGCATCACTATCTCTGCGAGCATCGATGGCGAATTATTCGAAAATGGACTTCGATACTTGAAAGCCGCCGGCTTCGATCCCGACCAAGTCTGGCCAATGGGTCTTGCCTTGCCGGCCAACGAGGGCAAAGCTGTCCGTGCCGAGCTAGGTGATCTCAAAGTTATCCGTGCAGGGAACAGACTGTTTCCCGATGAGCCCGGCCTTTCCGCGATCATTGCAGATGGCATGGAGATCGGAGATATCGCTGAATCCGATCTCGCGCGCTACCTTGGCGCTGCATTGCGTGAAGCGCCGCTCGATCTTCGTTCCGGCCAGTTTGCCAAGAAGAGTGCTCGCGCGGTGTTGCATCGGAGCAAGCTTAAGCTCGCCGGCATTGTCTTTGCCTTGGGTTTGCTGTTCAGCCTTTTGCTGGCGCTCGCGACGTTTCTGAAAATTGATGCAGCGATTGCCCGGGAAGATGAGAGAGCGCTCGCCGCTGCACGAAAACTTGCGCCAGAGATTGCCAGCGCGGCAGAGGCACCCGTGCGGCTTGAACAGATATTGGTGGCGCGTGGTGGTGGGAATCGCAGTCTTACCATCGCCGCATCCGCAATCTGGCGTTCGATGCAGCAGGCCGATGGGGCAACCTTGCGCGATATGCGGTTCGGAAAGGACAAGGTTCTGAACATTACCGTGATTGCCGCTACGATCGATCCAGTGAACAAGCTGCTGATCGACCTTCAGCAAAAAGGCTATAAGGTAACAGCCACCGCCTCCCAAGAAGCGAACGGAATGAACGCTGTCGCCATCACTGTGAGGGCGCCATGAAGCAGCAAGTCATTCAGTGGTATACTGGGCTCTCATCGCGCGAGAAGGTGCTGGTCGGCATCGCGGCAGCGCTATTTGCGCTCGTTTTCACAATTTACGGCGTCTATTTCCCGCTCACTTCCGCGATAACAGAGAAGCGCCTTGCGTATCGCGAGGCATTGGAGCGACGCGTTTCCATCGAGGCGATGGTCGACAATGCGGCGCAAAATCAGCCAAAGGCTGCGGCTATCATATCCGACACTTCATTAGAAACATTGATCAATCAAAGCGCGGCAGAGGCAGGCTTTACGCTTGAAAAAGTGGATGCTTCGGGCAGTGATCGTACCGTTATCACCATCACGCAGGCGCGTCCCTCAGCCCTGCTAAAATGGTTGGCAGAGCTTGAGCTACAGGGCGTGATAACCGAACAGATTGATGTCAAAGCCGGTAATGCGGGAACGGTTGCCGTCAATGCAACATTGGTGAAGGGTGGTCGATGAACTTTCCCCGACCAACCCGGCGTTTTTGGCTTGTAAGCGCTGCCATGTTCCTTCTGGCAGCGATCGCCGTCATGCCGCTGCGTTGGATGCTGGGGGTCGCCTTGCCAGAGAAAAGTGCGATTTCCGCATCGGGAGCGGATGGTACAATTTGGTCTGGCCGGGTCTTTGATGTGACGATAGGCAACGTCCAAGCGGGGACTTTCAGCGTCGGCCTCCAACCTTTCGGCCTGCTGATGGGTCGAATAGGTTTCTGGTTTGAACAGCCCTCAACTGCTGGGATTGCAGGATTTCGAGGTTCGGTTGCTCGTGGAATTTCTGGCACTAGTGTGCAAGCGCTCGAAGGCGAGCTGCCTGTCGCAAACCTGTTGCCCGGAATTCCATCGGGAAAGCTGAAACTCGAAAACGTATCTTTTGCCTGGTCAGCAAACAAATGCAGGGAGGCAAGCGGGAATGTCCGGTTGGAACCTGACGGCGCGTTGTTTAACTCCCTAGGACTTCGGCTGAAAATGATGGGCCGCATTCGATGTCAAAACGGAATGTTGCTGGTTCCGCTCGCCAGTGAGTCTGCGATGGAAAAATTGGATCTTCGCATTGCAGGCGATGGCCAGTACCGCGCGACTGCCTATCTGCAGCAACCCGCTGCGGAGTTGACACCATTACTCTCGCTTGCCGGCTTTACACCTGTTCCCGGGGGTTTTCGTAAAGTCGGGAAGGGCCAATTCTGGTGATATTGGCCGACATTGGCCAGTTGCCCCCCCAGCCTTGGCTGGCATTGTTGGCGGTATTTTTTGGCGCAATTGTAGGTAGCTATATCGGGGTTGTTATCCTTCGCTGGCCTTTGGGAGAAAAAACCAGCCAAGGCCGATCGAAATGCGATCATTGCGGACGGCAAATTGCTTGGTTCGATCTCGTCCCGCTCTTTTCATTCCTGCTTCTCAAAGGCCGGTGCAGAAGTTGCAATTCGAAGATTGATTGGGTGCAGGCGGCGGCGGAGTGGTCATGTGCAGTTCTTTGCGGCCTTGCCTTCTTCTTGTTTCCATTTGCCGAGGCGGTTGCATTTAGCATCCTCTGTCTCTTGCTGATTCCCTTGGCATTACTTGATGCACGCCACTTTTGGCTTCCCGATCGGTTGACCATGGCCTTGGCAATTGGCGGCTTGTTGCTCGGCAGCTTCACTTCCGATGGCACCAGCCTTCTTTCCCGCATCCTTGCGGCTTTCATGGTGTTTGCAGGGCTTGAGCTTCTCCGGCGGCTGTTTCGCGCTTGGCGCGGCATTGAAGGGATGGGTGCCGGCGATCCCAAACTTTTTGCAGCTCTCGCTTTGTGGTTTGCACCGCTGGAACTGCCTTTCCTGCTGCTGGCGTCCTCGCTTTTGGGAATTGCGTTGGCACTGGTACTGGCATTTCAAAAGCGAGCGGTGAGACAAATCCCGTTTGGAACGCTGCTCGGTATTGCGGCGATAGTGCTGCCAATTGTAAAAGCGATTTAAAGGCTAACTCGTTTGCAGTTCAGCGCTTTGATCGATGGTTCCCTGCATCGCATCGAGCAACGCATTTACAAATTGGTCGCTGCACATTTCCCAGTCAAAGCTTGCTCCAAGTTCCGCCGCGGCAGAGCGCGAAGCGTTTTGTGCCCTTGTAATGGCCCGCGAAAGCGATTCGTCGAGCGCGCCAGCCTCTGCGCCAAGTTGCTCATAAATTCCGCGCGCTGATTGGCCCAGTATGTCGATTGGCCCTTGCACAGGATAGGCGGCAACGGGAGTGCCACAGGCCAGGGCTTCGATCACCACCAGCCCGAAGGTATCGGTAAGACTTGGGAAAACGAAGACATCGGCGCTGCAATAAGCCCGTGCAAGGGCCTCGCCATGTAGGGGCCCCAAGAAGATCGCCTGCGGGTGCTTTTGCTGCAATTTTTCGCGCGCTGGCCCGTCGCCGACGATCACTTTCGTGCCGGCTGTTGCCGTTTCCAAGAAGGCAGGGAGGTTTTTTTCGACGGCCACGCGGCCAACATAAAGGAGTATTGGTTTCGGCAGCATGGCTAGCTCTGGCAAGGGATCATGATTGGGATGGAAAAGTTGCCGATCAATGCCCCTAGACCATAACTGCGTTCGCTCTATGCCGTGCTGTTTCAATTCGTCCATCAAACGGTACGTGGATACCAAGACCGACTGTGAGTGTTTGTGGAACCTGCGCATTATGGGCCAAAAACGATCCGGCGAAAGCCCGGTGCGAACCGCTGCATAATCCGGAAATCGAGTATGGAATGCCGAGCTGTATGGAATGGAGTGGCTCAAGCACCAAGAGCGGGCTGCCCAACCAATTGGCCCCTCGGTGGCGATATGCACGATATCTGGCCTGAATTTTCCAAGTGCTTTTCGCACGCCGAAGCGTGGTGCAACTGCGAGGCGAATTTCGCGATAACCGGGTGTCGGCACCGTTACAAACTCGTTCGGGGTAATGAGTTCGATTTCATAGCCCCGGCGCTGCAAGATAGTAATCGTCGTAGCCAGGCTGCGGACAACGCCGTTAGTTTGCGGAAACCAGGCATCAGTGGCAATCGCAATTCTCATGCGATACTGCTTTCAGACAAATTTGCTTTGTTGCCCGCGCGTTGCTCGGCCCAATCCAAGATCTGGATCGTGCCATCAAATGCCTCCGTCAAAGCGGTGCAACTTTCAACCCAGTCACCGTCATTATAGTAAGTGACGTCCCCAATCCGGCGGATTTCGGCGCAATGGATATGGCCGCAAACCACACCATCAACCCCGCGTTCGGCTGCTTCGCGCGCTACGGCATCCTCAAATGCACAAACATATTGAACTGCATTTTTTACGCGCCGTTTAAGGTAGGATGAGAGCGACCAGTAAGGCAGGTTTAGCCTCTTGCGAACGAAGTTAATCCAGACGTTCGCGCGAAGCAGTAAATTATAAGCTTGGTCACCCAAAAAGGCGAGCCAACGGGCGTAGAGCACGACACCGTCGAAAGCGTCTCCATGGGTTATCAGGAGTAATCGACCATCAGCAGTTTCATGAATTGCCTCGCGTGCCAGAGTTATTCCGCCAAAGCTGAAACCGGCATAGTCGCGAAGCATCTCGTCATGGTTGCCGACGACAAAAATCACGCGTGTACCTTTATGCGCTATCTTTAGTATTCGTCGCACGACTTCATTGTGGCTGTCTGGCCAATACCAGCCCTTCTTGAGCCGCCATCCGTCGATGATATCACCGACCAGATAAAGCGTTTCGCATTCAACCGAATGGAGAAAATCCAGAAGTAGCTCGGCGTTGCAACCTTTAGTGCCCAAATGAATATCCGAAATCCAGATCGTCCGGAACTTTGCTTTGGGTCGGAAACTTTTTGGTTCGGGATGGAAAATCCATTCCGGAGGCGACATTTGCGGTGTGTCTATTGCGACCGGCTGATATCCGATGCTTTCGCGCATGTTCGGCGCCCTCCGTTTATCGGTAATGCGCCTCCATTATCTTCGTTGTTTTACATTACCGCATGAAACGCATTACCAGTTCGAGTCAGTAGCGTTGCAGTTTGATTGCAGCGAACAGGTCGATCAGGGGATCTCGAAAACATATCCAATCGGACGGACAGTGCGGATGACCTCGGGCGCTCCCACCTTTTTGAAGGCGCGGCGCAAGCGTCCAATCCATACATCGACTGTGCGGCTCTCGATATCATCTGCCGGCTTTCCCAGCGATTGTATTAGATCTTCGCGTGAGAAGACGCGGTCTGGGCTCTGTGCGAAGTGCAGCAAAAGCTGGAACTCGTTGGGTGCGAGCTCCACGCGCTTGCCTTGGTACCTGACGCGGTGGGCTATCGGTTCGACTATAATGTCACCGAGTTCGATCTTTTCCTTGGGAGTGAGGCTGGGCGGATTAAAATCCTGAATCCGCCGCAACACCTCTTCAGCAGAAAGTTGCCCGACGATATAGTCATCAGCGCCAGCATGAAGTGCGCGCAGAATCAACTCTTTGTCTGCACTGTCGAAGACAATCGTTATCCGCGATTTTTCGGTGGCCGGGTTGGTGCGCAACCTCCGACACATTTCCAACCCTGAAACTTCAGGTAGGAGGAAATCGACGAAACACCAGATTCTGCCATCTGCATTCAACGGGGGAATGGTTGAACCTATCGCCAACAGGGCAACGTCGGGACGCTGGCGCTGCAATTCGACGAATAGGTTCGCATCCTGTGTCGTAAACAACACGGTTGAAGATCCGGTCATGTAATTCACCCCCGTGGCATCTTTACCTTTGAGTGCAACCTTCAAATGACAGAATCGTGACTCACCGCATCCCTGTGAATTTAGTGAACAATCAAGGCGTGCTTATTGCAGCATGTTTATCGGTAACATTGAAATTGATGCCGAGTTTCTGAGCGAGCAACGGCGCAATCGAACGCATATCCATTTCGCCCATGTCATGTCCCTGCTTCACGCCCTTACCCATCATCAGGAATGCCGATCGCATCTGGCCTCCAGCCTGGAAATAGCCATGTGTTCCTTTGCTCGCCGACTTTGCCACCAAAGGTGCATCCTTGCCTTTGAAGCCGCCGCCATAAGCGCCGAATTCAAAATTCACATAGAAGCTCGCTTTGGGGTTGCCGCCCATTGCACCAATCGCTTTGCGATCTGCTATCGCTGCGATGCGGTTGGCCGGATCCGATTTGAGCTTATCGAGCAGTCCTGCGACGCGGGCGACGAGCGCTGTGTCTTGCGGATCGGACAGCATGATTGCACTCGAACCACCAGAATTCCATGGGGCCGCCAGCCAGCTGGCAATCTTTCCATCGGGGCCGATGGTGATTAGACCTGCATCGATGAACGCCCGGTAAAGGTTGATCTCGGTCGTGGTGGCGGCAAACCCATGGTCGGATGCAATCGCAATAACCGAGTCCGGATGCGCCTGCATCTGGGCCGCGACCAATCGCCCGACGATGACGTCGATGCGCTCCAAAATTTTGCGCGCATCGGGCGTGTCCGGGCCCTTCTCATGCTGTTCATGGTCAAGCGCGGTGAAATAGGCCGTCATGAAATCCGGTTTTTCCGCAAGAATCAGCGCTTCGGCAAAGCGGGCGCGGTTCTCGTCGCCAGTTATGCTCTCATCGATGCCCTGCGCATATGGTATGCCTATGGATTGCTCCAGCCGATCGATGAGGCCAGGCGTCGCCAGCACCTTCATCAGCTTGATGTCGTCTTCATGTCCGGTGCGCCAGATTTGCGGTAGGTTATACTGGATTGAGTTCATGCCGACCGTGACCGGCCAGTGTATATTTGCAGTCTTAAGGCCGGCTTTGGCGGCCGCATCCCAAAGAGTCGGAACTTTGTAGTCGCTGGCATACCAATACCAGCCCGACTGATTGATCTGCAGCGGATCAAAGCCAGTATTACCAATAATACCGTGCTCGGCGGGACTGGCGCCTGTCACCAAAGTGGCATGGCTGGGATAGGTGATAGAAGGCAATACTCCAACGACGCCGCTGGCGTAGCTGCCCTCTTTCACAAAACGCTTGAGATTGGGGATGTCGATGCCCCGCTTGTCGGCTTCGATCACATCGGCGGGCTGGAGCCCGTCTATAGAGATCAAAAGCACCGGTTCGGCTTGGCTAGCGGTTGGAACGAGCGCTGCCAGCGTGGCGATCAAGCGGGGCATCGCGCGCATCAGAAACCGACCTTTGCCGTCACGAAGAACTGCTGCGGAGCGCCTGCGAGCAGGGTCTGGTTATCACCACTGTTACCAAAGCCGTTCGAGCCGATCGTAGAAACATAACGCTTGTCGAAAAGGTTGGTGGCGTTGAGTTGGACCTCGACTGGCTTGCGCATGCCAAGATCAAAGCGATAGCCGAGCGTAGCATCGACAATCACCCGGCTGCCGACCGATTGGTCGTTGGTGTAGGTGAAGTAACGCTTGCTCATATAATTTGCGCCGATACGGCCGAACAGGCTGTCGCTGTCATAAGCGATCTCACCTTTCAGCAGATGCTTCGGCGTGTCGACCACAGACTTGCCCTTGATCGGGATCGTCACAGGAACCACGCCCGGAACGAAGACATCGTCACGATAGGTCGCATCGTTATAGCTATACGATGCAAACAAGGTGAGCCCCCCGCCTAGGCGCACATCGCCCGCAGCTTCGAAACCAAGCGAGCGAACCGAGCCGACATTCTGAAGGATCGAAGGGTTGCCAACAATTCCTGGGCCTGTCGGAATTCCGAGGAGGCGATTGCGGAAGTTGACATAATATACACCCAGCACGCCATTGAAGGTGGTGTTATTGAAGCGCGCACCAAGTTCATAGGTATCAGATTCCTCCGGCTTCAGGCCGCGAGCCCGCAGCGCGTTGAATCCCGCCTGTGTAGTCGAAAAAGGTCCGCTCGTGGCTGAAGAGACGAATGCACGGGTCGCCTGCGTAAAGCCGCCGAAAACCTCTGCATTGCCGCTCAGCTTGTAAGCGACACCGGCATGCGGCTGGAACCAGTCGCGCGATTTGATCTTACCGGCAGCGAGCGAACCTTGGACGCGCGGATCAGCCTCATTGTTGACTTGAAAGCCCTTCCAACCGAGGTTGATCGTCAGATCGCCCATGCTGATTTTGTCCTGCACATGATATTGCAGTGTGTCTGTGTTGAAATCGAACAGCCATTGGGTGAAGAACGGGTTGCGCATGAATTTCTGGTGATCGCGGCCCGGGTTGGTAAGGCTTTCATAAGCGTAGAAGCGGCGGGCTTGGGTGAAGTCGTTATGCTCATACCAACCGCCAACGCTGATCGTGTGATCGCCGACCTCGGCTTCCAACGAGCCGAATACACCGCCGCGCTGGATGTCATATTCTGTTGTGCGCACCGACATGGGTACGCCGGTCGGGCTTGCCACATAAGGTGTGCCCCACGTTCCCTGGCCGGTGTTGTCATGATAATAGGCCTTGATCTTGAAGGTCACGCCTTCGCTGAGCGGTGCGGTCAGGCCATAGGCCGCCAGCGTATCTTTGCGCAGGCCCGATGCATCATAATAGCTGTCGTCAAGATTGTTGATCGGAGCGACGAAAACGCCCTGTGCGGCACGGATGGCGGTCGCATAATCGGGGGAGTAGTTATCGTGATCATAACCCAGGCGGCTGATCATCTCGAGCGAAAGATCCTGATAGTCCTGCTCGGCGCGATCCGAATAGCTGAAATAGGCGTCGAACTCTGCTTCACCGACTGGGATGATCGCCTTGGCATTGATCATCCAGTTGCGCTGGTCGCCGCCACCCTTCCACTTTTCTGCATTATGATAGGTGCCCGAAATGAAACCGCGAATGCCGTCGCTTTCGCCAAAATTCACCCGCGCAAATGCGCGAACGGTGTTCTCGGAACCATAGGTGAGATTAGCGTCTGCTCCGAAACCGTCTACGGGGTCGAGTGAGAAAAACTCCAGCGTGCCGCCCAGATTGTTGGTCGATTGGGTGCCAATCGAACCGGCGCCCTGTGACACGCGGGTAACGCCGATATTCTCGGGCGCAATCGCACGTCCGATATGCAGGCCATTATTGTTACCATATGTAGAGTCGCCGAGCGGTATGCCGTCCAGGGTGTAACCAAGCTGGTTCTGGTTGAATCCACGGATTGTGACGCGGCTGGACCATTCATATGTGCCAAACGGATCTGCCGACTGGAAATTGACGCTGGGCAGCTTTTCGATTGCTTTCAAAGGGCTGGTTCCAGGCGCGAGGATGGTGACATCCTCGGTCTTCAGTTCCTGAACTTGGCGGGTCTGGCCTTGGCCAAAGACGACAATCTCGTTTTCCGCAGTCGATTCGTCTGCAGTCGGAATGGCATCCTGGGCAAAGGCGGGCGCTGAAAACAGCGCAGAAGTGGTTAGTAGGAAGAGAGTGGCGGTACGCATGGTTTTCCCTCGCAGTTATTGTTGCGAGGGGGGCACTAGGCGCGTGCTGTTTCGAATTTGCGAGGGAACCGTGACAGTTCGGCTATGGGTTCAAGAAAGAAAAATGACAGTGGTCCACCCTGGACTATTTCCTTGAGGCCAGCTTGGCCTCGATCCCCCGCCACAATGACGCAAATGCAACAGAAGCGGGGCAGTTGGAACGAAACGCGCCAAGGGGTGCGCGGCGGACGGCCACCTGCTCCACTATGCTCGACATAGGGATCACGGGCCAGTCAGGTTGTGCATCGCACGCTTCGCAGTGCAAGCTTCGCCGCCGGTCGATCATTGAAAAAACCGGTAGGATCGCCGCGTCGGACTTGACCATTTTCGATAGCTCGAATCGCACAAGATCTAGCGATCGACGAGCCAAGGGCGAGGGCGACAAGGGTACGATTATAAGGTCGGCTGCCCGCATGATCTGGCGCGCGACCTCGTTCATCACCGGTGGGCAATCGAGAATGATTATGGGATATTCAGCCTTCAACTCTTGCGCAATTTTTGCCAGTCGCCGTTTCTTTCCCAATTGCCGCAAATAGGAATCGAGTTCGACCATGCTGCCGTCGGATGGCAGCAAGTCCAAACCTTCTATTTCGGTGGCAGTGATCAGGGATTTTGCCGGCCGGTCTTTTGAGAAGATCGAAAGTGCCGGTTTCCAATGCTCTTCGTCCTCGCCCAGCAGGTAGGATGCGCCGCGTTGCGGATCGAGTTCCCATAGCAATGTCGGCTT
>JALREL010000189.1 GCA_023262005.1 Sphingorhabdus sp. | reverse complement strand
GCGCTACACTCTGACCTTATCCTGCCCTGATGCGCCGGGGTTGGTCGCGGCTGTTTCCGGCTTCCTTGCCAACCATGGCTGCAATATCCTGGAATCGCAGCAATTCAACGATCGCGAGAACACACAATTTTTCATGCGGGTTGTGTTTGAGGCACTGCCCGGCGCGCCTGATGCCGAAGGGCTGAAAGCGGGCTTTGCACCGCTGGCTGAACGTCTGGCAATGCGGTGGCAGATTCGGGATGCCGATACACCGCGCAAGGTGTTGCTGATGGTCTCGAAATTCGACCATTGCCTCGAAGACCTGCTTTATCGTGTGCGCGTGGGCGAGTTGAAAATGGATGTGGTCGCCATCGCCTCCAACCATCCGCGCGATCCTTCCAAGCCCTCATTGGCGGGCGATATTCCCTGGCATCATTTCCCGATTTCGCCCGAAACCAAGCCTGCGCAGGAAGCTGCCATAAAGGCATTGATTGCCGAATCCGGAGCCGAACTGGTTGTTCTCGCGCGCTATATGCAGATACTGTCGGATGATTTTGCTGCCTTCCTTTCAGGCCGTTGCATCAACATCCATCACAGCTTCCTCCCCGGCTTCAAAGGCGCAAAACCCTATCATCAGGCGCATGCGCGCGGGGTGAAGATGATCGGCGCGACGGCCCATTATGTGACCGCCGACCTCGACGAAGGCCCGATCATTGCTCAAGATGTCGAGGCCGTCAGCCATGCTGACACGGCGGAAGATCTGGTGGCAAAAGGCCGCGATATCGAAAGCCGTGTCTTGGCCTCGGCGGTTCGTGATCATCTGGAAGACCGGGTGCTGCTCAATGGCAGTCGAACAGTGGTGTTCCGCAGTTAACGCACCGCGCCCTTGGCGAGCAATTTGGGAACCAGCACCAGCGCCGCGAGCAGTGGCCATTTGCGCTGCCATGGCTTGATCTCGATCTGGGTGCCAGCGTGGCGGTTGATTTTCCACGCGAGGTAATCGATCCCGCCGGAATAGGTGAAGGCGGCCTTGGCCAGACGCGCGACTGACAGCAGCTTTCCTTCTAAGCGGCGCCGTGACCAATTCCCACTGATCGCGTTCGACGGAATAGCCGCTATCGCGGGGCCGCTAAATCGTTCGTAACGCGAAGGATCGGCATCGACCACCGAGTTCGATCGGCTTTTGCGCTCGGCGCGCAACTCGACCGAATAAGTAAGGGCGAAAGCGCGCCGCCACCAGTCGAGCGGCGCTTCGCCGTCAACCGCCCCGGCTGCGGCCAGTAGTGTTGGCGCCGCTCGCGATACGGACGCGACCGCTGTTTCCTGCGCAACATCATCGGCGTGCCAGACCAAGCGGGCGGGCTGGGCAAATCGCGCCCAAACCGAGACATTGCGTGTTTCCTGCCCATTCAGGCGATGGAAGTCCGCCTCGCTGAGAACTGCATATTTGGCCATCAGCCCGTCATGTTCAAAAGGAAAGACGTTGGGCGGGATCAGGCGATTGGCGCGGGCCAGCCAGCCTTCGCCATAGGCGGTTTCATAGTCCGAAACGATCAGGTAGAAATCGAGCATCAGCCCATCAAGCTGGCTTTCGCGCAGGCAGCTTCCGTAGAACAGGATCGCCCGTGCAGCGCCGGGATATTTGGCCGCCAGCGCCGCAGCCATGGCGCGCACAAGCGGGTCGACCGGCTGCGCCAGCTCTTCGGCAACAAGTTCAGCAATCTGGGACATACGATGCGCCTAGCGGCTTTTCCGGCGAAAGGCGATTGCCCTCAGGCGGCGAGCTTGAGGAAAGGCACTGGCGGGGTTGAGCGGAGAACGATTGGCCGGTCGCTGTCGGCTTCGAACACCTCACCGTCGAGGATCACATTGCTGCGACCGCCATCAATGCGGATGATATCGCCATTGCTGATGTGGATCCCCTCCATCCGCCGCTTTCCAAGCCGCCCTGCAAGCGATGCAACGATCATCCGCACCAGCACCCATGGGCGATGGTCGACCGCCATCAGCTTCAGATGGCCGCTGCCTTCGGTCCGCACCCGGCCGCCCAGCAAAAGCTTTTCCAGCGTGGTGACGATCAGCACCGAGAAGCGGCCCTTGAGTTCGCCATCACGGATCAAAGAAATGCGGATAGCCTCCGAACGCCGCGGCAGGAAATCTGCCTTCAGCCCGAACAGCACAGAGAATATGGCGGCAAATGCGGCAATAACATGGCTGATCCCGTTCGGCAGGCCGAGCGGATAGATCTTGTTCCGGCAATAGAGAATCGTCTCTGCCAGATAGGCACCGCCTAGGAACATGCCTATCACCGGGCGGGCATTTTCATTGCCTTCCGATAGAGCAATCAACTCGCGCGCGACGACATGGCCGGATAAATCGCCCTTCGCCAGTTCCAATATTTCGGCCAACGCCTGCAGAGGATCGCCGCTTGCACCGAGATCAAGGGCAATCAGGTTCGTCTTGCCATTGGGCAGCACCGCCACCGGCGGCGGCGTACCCTTGAAATGTCCGCCATGGTAAAGCTCGGTCAACGCCGCCTGCACCGTGCCATCGCCGCCATTGACGACAAGGACTTTGGGTTTGACGCGCGCGATCATTTCGAGGGCGCGGGCAATCTGGCCAACCTCTTCGACTTCATAATGGAAGATGTCGGGGTTCTTCGCGCAATAGCTCCGCACTTGCGGCAACAGGCTCTTGTTGCCGGTCGAGTGCGGATTGGAAAGAAGCGCGACTAGTGCCAAATTGCCCCCGATTTCCTTACATATACTTCATGTTGATGGTGACGGTGGTGACACCGGAACCAACGTAAAAGCTGACCTTTCCGACCGATGGCTTGCCCAGGTTGAGCACGCTGATCGAAGGGTTATTCGAGAAACCGCCACCATCCGACGAAATGTCGGTGCTGCCGTTGCCATTCTTGTCATGGCGGACGGCGACCGCATAATTGCCGGCGGTGCCGACAGGCAGGCAAAAGCTCATCGTGCCAGCGCGGGCACCCGATTCGATGCGCTGCAGCCAGCGGCCCTTGGCGAGCCATGCGGCTTTGGTTGCAGGATAGGTCTGCACCCGCAGCTTGCCGGTTGAGCTTTTGATACCCTGCACAACTACTTTCACTGCAGGCCCTTCACCGGCGCTGCAGCGGCTCATATCATTAGAAATTACGCTTCCGGCCGAAGCCGTACCCGTCATGGCGAGCGCGGCGGCGGCTGCGATGCCGGCAATGAAACGTGCCATTGCTGTTACAACTCCGTACCATTTGCGCTGGTCGAATTGCGACCAACGATATTGCTCCTGATCTTGATCAGGTATATCGGAACGATTTGCGGCCAAAATAGGGTGACAGGGCGACCACAAGTTGAAATTTTTGACTGCCACCGACCGCTATATTGCAAGGCTCGTCACGCTTCCCTTGATTGGAACGCTGGTGATTGCCGCGATGCTGCTGCTGCTCGACAAGATGCTGCGGCTTTTCGACTTCGTCGCAGCAGAGGGCGGCCCGGTCAGCGTGGTCTGGCGCATGCTGGCAAACCTCATCCCCGAATATATGTCGCTCGGGATCCCGATCGGACTGCTTCTGGGCATCTTGCTTGCCTTTCGAAAGCTCGCAACCACTTCTGAAATCGACATTTTCCGCGCTGTCGGCCAAAGCTATTGGCGGCTGTTGCGCGTGCCCTACCTGTTTGCGATTGGGCTCGCGCTGGTGAATTTCGCGATCGTTGGCTGGGTGCAACCCACGTCGCGCTACCTTTATGAAGAGCTGCGTTTCGACCTGCGCTCGGGCGCCTTGGGGGCGTCGATCAAGGTCGGAGAGTTCAACAATCTTGGCGACAATCTGACGATGCGGATCGAGGAGAGCCGCAACAAGGGCAATGATTTGTCCGGACTGTTTGTTTTCGCGGAAAACAAGAAGGGCCAGTCGATTTCGGTGACCGCCGAAAAAGGCCAGTTCCTGCGCACTGACGATCCGGACACGATCATCCTGCGATTGACCAACGGTACTTTGGTGCATGATGCACCCAATTACCGCAATCCGCGCGTCCTCAGTTTCTCCAACCATGACGTCCCGATCGACTTGCCGCAGATCGAACAATTTCGAGGGCGCGGTGGCAAGGATCGCGAATATACGCTCAACGAACTGGTCAAGGTTGGAAGCGATGTCGAGCGGCCCAAGAGCGAACGCAATGCGGCATGGGCTAACCTCAATTTCCGCATGGTCGAAGTGGCGATGATGCTACTCCTGCCCTTGCTTGCGCTGGCACTGGCCATTCCGCCCAAGCGCTCGACTTCGGCGCTGGGGGTCTTCCTGTCGATCGTGATGGTGGTGACCTATCACAAGATAAACGAATATGCGGAGTCGATGGGGGCATTGGGCACCGTCCACCCGGTGATTGCTTTGTGGGTTCCCTTTATTGCCTTTTCCGCGCTGATATTGTGGATGTACCACGTGATCGCGCACAAGCCCGGCGGGCAACCCATTGGCGCGCTGGAGGTATTCGCCGCCAAGGCCGGCAAGACGATCAAGAAATTCTTCCGTTTCGGCCGCCGAAAATCGCGTCTTCTGGTGCAGGAGGCTTAGGCGATGCGGCTGCAATTCTTCCCTTCGCGGCAGATTGGCTGGTACATGGCGCGGCTGTTCCTGGTGCGCACCTTTGCCGTTTTGCTGATGCTGGTGCTGGTGCTCCAGACGCTCGACCTTTTGGGTGAAAGCGGCAAGATCCTCTCGGTCGCGGGCAATAGCGAGGCAGACCTGTGGCGCTATGTCGGGATGCGTGCACCGCAGATCATTGCGCGGTTCCTGCCCTTTTCCGTCTTGCTGGCAACGCTGATAACCTTCGCCACGCTGAGCCAGAACAGCGAGGTCATTGCCATGAAGGCGGCGGGGCTTTCGGCGCACCAGATACTCGCCCCTATGCTGGCTGCCAGCCTGTTGGTGGCGGGCATTTCCTTCGCGTTCAACGATACGGTGGTCGCGCCTGCCACGGCCAAGCTCAAGGTTTGGCAGGATGTCGAATATGGCCCTGTTCCTGTCGACGATGGCGTGCGGACCAATGTCTGGGTGCGTGAAGGCCGCGATCTTGTTCAGGTGCGCACCGTATCAGGCAAAGGTGCTGCGACACTCCTTCAGGATGTGCGGGTGTACCAGCGCAATGAAGGCAGTTTGAAACGCGTGATCCGTGCGGAAAAAGGCAGCCTGCAGGATGGCGCATGGAAGCTGGAGGGAGTCAGCGTCTTCGATGTTGCCAAGGCCGAGCAGCAGAAACTGCCGGACATTACCGTTGGCCGTGGTATCGAACCCGAACGGTTCAATCGCCTCAAAGTGGATGGTGATGCGCTGGCTTTCATCCCATTGAGCCGTGCAATCGACGATTTGAAAGCTGCCGGCCGGCGCACCGACACGCTCGAAGGCATATTGTGGCACAAGATTTCCGGCCCGCTCTCGGCGCTTCTCATGCCCTTGCTTGGCGCGGTTGCTGCTTTCGGTCTGGCGCGATCGGGCGCCCTTTTCTTGCGTGCTGTAATCGGCATGGCATTGGGCTTTGCCTATTTTGTGGCTGATAATTTTGCACTCGCTATGGGCAATTTGGGGGCCTACCCGCCATTTATCGCGGCGTGGGCGCCGTTCCTGCTGTTCCTGCTGATTGGTGAGACGGTGCTGATCCGCACCGAAGAATAATGAGCGGGCCGCAGGAAGAAGCGCTGGTCGGCGCGCAGGCGCAGACCATCGATCGCAAGGATGTCGCCAAGGGTGCGGGGCTGGCTGCGGTCGCGCGGCTCGGCGCGCTGATCGAGGTTATTTCCCAACCCGCCTATACATGGATGTTCGGGCTGACCGGCTATGGCGTCTATGTCGTGCTATGGGCGGCGGTGAACATCCTTGCCAACCTGCTCGATCTTGCCTTGGGTCAGGCGTTGCAGCGGATTGTCCCGTCGAGCTACAGCCGCGAAGAACAGCATGGTGCAGTCCGCTTTGCCTTGATTGTCAGTACGGGTTTGGGGGTTGTTGCGGCGGTTGCGATTTCGCTATCCGCACCGCTCCTTGCCAGCTGGGTGGCGAGCGCGCCCGGCGACGCGGCAAAACTCCCGCAGGCCATTGCCATTTTCGCCTGGAGCCTCCCGCTCTGGATCTTCATCGAAACTGCGACGGCGGCCGCCCGTGCGATGCGCGCCTTTGGCCCCGAAATTCGCCTTCGTATTTTCTGGGAGCAGGTCGCCCGGTTGATCTTTGCAGCGGGCTTTTTCCTCGCCGGTACCGGCTTTGAAGGGCTGCTGTTCGGGCATTTGTTGTCGCTTGCGCTGACCGCGTGGTTGAGCTGGAAGTTGCTGGCGCGCTATTTCGATACAGCATTGCTGCTGCGGGCGCCCTTGCCCGCATCGCTGCGCGCGGAAACGTTGGCCACCGGCATGGCGATGCTGCCCCCGGCGCTCGCCCGCCGTGCCTATAACGATCTGCCACCGATATTGCTCAACGCCATGATCCCCGGCGCGGGCGGCGCAACCGCGGCAGGCCTTTTCGGGATTGCACGCAAGATTGCATCGATCCCGCTCATCGTGCGGCAATCCTTCCTCTACGTGCTCGCGCCCTTGGCTTCCGCACAGGCGGCGGTCGATCGCAAGGAGATCGCCCCGCTCTACAGCTTCTCCACCCATCTTTCCTTGTTGCTGGCGGTGCCGCTCGCCGGCTTCCTGATCCTGATAGCTGCCGACCTGTTGACCGCGTTCGCGCCGGGTGCAGAGGCGGCCTTGATGGTGCTTATCATCCTTTTGGCTGCAAGGGCGGCAGAAGCTGCACTTGGCCCAGCCACCCCCATTATCGAGATGATCGGGCATCGCGGCCTGCCACTGGCGAACAGCCTTGCTGGGCTGGCCATCTGGCTTGCCCTCGGTATCTGGTTGGTTCCCGAAATGGGCGCGACCGGCATGGCTATAGCCGTATCCGCCGCGGTCGTGTTGACCGCCTTGCTCGCGATAGTTGAACTCTATGTGGCGGACAGGGTGTCCCCCTTCGGGCATGGTTTCTTGCGCGCGCTGTTTGCTGCTGTGGCGTGTATCGCGCTGCTTTGGGGCATTGGAGAATTGCTTGACCCCTTTGGCCAGCGCATCCGCGCACTCTCCCTTTTCGCGCTTTTCTGGCCGACATTGTGGTTGGCGCTCAAATGGGGCTTGCTTGATGAAGACAAGCAGGGGCTGGGCAAATTGGCCGTGAGATTGCGGCTGTAACCGGGTTGCTCTTCGCGCCTGTGCGCCGCATAAGGCCGCCAGATCAATTCAGGGGAATACAGATGCAGGCTGGCGAGTTGCGCGTCACACCGGTTGCAGGGAAAAAAGCGCTGGCGGAGTTTGTCGATCTGCCTTTCCGCCTCTACGCGAATGATCCCAACTGGGTTCCGCCTTTGAAGGATGAGGTCTACGGCCTCCTCACCCCGTCCAAAAATCCCTGGTTCGAACATGCCGAGGCGCAGCTTTTCCTCGCGCGCAGGGATGGCCAGGTGGTCGGCCGTATTTCGGCACATATCGATCATCTCGCGCTCAAGCAGCCGGTCGAGCAGGGCATGGGCCCCGGCACCGGTTTCTGGGGCTTTTACGAAGCGGAGAGTGCCGACATCGGCAACGCTCTGCTGGCAGAGGCGGAGAAATGGTTGCGCGCCAAGGGCATGACCAAGATGCTGGGACCAGTCAGTTTCGCAATGTGGGACGAACCCGGCCTGCTCATCGAAGGCCACGATCATCCGCCGACGGTGATGATGGGCTTCAACAGCGCGGCCTATCAAGCCTGGATCGAAGCCGCCGGGCATCGCAAGGTCGAGGATCTATACACCTACGCGCTGCCGATCGACCAGGGCTTCCCCGAACTCACCAACCGTATCGTGGCGATGGGAGAGAAGAGTGGAAAGATCAAAATCCGCCGGGTGAACAAAAGCAAATTCGACGATGAAGCGGCGCTAATCCTGTCGATCCTCAACGATGCATGGAGCGACAATTGGGGCTTCGTACCCTTCACCCCTGCCGAAGTCGCCTATGCGGGGAAGAAGCTGAAACCGATCGTTTTCGAAGATCTGATCCGCGTCGCCGAAATTGATGGCGAACCTGTTGCCTTCATGATGACGGTGCCCGACCTTAACGAGCAACTGGCCAAATATGGCGGCTCGCTCTGGCCCTTCAACTGGGCCAAGCTCCTCTGGTGGCTCAATGTCGGCAAGCCGCAGGTGACGACTATGCGCGTACCGCTGATGGGGGTGGTCAAGAAACTGCAGGGCACGCGCACCGCCAGCCAGCTCGCCTTCATGCTGATCGAATATATCCGCCGCGATGCCGTTACGAAATTTGGGGCGACGCGCGGTGATTTCGGCTGGGTATTGTCGTCCAACGGTCCCATGGTCTCGGTTGGTGAGGCCGTGGGTGGCAAGGTGAACAAGGTTTACCGCATCTACGAAAAGGGGCTTTAAAGGCTTCGGCCTGCCCTGCCAGCGAGTTCTACGGTATAATGCCAGGCTATGCGCCCTGAACGACCGCCGCGTTGGTGTGCAAAGGCAAGGGCATCCGCTTCCTCCCAGTCGAGACCGAAATGCGCCGCATAGGCAGCGACCATTTCGAGGAAGGCCGGCTGGTCGGGATATTGGAAACCAAGCTTCAGACCGAAACGGTCGGCAAGCGCCAACCGATCATCGGCAACATCGCGCGCATTGACCGCGGCATCTTCCTCGTCATGTCGCCGTTCGACAATGTTGCGCCGGTTTGACGTGACATAAAGCCGGACATTTGCTGGACGTGCTTCGGAACCACCCTCAAGCATCGAGCGCAAGCGACGAGGCCCGCTATCGTCGCCTTCGAATGCCATATCGTCGATAAACAGGATGAAACGCCGGTTCGCCTTGCCAAGCAGGGCGAACAATTGCGGCAGGCTCGCCAATTGATCTGACGTTGTTTCGACAAGCGCCAGCGGCAGCCCTTCTGCCTGCAGGCCTCCTGTCACCGATTTGACGAGTGCGGATTTCCCCATGCCGCGCGCGCCCCAAAGCAGCACGTCATGCGCCGCGTGGCCCTGTGCGTGGCGACGGCTGTTTTCGGTGATGGCCTGCTTTTGCCGATCGACACCAACGATCAGGCTATCCGGCAGCGGGTCAAAACTGGTAACCGCAGCGAGGGAAAGCCCATCCCAGTGATAGGCTGCATGTACTTCCAAATCCGCCGGTTGAGACGTCGGCGGGGCGAGTCTCTCCAATGCATCGGCGATGCGACGGAGCAGCTCTTCGCTCAAGCCGCCATGCCTTCTGCATCGAGTGTATAGAGCAACTCTGCCCCCACCATTGCGCTGCCTTTCAGCGACAATGCCTCGGGCACCATCACATCAAGATAATAGCGACAAGCGGCAATCTTAGCCCTCAGGAAAGGCGTATTGCCGCCTTCGGCTTCGGCAGCGCGCAATTGCCTTGCCATCAGCCAGCCCGATGTCGCGACCGCCATCATGGTGGTGAAGGGATAGCTCCCGGCCAGCTTTTCGTCGGTCGATGCGCTGCCGATCATCCATTCGGTTACTTCGGTGCACGCGCCGGCAAGCGCTTTCAGCGCGCCATGATTGCCTGCCTCTTGCCCGATGCGCGCCAGATGGTCGCGAATGGCATCGCCACCGCGCATGCCGAGCTTGCGCCCCACCAGATCCGCAGCCTGGATACCGTTGGTGCCTTCGTAAATCGCCGCGATCCGGATGTCGCGATAAAGCTGCGCCGCACCGGTTTCCTCGATAAAGCCCATGCCGCCATGTACCTGGATGCCGAGCGAGGCGATTTCGCTACCCATGTCGGTGCCGTAGGTCTTGGCGAGCGGGGTCAAAAGGTCCACCATCTCCTGCGCGCCTTCAATTCCCAGCGCTGCACGGTCGACAAAACCGCTGGCGCAGTAAAGCAGCGCGCGGATTGCCTGCGTCCCCGCCTTCATCCGCATCAACATGCGGCGCACATCGGGATGTTCGATAATCGCCACCGAATCGCGGCTGGTCCCACCCGCGCGGGCAGACTGGACACGATCTTGCGCAAAGGCGACCGCCTTTTGCGTTGCGGCCTCTGCAATCTGCACGCCTTCGAGCCCGACATTGAGCCGGGCATTGTTCATCATCGTGAACATGGCCCGCATTCCGCCAAATTCAGGGCCGATCAGTTCGCCAACGCATTCGCCTTCGTCGCCAAAGGCGAGCACGCAGGTGGGCGAGGCATTGATCCCCATTTTGTGCTCGATCGAGACCACCTTGATATCGTTGCGCTGTCCAAGCGAGCCGTCTTCGTTCACCCGATATTTGGGGACCAGGAACAGCGAGATACCCTTGGTGCCGGCCGGGGCATCAGGGGTGCGTGCCAGCACGAGGTGGACGATGTTGCCCGCCATGTCATGATCGCCAAAGCTGATGTAAATCTTTTGCCCCTTGATCTGGTAGGTACCATCGCCGCGCGGGGTTGCGGTGGTCTTGAGCGCGCCAACGTCAGAACCCGCCTGTGGCTCGGTCAGGTTCATTGTACCCGTCCATTCGCCGGTCGACAGCAGGGGCAGGAACATCGCCTTTTGCGCATCCGATCCGTGATGGTTGATTGCCTCGATCGCCCCAACCGACAGGATCGGGCACAAAGCAAAGGCCATGTTGGCAGCGCCCAGAGAGTCGAGCGCGACGGTCGCAAGGCTGAAAGGCAGGCCTTGCCCGCCAAAGTCGGCCGGTGCGTTGATTGAACCCCAGCCATTGGCAACATAGGCCTTGTAAGCATCGACAAAGCCGTCGGGCATCACCACGCGCCCGTCGATCAATCGGGCGCCCACTGTGTCGCCGATGCGGCGCAGCGGATAGAATTCGCTTGCGGCAAACTCCCCGATTCCCCCGACTATCGCCTCGACCATGTCGGTGCTTGCATCGGCAAAGCGTTCATGCGCCGCCAGCTCTTCTATGCCGGTGATATGCTTGAGAACGAAAAGCTGTTCGGTAACGGGTGCGGTGAATGTCATTTTGGGGCCTGTTGCTTGCGGGTTTCCCGGCCTATAGCGCGGGATGATGACAGGCTCAAATCCCCTAGGACATGGCCGGGTAGCGAAGGCCGAATCCGCTGCGATATCAGAGGCGGTGGAACGGTTGCGCGCAGGAGCGGTTGTCGCGATTCCAACCGAAACGGTCTACGGCCTCGCTGCGGATGCATCGAACGCCGACGCGGTTGCCCAAATCTATCGGACCAAGGGCCGCCCGGACTTCAACCCGCTGATCGTGCATGTGCCCGATCACGCAGCTGCCGAGAGGTTGGCGCAGTTTGATGATCGCGCATCGAAACTGGCCGTTCGTTTCTGGCCGGGGCCGTTGACTTTGGTACTGCCTTTGCAACCCGATGCTCGCGTTGCCAAGGCGGTCACGGCGGGCCTTCCTACCATCGCGCTGCGTTGCCCGGCACATCCGGTGATGCAGGCCGTTTTGAAACAGAGCGGGTTGGCACTTGCTGCGCCTTCGGCGAACCGCAGCGGTGGCATCAGCCCCACTCGCGCAGAACATGTCGCACACAGTTTCGGTGAAACGATGCCGCTGGTTCTTGATGCCGGTCCATGCGCGGCAGGGCTTGAATCGACCATCGTCGCCATTCGCGAAAATGGCTGGCAATTGCTGCGCCCCGGCCCCGTGACCGCCGCAGAGATAGAGGCATTGCTCGATGAGCCACCATTGCCGGTCAGCGATGCCAAGATCGAAGCGCCGGGACAACTGGCCAGCCATTATGCGCCGTCGAAACCGGTGCGCCTGGATGCCCGCGAGGTGGTGGAAGGCGAATGGCATATCGGCTTTGGCGTCGTTGCAGGCGATGACAATCTTTCACCTGAGGGCAATCTCGTGGAAGCGGCAACGCGGCTTTTCGATGCTTTGCACAAGGGGGACGCGAGCAAGGCAACTTCCATCGCTGTCGCGCCGATTCCCGACGAAGGCATTGGTGCCGCCATAAATGACCGTTTGAAGCGAGCAGCGGCGTGAAGGCGATTGCGTTTCTCTTTCTTGTGGTCGCCCTGTTCGGAGCAGTCGCTTCGACAAGGGACGAGCCGCGCGATCCGGTTGTCGAGGCTTATCGCGGGCTGGTGGCACAGGATCTGCGGCTCGCAACCGTGGGCTATCATCTTGCCAAGGGAAGTGCCGAATATTGCCGCAACACCTGGCGCAACCCGGGTTGGGTGCTTCATGACCTGCGCCAATATCCCGATACGGATCTGGCACAGCGTGCCTTCACCTTTCGCGAACCGGTCAGCATTGCAGCACTGGTGGCTGATGGGCCAGCCATAAGAGCAGGCCTCTCCGTCGGGGACGGGCTGGCTGGATTTGGCGGTAGCGAAATCTGGTATGGCGGTGAGCCAGTCAAAAAACGCGCAACCTCCGAACGGTTGGACAATGTACGCGATCAGGTTGCCGGGGCGCTTGCTGGCGATGGCCTGTTCCGTGCACTGGTCACCACCGATACTGGTCGAAAGACAATTGCTTTCGATCCGCCTCGGGTCTGTGCCTCGGATTTCTGGGTAGATGTGCGGAGCAAGCGCGATGCAGGTGCGGATGGCGAGCGGGTTCGCGTGACCAGCGGATTGATCGAATATGTTGCCGATGATGACGAACTGGCGGCTGTTGTCGCCCATGAAATGGCGCATAATCTGCTCGATCATCGTGCTCGCATCGAACGAACCAAAAGCGGAAAGACCGCGGTGATCAAATCGACCGAGGAAGAGGCTGACCGGCTTTCGATCTGGCTGATGTCGAATGCGGGATATGATCCTGAAGCCGCGATCAGTTTCTGGCAGCGTTACGGCAAGGCAACCAGCCTCGGCATATTCAGCGCCCCCACCCATTATCGCTGGCAAGACCGTGTCCGGATGTTTCGCGAAGAAATCGAGCGTATGGCTTCACACGTTGTAAAAAATGGGCGCCGCGATCCGCCGCTGCTGGCCGAGCATCGGTCCATCAAATAAAATGCATTGCGAATTGCAATCGATAGTTTCCATGAACCCAAGTTTCGCCTACCAAGCGCACTAAGGGCATTTAGGGGAGGACGCGTGAAGGGCCGTGCACATCGTCTTGCGATAGCTGCATTTCTGGTGCCGCCGTTGCTTTATGGCTGCGGAAGCAAGGAAAGCGAAAAGGCAGCGCCAAGCGAAGAGATTTTTCCCGTCCAGGTGATGACCGTCCAACCGGGCAACATGGTGCAAACGATCAGTGCTGTGGGAACAGTCCGTTATCGCCGCGAAACGCCCCTGGGTTTCACCACCCCTGGCAAAGTCGCGGTGGTGCGTTTTGAAGAAGGCGATTTCGTCCGGCAGGGCGCTTTGCTTGCCGCGCTCGATACCACCAGCGTCGGGGCTGATCTGAGTGCAGCCGAAGCTGAGCGTAGCCGCGCACAAGCGGAATTTGACCGCATCAAGCAACTCTACGCCGAAGGATGGATCACCAAGGCGCGCTATGAAGCTGCCGAGGCGTCGGCGAAGGCAGCGAGCGCCAGGGTCGCGCAGGCGGGATTTGCCCGCGGCACGGCGCAGCTATACGCGCCGTCAAGCGGGGTGGTGCTGACGCGAAATGTCCAACCCGGGCAGATTGTGGCCGCAGGCACGCCTGCATTGATCCTTGGCGAAGGTGATGATGGTTTCGTTTTCCGCGCCCCTGTGATCGATCGCAATGCGGCCCGTCTGCGTGTCGGCATGGCCGCTGAAATCAGCCTTCCCGCGTTGGGATCGGCACCGGTGACGGCGACGATCAGCGAAATTGACGGCCGCGCGAACCAGGCGACAGGCGCTTTTACCGTGCAGTTCAGCTTGCCTGCATCGGCACAGCTCAAATCGGGCCAGATTGGTACGGCCAGTATCAAGCTGCCCGCAGCCGATGATGGCTCGCTGCAAATTCCCGCCAGCGCGATCCTTGGCGTCCGCGCCAATGAAGCCTTGGTCTACATCGTCGATCCAAAGAGCCAGCGTGTGGAAACCCGCAACGTCGCGATCGAGCGGATCACCGACGGTGCGGTGGTGATAACCGGCGGCCTGAAACAAGGCGACCTGCTGGTGACATCGGGGGCGGAAAAGCTGCGCACGGGTGCCAAAGTGCGCATGACAAAGGCACCCGGCTAAAATGTGCCGCAAACCGGGGCGGGTAGCGCGCGCATGAATGTAACCGAATTTGCCATTCGCCGCTGGCAGCTGACACTTGTGATGTTCAGCTTGCTGATCGCGCTCGGTTATTCTGCCTTCTCGTCCATTCCCCGTGCGGTGGATCCGCATTTCCCGCTGCCGGTGGTGGTTATCACCGCCATCCAACCTGGTGCCGATGCCGAGGAGATGGAGCAGACGGTCGCCAAGCCGATCGAAGAGTTGATGCAGGGTCTGGAGGACGTGAAGGAAATCGTCTCGACCAGCAACGACAGCAGCACCGTTATCCGCGCGGAGTTTGACTGGTCCGGCGACCCCGATCGCTATTTCAATGATACCGTTCGTGAAGTCACCGCGATCCGCAGCCGCCTGCCCGCCGATCTGGCTCGACTCGATTTCAAGAAGATGCGCACCACCAACGCATCGGTTTTGCAGATTGCTTTGGTCAGCGAAACGGCAAGCTGGCGGCGCATGGAAAAATATGGCCGCGACATATCCGAGGCCTTTTCGCGGTATAATGCGGTGCGCGAATCCGAAGTACACGGTCTTTCGCAACCGGAGGTTACGGTCGCGATAAAGCCCGAAAGATTGGCTGAATTACGCTTGCCGGCCAGCAGCATTGCCGACGCCCTGAAACTGGGTGGCGCAGATGTCGCGAGCGGCGCGGTGGTCAGCGGAACGCGGCGCTTCAACGTGGAGGCCGGCGGCGCATTCAAGTCTCTCGACACTATCCGCAACCTGCCGCTTCGCTCGAACGAAGGGACGATCTTGCGTGTAGGCGATGTCGCCGATGTCTTCTGGGGCGCGGAAGAAACGCGTTCGCGCGTCTTCCACAACGGAAAGCGGGCGATCTGGATAACCGCGAACCAGAAAGCCGGAACCGACGCCACCAAGCTGCGCAATGCCTTGCTGGAGGAGCTTGAGAACCAGAAAAAGGTTTTGCCGCCTGATATCCAGGTCGTCCTGCAGTTCGACCAGAGCCGCGATATCGCCAAGCGCCTGGCGGAGCTGGCACGCGATTTTGCCATTGCGCTCGCATTGGTCATGATCACGCTATTGCCGCTGGGCTGGCGCGCAGCAGTTATCGTGATGGTCTCGATACCGCTGTCGCTCGCATCGGGGCTCGTCGCGGTTTACGCAATGGGTTTCAACCTCAGCCAACTGGTTGTCGCAGGCTTCATCCTCTCGCTCGGGCTGTTGGTCGATGACTCGATTGTCGTCATCGAGAACGTCTCTCGCCATTTGCGGATGGGCAAGGAACGGATGCAGGCGGCCATCGACGGCACAAAGGAAATCAGCCTTGCGGTTTTGGGTTCCACCGGCGTGCTGGTATTCGCTTTCGTTCCCATGCTTTTCCTTCCCGAGGGCGCGGGCAAGTTTACGATGAGCTTCATCGGGACGATCATCTTCACTGTGACGGCATCTTTGGTCATTTCGCTGACCATCATTCCCTTCCTCGCCAGCCGCTTGCTCAAGCGCGATGGCGACGAACATGGCAATCAGCTGCTCCAATGGCTGATGGAGAAGATTGACCGTTTCTATCGGCCTGTGTTGCATAAGGCGCTCGAAAATCCAAGGCGAACGGTGTGGGGCGCCTTGGCGCTCACTATAGGTGCGTTCGGCCTCGTCCCCGTGCTCGGCTTCAGCCTGTTCCCCAATGCGGACTCATCTTACTTTCGCGTCACTGTGCAGGCGGAGCAGGGTACCAGTCTGGATGAAACGGGCCGGATCGTTCGTCAGGTTTCGGAAATCCTGGCCAAGGAGTCATCGATTGAAGTGCGCGCCGAAAATGTCGGCCGCAAAAATCCGTCGGTTTTCTATAATAGCTTTGAATCCGCAGAGACCACGACCATCGGTGAGGTGCTTGCCGTGATGGACAAATGGCGCGGCGAAGAAAGCATGCGCATGGTCGAGCGTTTGCGCGAAAAGCTTGATCGTATCAGCGGCGCGCGCGTCAAATTGGTGCTTTTCCAGAACGGTGCGCCCATCAATGCGCCGGTCGAATTCCGGGTAGTCGGCCCGGACCTGAAGGTTCTCAAGGAACTGGCCAGCAAGGTGCAAGCGGTGCTGCACGACGTTCCCGGAACGCGCGATGTGGTGAACCCGGTGGCAACCGACCGGCTCGATCTCGATATGCAAATTGACGAGGGCAAGGCAGCTTTGCTTGATATACCAGCAGGCTCGCCGCGCAGGATCATTCGTCTGGCCCTGTCAGGGGAACGGGCGGGGACATTCCGTGACAATGAAGGCGACAGTTATCCGGTGACTGTGCGCCTCCCGTTGAACAACACACAGCCCGTGTCGGCGCTCGACCAGATCTATGTCGCCACCCGAAATGGTGCGCCCGTCGCGCTGGGGGAGATTACCGACCCGCAACTGGTCTCGGTTGCTCCGCTGATCACACGGCGCAATTTGGAGCGCACCGTGGAAATCACCGCGCAGACGCAGGATGGCGCGCTTCCTTCGAAAATCACGCAGGAAGCGACGAAAAGGCTCGACAAGCTCGAGCTGCCAATCGGTTATTCCATCCGTGTTGGCGGCGAAGCGGAGAAAATCAACGATACCTTCTCGGGCTTTGGCCCGGTCATATTGATCGCACTGTTCATCATTTTCGGCATTCTGGTCGCTGAATTTGGCGAGTTCCGTGAGGCTTTGGTCGTCGCAGGGGTCATCCCGCTTGGAACCTTTGGCGGGCTTATCGGCTTGCTGGTGACGGGCAACAACCTCTCCTTCCTTGCCGTTATCGGCTTTGTTGCGCTGATCGGTATCGAAATCAAAAACTCGATCCTGCTGGTCGACTTCACCTCGCAATTGCGAGAACGCGGCCTCGGCTTGCGCGATGCCATTGAACAAGCAGGCGAGGTGCGTTTTCTGCCGGTGTTGCTGACATCGGTGACCGCGATCGGTGGCTTGCTTCCGCTCGCGATGTTTGGCGGCAATCTTTACGGGCCGCTTGCAATCGTGCTGATCGGCGGACTTATTTCGTCCACCCTCTTGTCGCGCATCGTCACGCCCGCCATGTATCTGCTTGTTGTGCGCGGCCGCGAAGAAAAGAAAGAGGCCGCGCGTTTTGCGAAGGAAGCGACAAGTGGCTGAGGCAATTTTTGCAGGTGGATGTTTCTGGTGCAACGAAGCGGTGTTCAAGCAGTTAGGCGGCGTCCATTCGGTTGAAAGCGGCTATATCGGCGGCAGCGTAGAGAACCCCAGCTACAAGCAAGTTTGCAGCGGCAACACCGGCCATGCCGAGGCGATCCGCATCGGATTTGATCCGGCGGTTATCGGCTATGCCGATCTGCTCGATATCTTTTTCGCGACGCATGATCCGACGCAGTTGAACCGCCAGGGCAATGACATCGGAACCCAATATCGCTCTGCGATCTTTCCGCTCGATGACGCCCAGCGCTCCGAAGCAGAGGCAGCGATATCGCGCGCCCAGCCCGATTGGCCTGCACCCATTGTCACGACAATCGAGGGGCCGGCGACCTGGTATCCAGCAGAGGATTACCATCAGAATTATTGGGATGGCGAAGGGCAGCGTAACCCCTACTGCCTCGCCGTCATTCCGCCCAAACTTGCCAAACTGAAAAAAGGTTTCGCCGAACGCCTTGGCTGAAACGGCGCTGTCATAGACAATTAACCATGTTTCGCTATGGTTTGGGCATGACGCACAAACCGATCCGCAAGGCCGTTTTTCCCGTAGCCGGGCTTGGCACCCGCTTCCTTCCTGCAACCAAGGCGATCCCGAAAGAGATGCTACCGGTGGTCGATAGGCCGCTGATTCAATATGCGGTTGATGAGGCGCGTGAGGCAGGGATCGAGCAGATGATCTTCGTCACCGGTCGCGGCAAGAGCGCGATCGAGGACCATTTCGATATCGCCTATGAGCTCGAGCGGACGATGACCGATCGCGGCAAGGATATCTCGATCCTCGAGCCGACCCGTCTTGGCCCAGGCAACTGCGCCTATGTCCGCCAGCAGGAGCCGATGGGGCTGGGCCATGCCATATGGTGCGCGCGCGACATTGTCGGCGATGAACCTTTTGCGATCTTCCTACCCGACGAATTCATGCACGGTTCGCCCGGCTGCATGGCGCAGATGGTGGCTGAGTATGAACGCGTCGGTGGCAACCTGCTGAGCGTACTCGAAGTGCCGCACGAACAGGTTTCGAGCTATGGCGTGATCGATCCCGGTGCTGCGCAAAGCAAGCTGACCGAGGTGAAGGGCCTGGTTGAAAAGCCTGCGGTTGCCGATGCCCCCTCAAACCTCATCATCTCCGGACGCTACATCCTGCAGCCAGAAGTTATGCGCGTGCTTGAACATCAGGGCAAAGGGGCAGGCGGCGAGATCCAGTTGACCGATGCCATGGCGCAGATGATCGGCAACCAACCCTTCCACGCCGTCACCTTCGATGGTGCGCGCTATGACTGCGGGTCAAAGGCGGGCTATATCGAGGCCAATCTGGCCGTCGCACTCTCGCGGCCAGATATGGCCGACGAGGTCCGCGCCATGGCGCAGCGCCTCGTCAGCTAGCCAGTCAGACGGTGGTTTTGTTCAATTCTTTATAGACGAAACCACCAATCAGCCCGCCGAGGATCGGAGCGACCCAGAACAACCAGAGTTGCTGCAACGCGACCCCGCCGACGACCAGCGCGGGGCCCGTGCTCCTTGCCGGATTGACCGAGGTGTTGGTGACCGGGATCGATATCAGGTGGATCAAAGCCAGTGTCAGGCCGATTGCCAGCGGTGCGAAGCCGGCCGGCGCCTTGGCATCGGTCGCGCCCATGATCACGAACAGGAAAAAGAAGGCAAGCAGCACCTCGACGAGGAACCCTGTGGCCATCGCATATCCGCCCGGTGAGGCCTCTCCCACTCCATTGGCAGCTAGGCCGTGGGCAGCGAGCGAATAGTCGGCCTTGCCGGTTGCGATCACATATAGGGTGAACGCAGCGGCGATCGCCCCCAATGTCTGCGATGCGACATAAAGGGGAATGTCCCTGGCATCAAAACGTCCGCCAGCCCAAAGTCCGAACGTAATCGCCGGGTTGAGGTGGCATCCCGAAATATGGCCAATGGCAAAGGCCATGGTGACGACGGTCAGGCCGAATGCCAGTGAGACACCCAATAAGCCGATCCCGACTTCCGGAAATGCTGCCGATATAACCGCGCTGCCACAGCCACCAAGAACGAGCCAGAATGTGCCGATAAATTCGGCAATCCCCCGTTGAATATTGTTCATCGCATATCCTCCTCCAACGCCGCACAAAATGCGGCAAGCCGAAACTATCATGAGAAAAATGTATCTGGGTGTAACGTCTGTTGTTCAGCGACAGGACATTGGAAATGGGTTAGATGGGCGCAAAAGCAGGAGATTCACATGCGTGCACTTTTCATCCTTCCACTTGCCCTCTTGCTACCCGGCTGCGTTGCGTCGGTTGTGAAGGATGTGGTCACCGCGCCGGTGAAGGTCGTTTCCAAAACCGCCGATGTCATGACTACCAGCCAATCCGAAGCCGATGAGAAGCGCGGAAGGGCGCTGCGCAAGCAGGAGGAACGGCTGGGCAAACTCGCCCGTAAGCGCGACGAGGCGCGCGAAGATTGCGCCGACGGTGATCAGGAAGCCTGCGCGCGCTACGAGGCCCTGGAATCGGAAATCGCAGCCGAGAAAGAGCGCGATATCTGACACTTTCTAGGTAAGCAGCCAGCAAAAAGCCCGCCGGAATCGCTTCCGGCGGGCTTTTGCTTGTCTGGTTAGAGGAAGCTTATTCCTCGGTATCGCCTTCGAAATCCTCAACGGTTTCAGGCGTATGTTCCATCATGCCGATTGGATCGTCACCCAGTGCCGCTTCGGGGCCCTGCGCCAGTTCGGCAGCATGCTCTTCAGCAGCGGTTTCGGGCGCAATCAGGCTTTCCTGCAGCTTGCGATAGCTTGCGCGGAGCGCAGCGTCGCGGCTGGAAGCTGCCACGCGGATGCGGTTCATGGCCGAACCGGTACCGGCGGGGATCAGGCGACCCACGATCACGTTTTCCTTCAGGCCGGTGAGGACGTCTTTCTTGCCCTCGACAGCAGCCTGCGTGAGAACGCGGGTGGTTTCCTGGAACGATGCGGCCGAGATGAAGCTGCGGGTCTGCAGCGACGCCTTGGTGATGCCGAGCAGGACGGGCTTGCCTTCGGCAGGCTGCTGGCCCGGCTGCAGCTTCGCATTGATCGCATCCATTTCCTCGCGGTCGACCTGTTCGCCCGGCAGCAAGGTGGTGTCGCCACCATTGGTGATCTCAACCTTTTGCAGCATCTGGCGAACGATCACCT
>JALREL010000179.1 GCA_023262005.1 Sphingorhabdus sp. | reverse complement strand
GTCGCCTTGCCGCCGGCCATGTCGGACATATAGCCGGGCAGGAAGACAAAAGTCGGTCCCGCGCCCTCCGCTTTGCGATAGGCGAGCTTCAGCCCGTCGGGGCGTGCAAAAAAGTTAAGGGAAAGCGACTGACTCAAATTTGAGTCACTCAAATGACCCAATCGACGGTCAGCATCTGGCTGACCTCCTGCCCCTTGGCACGTCGCTGGATCACCATGATCTGGTTGAGCCGTTCGATGGTGCGGCTGCCGGTGGTCACGCACCAGCCGGGCACCACGGCGTGCACCAACGCGCACAACCCGCCCCATATCATCGTAACGCCGAATTTCGATGCGACCCCGAAATGTTCGAGATAGCTTTCGTCGACACTGCGCGGATGATCGATGAAGAGGCGACGGAACATGGGGCAACTCCAAATGGTGGATCTACGGCCCCGCTTAGACGCTGCACCTATTCGATGTCAAAGCCCCAGCCGGATTTCACATCCTTGTCCTGTGCGCACATCGTTTTCAATTCGCGCCACTCGTCCGGGGTCAATGCCGGTTTGTAAGCGGCTCCTTTGACGACCGCGTTTTCGAACAGCTTGCGGCGTTCATCTGAGAGCGGATGGCTTGATGAATAACTCGCCATGGTTCGCGCTTGCCGATCCTTGATATCCCCACTGCCATCCATCGCGGCTAGTCGGTTGAAGAAGTCGGCGGTACCCACCGGCGAAATGTTCGCACGCTTCAAGGCCTGCAACGAACGCTCATCGGCCTCGCGTTCGGAATCGCGGGTGTAGGTGGTCGAAAGCATGCTGTTCAGCGTACTGCCGCCGCTGCCATCAAAACCGCCAAGCACCACCGCCAGCCCCATCTGCCGGAGCAGGCCCTGCATCACATGACGTTCGCGGACATGGCCGATTTCATGCGCCAGCACCCCCGCCACCTCATCGGGCGACTTGGCCTGGCTCAAGAGCCCTTGGAAGAGCAGCACCTTTCCACCCGGCAAGGCAACCGCATTGAGCATGTCGATATTGGCCACCTCGACCTGCAGGTCCTGCGGATTATCATCGAGCGATCGTGTCAGCTTGGCGAGCGCAGCCTTGCCCTGCGGCGTATCGCAGAAACGCCCGCCAAAGTCGCCGACCAGCGCATCGCCCAATTTTTGTTCGACGCTGGAGGGCACCAGCGGCGCCAGCCATTGCGGCGAGAACAGCACCACCGCCACCACGGCGGCGCTGATGCCTGCGAAAACTAAGCTGGCCTTGCCCAAGCCCAACCTGTCGATCAGCCCGCCATAGGTCTTGGCAGCTGGCAGCATCGGTACCAGCTCACTCGGCACATTGCCACGCAGGCCCAACCGCCAGCCATCTCTACCCTCTAACCCATAGACCTTGGTATCGGCCTTGTTTTCGAGAAATCGCAGGTCAGCAAAATCAAAGGGGCCAGACTGTTTATCCTGTTCGCGCAAGTAAAACTGGTGTCCTCTGGCTTCGATCTCGACATTCCGTCGGACGGCGCTCTGCCCGTCGAAATGCCATGCATCGAAAAACATGGGCATCAGATTGCACCGACATCAAAGGCATCGAGCAAGCCTTCACCATGGCTGGCGCTTTGCGTAGTCGATTGCGTCATCCGGTCGAGGTTAACCTCACCAAAGGCTTCGGTGTGTACCACGAAGAATTTCCAGCGACGGTAACGGATGATCGAAGAGGCAAAGGCAATCGGGATGATCGCCACCAATATCCCGATTACGAGACCGAACGACAGGATAGATTCGCCTGCCTCCAACTGCTGCGCAAATTGCGTGGGATCGGCGGCGATGAAAATGCTGAACGGAGCAAAGGCAGCCCCATAAGCCAGCATCCAGATTGCCAGGTTGCCGAGCCAATAGAGGATCCAGTCGGGCGAGCGTGCAGTGAAATCAAATTCGAGATCGCCGATGCGCAGCGCGCCAATCGCAACGCGCATGAATTTCGAATAATAGAGCAAGGCGGCGAGCGGCATCAGGATATAGATACCCAGAACACCGAAAATGATCATGACAGCGGCCGCAACCCCGCCGGCGGTTGAAAAGGGAGTGCCACCAGCGCCCGAAGCGGCGGCGCTTACGCCGATCATGATAGCCCCGACAAACAGCAGGAAGGGGACCAGATAGAAAAGCAGGTAGCGCTTCATCAGGGCTTTCCAATCGGCATCCGACTGGAATTGGTAGGGACCAAAGCTCATCTTGCTCCACCGTTCATTCCACAGCGACATGCTGGCCCAGGGATAAAGCAGGTAGAGCGGGATCGCGGCGACGACATTCTTCCAGATATAGGAAAAGCCATAGGTAAAGCCTTCATCGTCACTGCCGCCGCGAATTCCGCGCCAGTAAGTGCGGCTGAGGCGGTATCGCAGCGCCCGGAAATAAGCGAGGCCCGTGAGGTAGAACACGAACATGATCATCGCAAAGATGATGATGCCCGCGAGTAGCGGTTGCCCTTGGAACACCAGTCCGTTGATCACCAATTGCATGATGACCAAAGGCAGGCCGAGCAGGAAAAAAACCATGACGAAGCCGATGAACAGCTCAATCCCGCGTCCGGTCCATTCCAGCTGTTCATCGATGAAGCGGGTATGCGACCAGAGATATTGCCGTTCCCGCGTCGTTGCCCAGAAGCGATAAATGCCCAGCGTCACCAAGGTCAACAAAACGTTGGGCAAAGCAATCTTTGCAAAATCGGTCCAGCTGCCATGGAAAGTGACGGCACTTGGCGCCTTCCCCTGATGTTCGGTCATCGTGCGCCTTCCTCCACTTATTGCAGAGGGATAGGTGCTTGAATCCGCACCCCATTGTCAAGCAGCGCCGACCGGCTTCTGTCACCGAGCAGGTAAAATATGGTGATTTGAGAGGGAGAATGGCAGGCGAAAGCTAGGAAGCATACTTCCGGTCTCGACCGCGATGGTGTCAGCTTTGTCAGTTTCGACGCATTTCTGCGCACTTGCGGCAGGGCGCTTTGGCTGGCAAAGGGGCGGCTCCAATCAAAGCTGAAAGTGTGCAAATCCAATGTCCGAAATGATCCGTGTAACCCTTCCCGATGGCTCCGCCCGAGAAGTTGCGCGCGGAACCACCCCGGCGGATATTGCCGCTGCGATCGGCCCCGGCCTCGCCAAGGCTGCGCTGGCCGCGCGCGTCGATGGCGAGGTGCGCGATATCATGCGTCCGCTCGAAGCCGATACCAACCTCGCGCTGATCACGGCGAAGGATGAGGCGGATGCGCTGGAACTTGCCCGCCACGATTTTGCGCATGTGCTTGCCGAGGCGGTGCAGAAACTGCACCCCGGCACGCAGATTACCTTTGGCCCGGCAACCGACGACGGTTTCTATTATGACGTGATGGCCCCGGCCAATCGCGGCCCGTTTACCGAGGATGACCTGCCTGCGATCGAGGAAGCGATGCGCGAGATCATCCGCGCCGACAAGCCGCTGCGCCGCGAAGTCGTTGCGCGCGATGACCTCATCAAGACCTGGAAAGATGCTGGCGAAAGCTTCAAGGCCGAGTGGGCGGCCGAACTGCCCGAGGGTGAGGAGCTGACGGTCTATTGGTCGGGCGACGACTGGATGGATATGTGCCGCGGCCCGCATCTGGCCTCGACCGGAAAGCTCGACCCCGCTGCATTCAAGCTGATGCGCGTTGCCGGGGCCTATTGGCGCGGCGACCAGAATAATGCCCAGCTTACGCGCATCTATGGCACCGGCTGGCTCAACAAGAAGCAGCTCGACGCGCACCTGCTGCGCCTCGAAGAAGCCGCCAAGCGCGACCATCGCAAATTGGGCGGCGAGATGGACCTGTTTCACCTGCAGCAGGAGGCGCATGGTTCGGTATTCTGGCACCCGCATGGCTTCACCATCTGGCGGCAGCTCGAAAGCTATATGCGCCGCGCGATCGACGATGCAGGCTATCGCGAGGTCAAAACCCCGCAGGTGATGGACGCCCACCAATGGGAGCAGTCTGGCCACTGGGGCAAATATCGCGAGAATATGTTCGTCATCCCGGACGAGGTGCCCAACACCGAGGATGAAGGCCCGGTGATTTCGGGCGACGCCGACTGGATGGCGCTGAAGCCAATGAACTGCCCGGCGCACGTCCTGATCTTCCGTCAGGGTATCAAGTCGTACCGCGACCTGCCGCTGCGCCTGTTCGAGCATGGCTGCTGCCACCGCAACGAACCGCACGGCGCGCTCCATGGCCTGATGCGCGTGCGCCAGTTCACTCAGGACGACGCGCACATCTTCTGCCGCGAAGACCAGATCGTGCAGGAAGTGCAGGATTTCTGCGCGCTCGCCGACCGGGTCTACAAGGATTTCGGCTTCACCTATTCGATCAAGCTCGCGCTGCGCCCCGAAAAGCGCTTCGGCAGCGATGCCGACTGGGACAAAGCCGAGAATGAGTTGCGTGATGCCGTTGTCAAGGCGGGCCTCGCCACCGAAGAATATGGCTGGGAAGAATTGCCCGGCGAAGGCGCTTTTTACGCGCCCAAGCTCGAATGGCACCTGACCGACGCAATCGGCCGCACCTGGCAGGTCGGCACGATCCAGTCGGACCGTGTTCTGCCCGAACGTCTGGATGCCAGCTATATCGGCGAAGATGGCGGCAAGCATCGCCCCGTCATGCTCCACCGTGCAATCTTCGGCAGCTATGAACGTTTCATCGGCATTTTGATCGAGCATTATGCCGGTCGCTTCCCGGTCTGGCTTGCACCCGTACAAGCCGTTGTCGCGACAATCGTTTCCGATGCCGATGGCTATGCAAATAGCGTAGCCGAGAAACTGAAGGCAGCCGGCATCCGCGTCGAAACCGACCTGCGCAACGAAAAGATCAACTACAAGGTGCGCGAGCATTCGCTTGCGAAGATCCCGCACCTGCTGGTGGTGGGTAATCGCGAGGCAGAGGAAGGCAAGGTTGCAATCCGCACCCTGGGCAGCGAAGGCCAGCGGATCATGAGTGTGGACGAGGCCATTGCGATGCTGGTCGCCGAAGCGACACCACCGGATTTGCGCGCAGCTTGACGCTCGAGACATTTTTCGGGGGGCTATCGCCGGCTACGCTGACTGCGGCACTGGCACTGGTCTTTGGTGCATCGGTGGTGCGCGGGTTGACCGGATTTGGCCTTGCGATCATCCTCGTCCCACTGCTTGGCCTTATCGTCGAGCCGGCAGAGGCGGTAGTCATTTCCATCCTGCTGCAATTGCTGGCGGGGCCGATTGGCCTCAAACGCATCATGGCTGATGGCGAACGCAGCACGGCTATCCCGATCTCAATCGCCGCGATAATGGCAACGCCGTTCGGCGTCTGGCTGCTGTCGGTGACCGCACCTGATGTCGCGCGGCTCGCCATTGCGACCCTTGCGCTTGCCGCTTTCGGACTGATGTTCGTACCTGCCAAGGAAGGGGCAATACCTGGTCGCAAGGAAACGCTGGCCACAGGGCTGGCCGCTGGCGTGCTTACGGGCTTTGCATCGATGCCCGGGCCACCGGTCGTGCCCTTTTACCTGCGCCGGAAGCTGTCGCCCGACGTCGCGCGCGCTTCCATGCTGATGGTGTTTTTTGCCACCGCGATTGCCGGAAGCATTGCCGCATTCGCGCTGGGCGTGGCCAACCTGCACCTGCTCTGGCTGTCGGTGCTGTTCTACCCGGCGCTTTATATCGGCACGCGGTTGGGTGAACTCGCATTCGGAAAGGTCAGCGAACCGGTATGGCGCACGCTCGTCGGGATTATCCTTGGGGTGGCGGGTGTGGCAGCCGTGGTGCGGCTGATCAACTAACCGAATTTCCGGGCAATCCAGTCGCTGCACAGCTCCACCGCCCTGGGCAGCAATTCTGGCCGCTCGATATAATAATGGTCGGCACCTGCGACATCGGCATATTCCTTGTCGGTATGGCCGACCGCTTCGAACAAGCGCTGCGCATGGCTGGGCGTGCAGGCGAGATCGGCGGTGTTGTTGATCACCAGCACGGGGCAACGGATCCGCGCCGCGTTGCCCAAGCCGGTCGCATTTGTGTCGTCATAGCTCCATTGCGACAGCCAGCTGCGCAGCGTTGAAAAACGCGCAAGGCCCACCGGCCCGTCATTCGCCACCTTGGGCACGCCCAGATAGCATTCGTAGGGCCGCCGGTCAGAAGGATCCTGCGACGGATCGGTCCAGCGCACATCGGCCATCGTGCCATGGACGACGAAAGCACGCTCGGCATTGGGGGTGTCGCTGGCGCGAATTGCAGCCAGTTCTTCCTTTACCCAGGCGGTGATCCGACGGTTGCGTGCGATCTGCGCGGTGCGGAAGCGTGCTACAAATGCATCGTCATAGGGCGCCTTGTTCGGGTTTGCGGGATCATAGATGTTGAGCTCGGAGTCACGCTCAAACGGCTTGTTCTCGTCAAGGATCGACGGATCGATCCACTCGGTCAACGTCATCGCCCGGCTAATATGCGCAGCGAGCAGCATGATGCCATCGACCTTGGGCATTTCAATCGCCGTCAGATCATAGGCATCGCCTGCTGGGGTGTGCGTGATCGTCGGATTTTCGGCTTCGTCTTGATAGAAGAGCGACATCGATCCGCCGCCGGACCATCCGCCTAGAATAAACTGTTCATAACCCAGCCGGTCGCGCGCATGGCGCAGAGCAGCAGCAAGATCGCTGATGCATTTTTCCATGACGAGCGCGGTATCGTTGCCTCGATAGCGCGGGTTCACATACAGCACATGGTGCCCGCCATGCGCGAGCGCGGTTACCAGCGGCAGGAAGGAACCACCGCCAATCGGGTGGGTGAAGACGATGGCGCGCTTCGAAGGCACATCTTTCGGCGTGATCGCCATGCATTCAACAAACACCGTGCCCCCCGCGCCGCCATAGACATCCTTGAAGGCAGATTCTTCCTGATAGACCACCGCATAGGGCGTGCGCACGATTTCCATTGCTTTGCTCCTCTTCCGTGGCAGATTGCTTGGCGGAAGAGGAAAGGCAAGTCTTATGGTCCAGCCAACGGGCATTCACCACATCGCAATCATGACGGGCGACATGAAAAAGCAGATCGAGTTTTTCTCGGACGTGCTTGGTACTCCGCTGGTCGCGATATTCGATATGCATGGCGTTCCAGGTGGCATCCACGCCTTTTTGAAGCTCGATGGCGGATGCTATTTCTCGCTGGTGCAACTGCCCGAGACGGCGGACATCCCGATCACCCTTGGCATCACCCATGCCGGAACCGGCGCAGGCAACAGCGCCCCCGGAACGATGCAGCATCTGGCATTCTATGTGAAGGACGAGACGCAATTGCTGGCGATGCGCGACCGGATTCGGACCAAGGGGGTCAATGTAATCGGACCGCTCAATCACGGGATGTGCAAATCGATCTATTTTGCCGGGCCCGAACAACTGACGCTTGAGGTTGCCTGCCCGGGAATGCCGGTGACGGCTGATCGATGGGTCGATCCCTCAGTGCTGGAAAAGGTGGGCATCACCCCTGAACAAGCGCAAGTCTATGCCAACCCCGATGGCTATGCTGGCGAAGGCGGGGCGGTGAAACAGCCCGATTACAATCCGGCCAAGCCGCACATGGCCTATCCGGAAGACCGGTACAAAATGATGCTCGCAGTGCCTGATGAGGCGCTGGCCGCCATGTCTGAACATAGCGAGCCGCCCGTTCCGGCGTGAAACAAATATAGCCTATTCCAAGTTGCATCGCTGCAACGCCCGCGCACAAAAGCAACGGGCGGTGCGGCCAGCCCTTTATTTGTCGCGTTTTTGCCTGTAAGGGCGGCACATCATAGATTTTAGGAGTAATTGCTATCGCTGCCCCAGTTCAACGGCGCATGTTGACGCCCCCGGTCAAAAGTGGACCGCGCTATAATGAGTTCATCCAGAGCGAAAAAGTTCGCGTCATCGATGAAGAAGGCGAAAATCTGGGGGTGATGTACACCCGCGAAGCAATTGCACAGGCCGCCGAAGTAGGCCTCGACCTCGTAGAAGTTTCACCCAATGCTGACCCGCCGGTCTGCAAGTTCCTTGATGTGGGCAAGTATAAGTACGAAGCCCAGAAAAAGGCTAATCTCGCCCGCAAGAGCCAGAAGACGCAGGAGATCAAAGAGATCAAGATGCGTCCGAACATCGACGATCATGACTATATGACGAAGATGAAGAAGATCGTCGAATTCATCGGTGAAGGAGACAAGGTAAAGGTCACGCTTCGGTTTCGTGGTCGTGAATTGTCGCACCAGCAACTCGGCATGGCTTTGTTGCAGCGCGTCGCTGAAGACATGGTCGAAACAGCCAAGGTCGAAGCCTATCCCCGTATGGAAGGCCGCCAGATGCTGATGGTACTCGCGCCCAAATAAGGCGCGAGCTTCTCCGCTTACCAGATTGCTTCGCGGATCAGCTCCGCACCCACGACGATCATCAACAGGTTGATCGCAAGGTGGAAACGCGCGGGTGAAATCCGGCGGACAAGGATCACACCGGCAATTGTGCTGACGATCGCCAGCGGCATGAACAAGGCTGTCAGCCACAACGTTTCGGCGTTGAACTGCCCCAGCGCCAAATAGGCCGGAACCTTCATATAGTTGATCACTGCGAAAAATATCGCCGATGTGCCGATAAAGATTGTGTGCGGCAGGTTGCGTGACAGCGCCCAAATCTGGAACGGTGGCCCGCCTGCATGCGCGACATGGCTGGTAAAGCCTGCAACCCCGCCCCAGAAAGTACCGACCCAGCCTGGCATCGCCGAAGCCCAGCCAGCGGTTCCGAGGCGCTTTTCCATCATCCGGTAAGCGCCGAAGGCAAAGGCAATCAAACCCACCAATCCCTTCACCGCCTCGCTCGACACCGAATTGGCGAACAACCAGCCAAGGAATATCCCTGCAGCCGCACCGGGCAACATCTGCCACAGGACAGTGCGATCATATTCTTTCCGAAATGACCAAACGCTCACCACATCCTGCACCATCAATATGGGGAGCAACATCGCAGCCCCCTGCACCGGATCCATGACCAGCGCAATCAACGGCATCGACGCTGCACCCAATCCGGCAAAACCCCCTTTGGCGAGACCAACGAGCAGTATCGCCAACCCGGCGACAAGCCAGAACACGGGATCGGTGGGAACGCTCAACGGCCGGATTGACGGCGGCGCAGCGCCAGCAGGTAAATGACGAGTGCCGCTGCGGCGAAGAAGAACCACTGCACCGCATAGGACAGATGGTTGTTGGTCACGCTTTTGGGATCAGGCTGGGCGACCGCCCGCATTCCCGCAGGCGGCGCATCCGCCACAATCATCGGGCGGGGAACGGGTATTGTGCCGAACGTTCGCTCTATGATGTTATACCGGCTGGGTTCGGTCAACACGGTTCCGCTGACCATGCCGCCTTTCCAGTCCGGTTTCAGGTCAGGGCGATCCGCTATTCCAAGCGCCACCAACGCACCAGGCCCTTCAGCGCCCGTCTTGCAATCGGCGATATATTGGAAGCCCGACGCGCCCTTAATGTCTCGCCCCGAAACGCTTTGCCAGCCGACCACCTCCAGACAGTTTAGCGTCGATTTTCGAAACATCTCCGCATCACGAACAGGCGCGGTCATGGGAAAAGCGATCGCCGGCTTGTTCGCATTGGCAGCATAAAGCGCGATCAATGCCTCTTTCTCACCCTTGCGCTGCAACTGCCAAATGCCCAGTGCGATCATCGTCGCAATGGCGAGACCGACGACTATCGTTGGCAACAAAGGGAGTTTCAGTTTCAACTCTCGTCAACCTTGTTTGCAAGCCGTCCCTCGACAGCCCGATTTCGATGCTCAGCGATCAGCAGCATGCCCTTTGAAACCCGCAGCGACAGGACAACTAATAGGATCGTCAGCGGTATCCAGATAAGCGCATGAACCCAAAATGGGGGATGGCCATAGATTTCCAGCAACACGGCCAGCACGATCACAATCGCCCCCAAACCCATGGTCAGGAATGCAGCGGGGCCATCACCGACGTTGAAACTGGCATAGCTGAAACCGCAATGGCTACAATTTTCCGCGAAGCGGGCGGGCCCACTAAACATCGTCTTCGATCCGCATTCGGGACAGAGGCCAAAAAGGGCAGCCTCGACCAAGCCGGGCTGCCCTTTTGTGGTTTGTGTTTCCGACATCGTCGTAACCCGACGATGACTATCAGTGGACCGGTGCGCCCCAGCCGCCCCAGACATAGACGACGACGAAAAGGAACAACCAGACGACGTCGACGAAGTGCCAGTACCAGGCAGCAGCTTCAAAACCGAAATGCTGTTTCGGCGTGAAGTGACCGGCATAAGCGCGGCCGAGGCAAACGATCAGGAAGATTGTGCCGACAATAACGTGGAAACCGTGGAAACCGGTCGCCATGAAGAAGGCCGATCCATAGTTCAGTCCAGCGAAGGGGAACGGCGCGACAGCATATTCGTAAGCCTGGACGCAGGAGAAGAGAACACCGAGAATGATGGTCAGCCACAGGCCGTTGATCAGACCCTTGCGGTCGCCATTGATCAGCGAGTGGTGTGCCCAGGTTACGGTGGTGCCCGAGCAGAGCAGGATCAGCGTGTTGAGCAAAGGCAGGCTGAACGCGTCGAACACCTGCATGCCCTTAGGCGGCCACTGCTTGAACGCCTCTGCGCCTTCCTGGCCAATCATGTTGGTCACGGTGAAGGCATGGGTCGCATGATCAATCTCGATCTTCAACGCCTCTGGAAATAGCGAATAATCGAACCAGGCCCAGAACCAGCCGACGAAGAACATGACTTCGGAAGCGATGAACAGGATCATGCCGTAGCGCAGATGCAACTGCACCACAGGGGTGTGGTCGCCTGCATGGGCTTCACGGATCACATCGGCCCACCAGGTCCAGAAAGTGTAGAGCACACCGATCAGGCCAGCACCGAAAACGAGGCTGCCATAGCTGCCAAGTACCTTGGGCTGGAACATCATCACCATGCCGAAGAACATCACCAGCGCGGCAAAGGAACCCACCAGCGGCGTGATGCTGGGCGGCAGAATATGATAATCGTGGTTTTTGGCACCGGCCATGGCTTGCTTCCCTATTCCCTAACCTGTTTCAGTTGTTGCCTTTAGCTACCCTTGCCCGCTTGGTCTACGGGGTAGAAGGTATAGCTGAGCGTAATTTCTTCGATATCCTTAGTATCCGGATCGGTCATGATCTTCGGATCGACATAATAAAGCACAGGCATACGTACCTGCTGCTTTGGCTGCAAAGTCTGTTCGGTGAAACAGAAGCACTGCACCTTGTTGAAATATTTGCCCGCCTGTGCGGGGCTGACATTGAACGTTGCCATGCCCTTGATTGGCTGGTCGGACAAATTCTCTGCGATAAAGACCGTCATGTCGCGCGCACCGATGCTGACGGTATCGGTCGGACGTTCCGGCTTGAAATTCCAAGGTAGGCCGCGCTGGTTGGCATCGAAGCGAACGACAATCGTCTTGCTGACGGCCTGCACGGTCGCGGCTTGTGCTTCGCTGACACGCATCGTGGTGCCGCCGAAGCCCGTTACCTGGCAGAAAATGCGGTAAAGTGGGACAGCTGCGAAACCGACACCGACCATGCCGATTGCCAGCGCACCGGCCAGCAACCCGGTTTTGAGGTTCGATTTTTGTGTGGAAGCAACTGCAGTCATCCCCAAACTCCAACCTTTACGACGGTGATAGCGAAAAACAGGGCGCACAGGCCAAAGAGCACGAACGCCGTGGCTTTCGAACGGCCAGCCTGACGAGCCCGTACGGCATTGCTTTCCTCAAGGCTGAGGTCACCCACCTTGCGCGGGCCCATATCAACGGGAGGAGGCGTAGCTTGATCGTTCATGCCAGCACCATACGGTCAAGCGCCAAAGCGGCGAAAGCAATGAAAAGGTACAAGACCGAAAAGGCGAACAGCCGCTTTTCAGCCTTCATATCGGCGGCATCAATGCTTTCGCTGCGCCATGATGCAAAAGCGAGGACAAGGAACAGGGCATTGAGCAACACAGCCGTCGCGCCATAGATGATCCCGGTCATCCCAAGCAGCCAAGGTGCGACCGCTACCGCAGCCAGCACGAAGCTATAGCCGAAAATCTGGTTCCGGGTCGCGCGTTGCCCCGCAACATTGGGCAACATCGGAATGCCGGCGGCGCCATAATCAGACTTCATGAACAGCGCGAGCGCCCAGAAATGGGGCGGCGTCCAGAAAAAGATGAGCGCAAACATCAGCACCGGCAACAGCGTGATATCGCCGGTCACCGCCGCCCAACCGATAACCGGCGGGAAAGCCCCTGCTGCGCCGCCGATAACGATATTTTGCGGCGTATTCGGTTTAAGCCACATCGTATAAACGACGGCGTAGAAGAAAATCGAAAAGGCAAGGATGCCTGCGGACAGCCAGTTGACCGCAACCCCCATGATGCCAACCGAAAAGGCCGCCAAGCCAATGCCGAACTGAAGCGCGGATTCACGTTCCATGCGGCCATCGGGAAGCGGCCGGCCAGCGGTGCGCTTCATCTTGGCATCAAGCTCTGCCTCATACCATTGGTTGAGTGCACCCGAAGCCCCAGCACCGGTAGCAATGCAGAGGATGGCGGTGAACGCTAACACAGGATGGATCGAACCCGGCGCAGCGAGCAATCCGCACAGCGCGGTGAACACGACAAGCGACATCACCCGGGGCTTTGTAAGCGCCCAGAAATCCCGCCAATCAGCGGGAAGACTGATGTTGTTCGTCGCGATAGTCATATCTTGGTTCCAAAAACCCGCCCTGCGGACAAGCCGGAGGGCGGGGCTTTGTTCCCGGTCTTACTTGATGACCGGAAGCGTTTCGAACTGGTGGAAGGGCGGCGGGCTCGACAGAGTCCATTCGAGCGTGGTTGCACCTTCACCCCAATAATTGCCTTCCGCCTTGCGGCCGGCCACGAGCGACCAGAAGACATTGATGAAGAAGATGATCACGCCCACGCCCATGATGGCATAACCCCACGATGCGATCTCGTTCCAGTGCGCAAAGGCATCCGGATAGTCGGGATAACGGCGGGGCATACCTTGCTGACCCAGGAAGTGCATCGGGAAGAACAACACGTTCACGCCGATGAAGAAAATCCAGAAGTGCAGGTGACCGAGGAACTCGTTGAGCATGCGGCCAGACATCTTGCCGAACCAGTAGTAGAAACCGGCGAACAGCGCGAAGACCGCGCCCAGCGAGAGCACGTAGTGGAAGTGGGCGACAACATAATAGGTGTCGTGCAGGTTATCGTCGACACCACCATTGGCGAGGACAACACCGGTCACACCACCAACGGTGAACATGAAGATGAAGCCAAGCGCCCAGACCATCGGCGTCTTGAAGCTCAGCGAACCGCCCCACATGGTGGCGATCCAGCTGAAGATCTTGATACCGGTCGGTACGGCGATAACCATCGTCGCGGCGGTGAAGTACATCTTCATCTCGACGCTCATGCCGATCGTGTACATGTGGTGTGCCCACACGACGAAGCCGACAACGCCGATTGCGACCATGGCGTAGGCCATGCCGAGATAACCGAAGACCGGCTTGCGGCTGAAGGTCGCAACGATCTGGCTGACGATGCCGAAGCCAGGCAGGATCATGATGTCCAGCACCAGGGCCGGCAGCAGCACGTAGAGGGTGGCCTGCACGAGGATCGGCGCGTGCTCGCGCTTC
>JALREL010000110.1 GCA_023262005.1 Sphingorhabdus sp. | reverse complement strand
ACCAACCGCAGGCGCTTTCAGCCCCGCCATTGCCGACAATGGCATTCCAATAGCGGTCGGTTTCTTCCTGGCTGTCAGTGCCGATCTGGAACGAGAACGCCTCGCTCTGCGGAAAGACTGGGCCGCCATTAAGGCCGATGCAGGGCACGCCAACGACGGTGAATTCGACCGTCAGCACATCGCCCTTCTTTCCAGAAGGATAATCGGCCGGGGCGCGGTGCACCGCCTTGACCGTACTGTCGGGAAAGGTTGCGGCATAGAAATTGGCCGCTTCCTCGGCAGCATTGTCAAACCAGATGCAGATAGTGTTGGTGGTCATGGCTGTTTCCTCAATGTCGAGGCCCAACAAGCCCAAAGGCCGCGCCTTGGGGATCGGATGCGGAAAGGCTGTAATCGCCGCCGGGAATTTCCATCGGCTCCATATGCAGTGTCCCGCCTGCTGCCTTCAATGCGTCGACTGCTGCGTCGATATCGGACACGCGGAAATAATAGGTCCAGGCCGAAACAGGCATTTGCGGCATTTTGGGCATGACTGCACCCAGAAGGAAGCGCCCGCCCGCAACGCGCAGGAACTCATATTTTCCTATCGTCCCCATATCGAGGTCGCCATCCTTGGCCCAGCCGAACAGCTTGCTGTAAAATGTCTTGGCGGCCTCCGGGTCGGTGGTCGAAAGCTCGTTCCACGCGCAATGGCCGACCTTGGGTTCGATCGCGGCAAAGCTGTAGCTGGGTTCGCTCGATGCACCCCGCATTACATAGAAAAGCGCGCCTTGCGGATCGGCCACCATCGCCATGCGGCCGACATTTTCGACGTCCATTGTCATGAACGATGTGCCGCCTGCCGCGATGATGTCGGTCACGGCCTTGTCGACATCCTCGACTGCAATATAGCCAATCCACGCCGGTCTTGAGCCGCCTGCTTCCATTTCGGGGGTGATGGTCATGAAACCGCCAACGCCGTTCATCGTGTCAGACGGATCGCCTGCATAGAACAGGTTGTAATCCATTCCCTGCTGGTTGGCATTCACCGCATTCCAGCCAATGACCGATTTGTAGAATGCCGCTGCCGCATTGGCATCGCTCGTCAGCAATTCATACCAGATGAAGTCGCCATGTTCGTTTCGCATAATCGCCTCCTATTGCTTGAGGTCGAGAACGGGCGTGAAGCCTCCGAAGATCAGCCTTTTGCCGTCAAAGGGCATCGGGTTCTTTTCCGGGTCCATGCGCGGATCGGCCTTGCTGGGATCGTTCATCCACTCGGTCATCGTCGCCATTGCCGCGTCGCGGGTGGCCTTGTCGGGCCACTCGATCCAGCTGAAGAGCACTTCTTCATCCTCTTCGGCTTTCACCGCCATGCGGAAATCGGTGGTGTGGCCTTCGTGAATGTCATCGCCCCAGCACTCAACCACGCGCAGCGCGCCCAGTTCCATGAACACGCTATCGCCCATCTTGGCGTGCTCGATGAATTTGTCCTTGTTGGCCTTGGGGCAGGCGATCACGAAACCGTCTATATAACTCATCTTTCGTCTCCTATTTGCCCCCGGTTCAAAAAACTCAGGCGTCTGGCGGCATTGCGGCCGGATCCATCCAGAATGGCTCCCAGATATGGCCGTCAGGATCGGCAAGCGTGCGCTGGTACATGAAGCCATGGTCCTGCGGTGGATTGAGGTCCGCTGTTCCCCCGGCTGCGGCACCCGCATCAACCAGCGCGTTGACGGCATCCTTGCTGTCCAGCGTGATGGCGATCATGACTTCGCTCGAAGTCGATGGCGGAATGGGCCGGTCGGTGAAGCTCTTCCATTTGTCGTGGGTCAGCAGCATCACGTGGATGCCTTCTCCCCAAACCATGCAGGCGGCGGTCTCGTCGGTGAAATGCGGGTTGTTGGTGAACCCGAGCGCTGCATAGAAAGCCATCGAACGCGGCAGGTCCGCCACTGGCAGGTTCACGAAAATCATATTGCTCATTTGGCGTCTCCTCGATCGAACAGCATTTTAATGTAGCGTTTGAGATGGAGCACGCTGTCGCGCGCCTCCTTCGGGCTGTTCTTGGCCTTGGCGATGATGAATGCACCCTGCAGCACCGCCTGGATGTGATAAGCGAGGCTTATAGCCGAAACGCCGCCGCTGATGCCGTAACGTGCGATGGCTGCTTCGATATCCACGGCCAGCCGATCGCAATAGGCGCTGATACTGGCATCGCTCGCAACGCGCAGCGGCTCGCTGCTGGCAAAGCTTTCCTGCACCATCGTGCCGACGAAGCAGGTGAAGCCCTCGGCAGGGCCCTCCATCATGAACAGGCGAAAATCAATGTGGGCGAGGAGCCGCTCGAGCGGGTCTTCGATGCGGACCCAATGAGGCAGGGTGAAGATCAACTCCTCGGCGCGCGCGGTCCATTGCTCAGCGGCGGCCACGCCCAATTCTTCCTTGGAAGCGAAATGGTGGAAGAAAGCGCCTTTCGATACGCCCGCCGCCGCGCAAATCTCATCGACCGAAGTTGCTGCATAACCCTGCCGTCGCACCAGCATATGCGCCGCATCGATCAGTTTCGACCGGGCAGAAACTCGAGGGGAAGGCGCAATGCGACTCGACATAGGTAAAAGATACCGACCAGTTGGTATGTTTGTCAAACCAGCAAGAGGCGGGTATCGGCAGGAAGCAGAAATGTGGCGGTGAGAGGGTCGAGCGGTTAGAGCTGGAGCGTCATGGTGATGTGCACGCCATCGCCGTGCCACAGCCGCTCGACATGCGCATCGCTCGTCCGGAAACCCATTTTTTCATAGATCGCCATAGAGGAAGCGAGGCCGTCGGTGGTTTCAAGATAGACCTCGGCATGGCCGCAATGCCGGGCATGATCGAGCGCAAGTTCCACCAGCTTGCGGCCCGCGCCGGTCCCGCGCGCTTCGGGGAGCAGCACGACCCAGCGCAATTGGCCGCGCTCGCCGCGATCGACCAATGCAGAGCAGCCCACCGCTTTGCCATCGATTTCCGCAAACCATACGCGGCTACGCCCCGGCTGGTCGAGCCGGGCCTCGGCAACGGTTTCGACAACAAAATCCCAGAAAGGCGGGCCAAAGCGGTCGCCTTCTTGCGCATAGCCATATCGGTGCATGTCGACGATCAACTGGTCGTCGCCCGGCCTCCGATCATGCCGGAAAGTGATAGCTGCAGCCCCCATGGGGCGGGCGCTTAGAGCATGATTTTTGCGGTATCAAGCCCGCGGACGGTTCAATCCAGCCGGACGTAGCGTGCCAATTCGCGAGAGTTGAGGTAGAGCGCATCATCATGCGGTGCGCTGTTGGTCATCGCGTAAAAGCTGCGTGCCTCGGCATCACCCAGCCCCATTTCGCGGTAAAAAGCGATATATTCCTGATGCACCGGGTCGTCTGCGGCGAAATCATCGGCTTCATAGCCATCCTCGTCGCGCCAGCTGTGCACTGCGAACTCGGCGGTCGGCGCGGCGCGGCGGGTGGCACCTGCCAGGAACAACTCCACCCCGCCCGAACGGACCGAACCGCCATCGGGCACATAGGTGCTGACGCCATGGCGGCGCACCATGCGGGCGAGTGCAAGATTGGCTTCGTCATCGCCGGTACCGGGGCATTCGACCATGTCGATCTGGCGCAGGCCTGGAAAGGCGCGGAGCAGCGCGGCAAATTGCGCGGGCGTTTCGCTCTCGATGCTGCCGATCAGTTCGGCGCGATCGGGCGCAACCATATGGAACGGGCCAAAGCTTGCCAGCGGCGGGCGGCTGGGTGCGATATCACCGAAAGGCTGGGCGATAAAACGCTCGGTCGCACCGCTCTCGGCCGTCGCATCCACTTCATAAACGACATCTTCGACCTGCAACGTCGCAGCGTGCGACGGCGCGGCAATCAGCACGATTGCAAACAGCGTCGCCAAGCCGAATTTTTCAAGGATTTTGATGCCCTTCATTCCTGCCCCATGCATTGCAGCAGCTTGCGAAATCATCTTCGCGAAGGGTTAAAAGGATTTTAGCCACGATTTGCCTTCGGTCGAATTCATGCTAACCGATGTCGGCGCGCGGTGGCCAAAATGGCGCAACTTTTGGACCTGTTTCTAAGGAGTTGCTTCGCCATGGTCGCGATTGTTTCTACCGTTGCCTATTTGGGGCTGGAGGCCCGCGCGGTCGAGGTGCAGTGCCAGATTGCCCCTGGCATGGTTGCTTTTTCAGTGGTCGGCTTGCCTGACAAGGCGGTGGCGGAAAGCCGCGAACGCGTGCGCGCCGCCATCGCGGCTCTCGGGCTTTCACTGCCGCCCAAGCGGATTACCATCAACCTATCGCCCGCTGACCTGCCCAAGGAAGGATCGCATTACGACCTGCCTATCGCGCTGGCGCTGCTGTCGGCCATGGGTTTGGTCGATACCGAAACGCTTGCCCATTATGTCGTCGTTGGCGAACTCGGCCTCGACGGGCGCGTTGCCGCTTCCCCGGGCGTATTGCTTGCGGCGCTCCATGCTTCTGGGCGGCAAATGGGGCTTATCTGCCCTGCAATGCAGGGTGCAGAAGCGGCATGGGCAGGCCAGGTCGAGGTCGTTGCCGCACCAGACCTGTTGTCGCTGCTCAACCACCTCAAAGGGCAGGGGATATTGCGCCCGCCAGAGCCAGGCATTGCCGAAGTGCCTGCACGCGGGCCCGACCTCAAACAGGTGAAGGGGCAGGAAACCGCCAAGCGCGCGCTGGAGATTGCTGCGGCGGGCGGGCACAACCTGCGGTCCGCCGGACTGGTCGATGCGATCCACGCGTTCGTCGGCGATGCCGACCGGCGACTCCTCGGTATCTGTCTCGGCATGCAACTCATCGGTAGGTCGAGCACCGAGGACGGCATCACCGAGGGGCTCGGTCTTGTCGACGCGGTCGTGGAGCGTTTCCCCGACGATCCCTCGGGGCGGT
>JALREL010000097.1 GCA_023262005.1 Sphingorhabdus sp. | reverse complement strand
CCAGGTCGAAAATGGGGCGCAGATTATCGACATCAATATGGATGAAGGTCTGCTCGACGCGCATGAGGCGATGACGACATTCATCAAACGGATTGCTGCCGAGCCAGACATCGCGCGCGTGCCGTTGATGATCGACAGTTCCAAATGGAGCGTCATTGAGGCGGGGCTGAAATGCGTTTCGGGCAAGCCCGTCGTCAACTCGATATCGATGAAGGAGGGCGAAGAGGCTTTCCTACACCACGCCCGCTTGTGCATGGCCTATGGTGCAGCTGTCGTCGTGATGGCATTCGACGAAACCGGCCAAGCAGACACCAAGGAACGCAAGGTCCAGATCTGCAAGCGCGCCTATGACCTGTTGGTCGGCATCGGCTTCCCGCCCGAAGACATCATCTTCGACCCCAATATCTTTGCCGTCGCCACGGGTATTGAAGAGCATAACAATTATGGCGTCGATTTCATTGAGGCGGTGAAGGAACTGCGCCAGCTATGCCCGCATGCCCATTATTCGGGCGGGCTTTCGAACCTCAGCTTCTCTTTCCGCGGCAATGAGCCGGTTCGCCGGGCAATGCATAGCGTGTTCCTCTACCACGCCATTCCCGCCGGGCTCGATATGGCTATCGTCAACGCCGGTCAGCTTGATGTGTATGACACGATCGATCCGGAACTGCGCGAGGCGTGCGAGGATGTGATCCTCAATCGCCGGGACGATGCAACCGAGCGCCTGATCGCGCTTGCCGAACGGTATAAGGGCACCGATGCTGCCGCTGAAAAGGCCGCTGCCGAATGGCGCGGCTGGCCGGTGGCGAAGCGGCTGGAACATGCGCTCGTCAAAGGCATCGATGCGCATATTGTCGAGGATACCGAAGAAGCGCGTCTCGCGATCAAGGAGCGGGGGGGGCGTCCCATCGAGGTGATCGAAGGCCCGCTGATGGAAGGCATGAATGTCGTCGGCGACCTGTTCGGCAGCGGCAAGATGTTCTTGCCACAAGTGGTCAAATCGGCGCGCGTGATGAAAAAGGCCGTCGCCCACCTTTTCCCCTATATCGAGGCCGAAAAGGACGAAAATTCCAAGGGCAAAGGCAAGATCGTGATGGCCACGGTCAAAGGCGATGTCCACGATATCGGCAAGAACATCGTTGGCGTGGTGCTGCAGTGCAACGGCTTTGAAGTTGTCGATCTTGGCGTCATGGTGCCTTGGCAGGATATTTTGAAGGCCGCGGTCGACAATGACGCCGACATGATCGGGCTTTCCGGCCTGATCACGCCCAGCCTTGATGAAATGGTGACCGTTGCCGAAGAAATGCAGCGCGCCGGTATGACAATGCCCTTGCTGATCGGCGGCGCCACGACGTCAAAGACGCATACGGCATTGCGCATCGAGCCTGCCTATTCGGGGCCAACCGTGCATGTCCTCGACGCCAGCCGTGCGGTCGGGGTTGCCTCGACTTTGGTCAGCGATACGCTTGCCGAGAAATTTGTCGCCGATACACGTGCCGATTATGCGCATATCCGCGACGCCCGCGCGGGCAAGACTGCCAAGCCGCTGGCAACGCTTGAGGAAGCGCGCGCCAATGCGTTCGAAATCGACGAAAGCCTGAAGCCCGCAGCACCGTTGCAGCCGGGCGTACATGTCTATGAGGATTGGCCGCTCGACGATCTGCGCAACTATATCGACTGGACGCCTTTCTTCCGCGCATGGGAATTGCATGGCAACTATCCGGCAATCCTTGAAGACGAGATAGTTGGCGAAAGCGCGCGGCAGTTGTTCGCCGACGCGCAGGCGATGCTCGACCGAATCGTTTCCGAAAAGTGGCTACGCGCACGCGGTGTGGCGGGGCTATGGCCCTGCGCGCGCGAAGGTGACGATGTTGTCGTCTATATTGAGGAAACCGAAGAGCATGTCCGCCTGCCCTTCCTGCGACAGCAGGTGGCAAAACGCGAAGGCCGCGCCAACATGTGTCTTGCCGATTTCATCAGCCCTGATGGCGACTGGATTGGCGGCTTTGCAGTGACCACCGGCCATGGCATCGGCACCAAGCTTGCCGAGTTCAAGGCGCATATCGATGATTATTCGGATATCATGCTCAAGGCGCTCGCCGACCGACTGGCAGAGGCTTTCGCCGAACGGATGCACGAACATGTCCGCAAGGTGCTATGGGGTTATGCTCCTGACGAACAGCTGACCAACGAAGCGCTGATCCGAGAACAATATCGCGGTATCCGCCCCGCGCCCGGCTATCCGGCCTGCCCTGATCACAGCCTGAAGCCGGTTTTGTTCGATCTGCTCGACGCCACCCATCACACCGGCATCACGCTTACCGAAAGTTTTGCCATGTTGCCCACGGCAGCGGTGAGCGGCTTCTATTTCGGGCATCCGCAATCCGAATATTTCGGCGTAGCCCGGATTGGTGAAGACCAGGTGGAAGATTATGCTGCACGGCGTGGTTTGGATCTCGACAAGGCCCGGCAATATTTGCGGCCCAATCTGAACGAGTAGGCCTCGGCTTTCACCGGATGAAAATAGAGAACCCCGCAGCAACCAAAGTCGCTGCGGGGTTCAAATTCATGGTTCCGTCGAACCTGGAATGATTAGCTTCAGCGGGCGCGCTTCACGGCGCTCTTGAACTTTCCAACGCCCGACGGCTTCGGTCCATAGCGGCGCTGATTTGCATCGCTGGAAAGCGAAGGCCCGCCGCGCTTATGCTTCGGACGATTGTCCTGACGGCCAGCTGCATGATCGTCGCGGCGCGGTTCGCGCGGCTGCACCGGAATTTCATCCCGGCCATATCCGTCGCGGCTCATCAGCTGGCTGCCACGTTCGGGACGGGCACGACCTGCTCCCGGTTTGCCCCGGCGCTCACCACCCGGACGACCGCCTTCGCGGCGCTTGGGTTCTTCACGCTTGGCCTCAATCGGGCGCGGCATTTCGGCAACGAGCTGACGGAAACCTTCAGGAAGGCCAACCGGCATCAGCCGAATCTTGGTCAGCTTCTCAATGTCCTTCAGATAGCCGCGCTCGTCATCGCTGACAAAGCTGACGGCGATCCCGTCCGCCCCTGCACGCGCTGTGCGGCCGATGCGGTGGACATATTGGTCGGGCACATTGGGCAGTTCGAAATTGAAGACGTGGCTGACGCCTGGAACGTCGATGCCACGCGCGGCAATATCGGTTGCGACCAGCACCTTCAGATGGCCGTGGCGGAAGCCCTGCATCGCGGCGGTGCGCTGGCCCTGGCTCTTATTGCCATGGATTGCGGCGGCCTTGATGCCGGCACCGGCAAGGTGGCGGACAACACGGTCGGCGCCATGCTTTGTGCGGGTGAAGACGAGCGCGCGGTCGATGCTTTCATCCTTCAGGCGATGGTTGAGCAAAGCCTGCTTTTCGCGCTGGTCAACAAAGGTCACATATTGCTCGACGCGCTCTGCCGTGGTTGCGGCAGGGGTAACGGCAACGCGTACCGGATTGTTGAGGAAGCGGTTGCCCAGTTCGGCAATTGCCTTGGGCATGGTTGCCGAAAAGAACAGGCTCTGCCGCTTCTTGGGAAGCAACAGGTCGATCCGCTTGAGCGCATGGATGAAGCCGAGGTCCATCATCTGGTCGGCTTCGTCGAGAACGAAAATCTCGACATCCTTCAGGCTCAAAGCGCGCTGGTCGATCAGGTCGAGCAGACGGCCCGGTGTCGCCACCAGGATATCAGTGCCGGGTTGCAGCTTCTTCTTTTGCGTGAAGATCGGCATGCCGCCGAAAACGCACTGGACGGTGAGGCCCAGATATTTGCCATAATCACGGAATTTCTCGGCGATCTGTGCCGCAAGTTCGCGCGTCGGCGAAAGCACCAGCATCCGGCAACCATAAGGCACGCGCGGTTTGATGTTTGTGGCGAAATGATGCAGCGAAGGCAGCGCAAAGGCAGCGGTCTTGCCGGTACCGGTTTGCGCGATACCGCACAGGTCACGACCTTCCAGCAGCGGCGGGATTGCCTGCATCTGGATGGGGGTCGGGGTATCATAGCCCGATTGCGCCAGCGCCTTCAAAATAGGTTGGGCAAGGCCCAGTTCTTCAAAGTAAGACATAAATTCTCTCAAAAAAGCATGATGCGGCCCGCGCAGCCATTAGCGGCGCACGGCGCAAAAGCGGGTTTAAGGGCAAGCTTCATGCCGACCCCTTGGAAACCACCCCGCGTGAATTGGGAAGCCTCTTGGCTGTGCGCATCTCGCGATCGACGGAGCTTTTCGCAAAAGCCCTCACGCTGTCGATACTGCTGCGGGAACCCCGCACGCCTCATGCGCTTGGCGGCCATATGGTCGTTCGCGCGTCAAAAAGCAAGAAATTACTCCAGTCCCGTAATTATCTGTCGCCCGCACTACGCCGAAGCCCCTGTTAACTATTCATTATCCATTTTCGTTCAGAGATTTCCGCGAACAAGGACCAGTATGGAGGAAATGCGAAGTGAGCAGGCAACAGGGAATTGTCGACGTAGCGATTATCGGCGCTGGGCCCGCCGGTTTGACCGCCGCTTATCTGCTTTCCAAAAAAGGTTACAGCGTCACCGTCATCGAAAAGGACGAACGCTATGTCGGCGGCATCAGCCGCACCGTTGAAGTCGATGGCTATCGCTTCGACATCGGCGGGCACCGTTTCTTTTCCAAGTCGAAAGAAGTGGTCGACCTGTGGAACGAGATCCTCCCCAATGATTTCATCCAGCGGCCGCGCATGAGCCGCATCTATTATGAAGGCAAATTCTACAGCTATCCGCTGCGTGCCTTCGAAGCACTTTTCAATCTCGGCATTGTCCGTTCGACGCTGTGCATGGCGAGCTATGCCAAGGCGAAGCTGCTTCCCAACCGCAATGTCCGTTCGTTCGAAGACTGGACAACGAACCAGTTCGGCTGGAAGCTCTATTCGATCTTTTTCAAGACCTATACCGAGAAAGTATGGGGCATGCCCTGCGACGAAATGTCGGCAGACTGGGCGGCGCAGCGCATCAAGGGGCTTTCGCTCGGCGCGGCGGTGATGGACGGGCTGAAACGTAGCCTGGGCCTCAACAAAAAGCCCAATGACGGCATGGAAACCAAGACCCTGCTTGAAACATTTCGCTATCCGCGCCTCGGGCCCGGCATGATGTGGGATGCGGCGCGCGACTTTGTCGTTGCCAAGGGCAACAGCGTGCTCATGGGCCACAGTTTCAAGCAGCTCGCGCAGGATGCCGCTGGCAACTGGCGCCTGTCGGCCACCAAGGCCGATGGCAGCGAAGCAGTGATTACCGCCAAGCATGTGATCAGCTCGGCACCGATGCGCGAGCTTTCGGCGCGCATCCATCCGCTGCCGCAAACCTCGCTGCAGGCATCAAACCTCAAATATCGGGACTTCCTGACGGTCGCTTTGATGATCAAGTCGGACGACCTTTTCCCCGACAACTGGATTTACATCCACGACAGCAAGGTGAAGGTCGGCCGCGTGCAGAACTTCCGCAGCTGGTCGCCCGAGATGGTGCCCGATCCGTCGATCGCCTGTGTCGGCCTTGAATATTTCTGCTTCGAAGGTGATGGCCTCTGGTCGTCGAGCGATGCCGATCTCGTCGAACTCGCCAAAAAGGAAATGGCTATCCTCGGCCTGTGCAACCCCGACGATGTTATTGGCGGTGCGGTTGTTCGCCAGGAAAAGGCCTATCCGGTCTATGACGACGAATATGCTGCCAATGTCGCCGCGATGCGCGATGAACTGGAAAGCAAATATCCGACATTGCACATGGTCGGGCGCAACGGGATGCACCGTTACAACAACCAGGACCATGCGATGATGACCGCGATGCTGACCGTCGAGAATATCGACGCTGGTGCGCGCATCTACAACATCTGGAACGTCAACGAAGACGCCGAATATCATGAAGCGGGTGACGAAGGCGAACAGGAAGCGATTGCCGCCAAGGTCCAGATCACCGAAGACCAGGCCGCTGCGCTGGCTTCAGAGCGCGACGTACCAACCCGCGTCGCACCTGCTGCCGAACCCCGCAAGATCGACAAAGCGGCCTGATCCTGATGGAGCGGGCCATTGCCTCCGCGATGCAGCTTTGGCAGCGGTTCACGATAACCCGCTACCTGGTGGCTAGCGTTATCGCACTCGCCTTTGACGTCGCCCTATTTTCAAGCCTCGTTGCGGTCGAGATCGATCCGACCTTGGCATCGGCGGCAGGCTATTGCGCGGGAATCGTCGTCCATTGGATGGTAAGTGCGAATTTTGTCTTTGCGGGCAAAGCTAGAGAGGGTGCTGCTCTGCACATCCAACGCGCTTTGTTTGCCGGATCTGCGCTTGCCGGCCTCGGCATAACGGTCGCAACTGTCGAAATTCTGGGCAGAGTCGGCGTTCACCCGATTCCCTCTAAAGCTGTTGCCGTCGCCGTCAGTTTCTTTGCAGTTTATGCGCTGCGCAAATGGGGAGTCTTCCGTTGACCACGCTAACTGCGCAAACTGTTCGCCCGCCATTTTGGGGAGTGGACGAACAACTGAAAAGTTTCGGTCGCTGGCTTCTCATTTGGGTTGTCCTCGCCAATGCGGGATTTGCGGTGCTGTGGTTTTCGGGTGCACCGCCCAGGCACATGGATATCGTCTATACCGGCATAATTGGCCTTATCGTGATGCGGGCCAGTTTCTGGATACGTTACGTGTCCTTTGCCGGCGCACTGATTTACTCGACACTACGTTTCGTCGGCGGCCTGTTCAATTTGGACATCTCGTCACTGGTCTATTCATTGAAATTCTTTGCCGAGATCAAACCGTCAAACTCCTATGACTATATAGCCGCAGCCATCGCGATAGTGTTGGTGCTCGGCATCGCAGCGCGGCTTTTGAACCGCAACATCCACTTCTCACGTCCATTGCTGATAGCTGGAGCGGGCGGATTGTTCTTCACCTTGGCAGGGGTTGACCTCTGGATGGGCAAGGACATGCGTGGCCATTATTTCAGGGCCGCACCCGCCGGGGCGGAATTTGATTCAGCGACCAACGGCAGCGGTTTTGTTGCTCGCGCCGATGGCCAACGGCACCTGATATTGATCGTGGTTGAGGCCATGGGCCTTCCCCACAACAATCCTGAAATGTCGCGCCTGATGTTCGCCCCGCTCCTGCAGGACAAGACGGTACAGGCAAAATTTGATTTTAGCCGGGGTTCGGCCCCTTATTATAACAGCAGCACCGCCGGGGAAATCCGGGAGCTTTGCGGACGTTGGGGCGATTATTACGACCTTGTCGACCGCAAGGACGAAAATTGCATTCCGGCGCAACTGGCTGCCAAAGGTTATGAAACGCTGGCAATGCACAGCTTCACCCCGAAATTCTTTGCGCGAGAAAAATGGTATCCGAACATCGGCTTCCAGAAGATGGCGTTCAAGGATGACATGGTCACCGCTGGTTCCGAGAAATGCGGCGGCGTTTTCCCTGGCGCGTGCGATCGCGACATTCCCCGCCAGATTTCGGAACGGCTCAAATCTGCGGAAAAACCGACCTTTCTTTATTGGCTGACCCTCAATTCCCATTTGCCAGTTCCTTCGGGCCTCAACCTCAATGTCGACAATTGCGAGCGGGTTTCGCCATTACTGAAGGCCGAATATCCCCAGATCTGCAGGCAGTTTGCGATCTATGAAGATATCTTCAAGGCACTGGCGACGGAAATAGCGGCATCTGACTTCCCCGAAGCAGACATACTGATCGTGGGGGATCATATGCCCCCATATTTCGACCGGCACCATCGCACACAATTTGATCCGGCAAGGGTTCCTTGGCTGTATCTGAAACATAAGCCAGTGGTGAAGTCTGAGGCAAACTGACGCCATGCATGATGTCGTCCGAAAAAACGGCAGCTCCTCCCTGCCCAAGCTGGCCTTGGCCCTCTGGCTGGCGATCGCAGCGTTGCTCGTTTATTTAAGCTGGTCGAGTATTTCCGCGCGTTCCGGCTGGGATCCCGATGATCAGCTGCGCATGGTGCAATTGCGTGATTTCCTGGCCGGGCAAAGCTGGTTTGATACAACGCAATACCGTCTAAATGCCCCTGAAGGCGGGCCGATGCACTGGTCGCGTTTGATCGAGCTTCCGCTCGCTCTAATCATGATCTTGGCGACACCGTTGTTCGGACCGGTCGGTGCGGAGATGATCGCCGGAACATTGGTTCCACTAACCTGTTTCGGGCTGGTGGCCT
>JALREL010000062.1 GCA_023262005.1 Sphingorhabdus sp. | reverse complement strand
CGCTTCGGCGCTGAAGTGGAGCGGCAAGTTCGTCTGGGCGTGCAAGAATTATGACGGCGACGTCCAGTCAGACCAGGTTGCACAGGGTTTCGGCTCGCTCGGTTTGATGACCTCGATCCTGATGACGCCCGATGGCAAGACCGTGGAAGCGGAAGCCGCGCATGGCACCGTAACCCGCCACTATCGCCAGCACCAGCAGGGCAAAGCGACTTCGACCAACCCGATAGCGTCAATCTTCGCTTGGACCGGTGGCCTGAAATATCGCGGCAAGTTCGACGACACGCCCGAAGTCACCCGCTTCGCCGAAACGCTTGAGCAGGTCTGCATCGAGACGGTTGAAAATGGCGCCATGACCAAGGACCTTGCGATCCTGATCGGTCCGGACCAGGCATGGATGACGACCGAGCAGTTCTTCGAAGCGGTTCGCGCCAATCTCGAACAAAAAATGGGCAGTTGGCAGTAAGTTGCTGACATCGGCGGCTTGCTCCCCTTAAGAAGGGAGCATGGCCGCCGAGTTACATACCGAAGGACTCAATAACACGCTCATCATCTTGGGCGCCGCCGGGATTGTTATCCCGGCTTTTGCGCGTTTGCGTATCACGCCTATCATCGGTTTCCTGCTGGTGGGCGTCCTCGTCGGCCCCATGGGGCTCGGTGCATTGGCCGACCAGATACCGTGGCTTCGCTGGATCACCATTTCCGATACCGAAGATATTGCCCTCATCGGCGAATTCGGCATCATCCTGTTGCTTTTCGGCATCGGGCTGGAGCTGTCATTTCGCCGATTATGGCGCATGCGCAGGCAAGTATTCGGGCTTGGTGCAGCCGAACTGTTTGGAGGCGCCATCCTCATCGGCGGTGCGCTATATGCAGTCGGCTACAGCCCTGTCCAAGCGATAGGTCTAGGCCTCGCCCTTTCATTGTCTTCAACTGCACTTGTTCTACCGATAGCGGGTACAACATCATCTGTAGGTCGGTCAGCATTTGCAATGCTGCTGTTCGAAGACCTCGCCATCGTTCCGATCATTTTCGTACTGGGTGTACTCGGACCGCAAGCCGCCAGTGGCAGCGGATGGGATGGCCTGTTCACGGTGATGTGGCAGGGGCTTGCCGTCATTATCGTCATGCTAATCGCGGGCCGTTTCCTGCTGCCGCCCTTGTTCGGGCAGGCCGCGCGCACAAAGAGTCCCGAACTGTTCATCTCGGCGACCTTGCTTGTCGTCATCCTTTCGAGCCTTGCGACCGCTGCGGTCGGATTGTCACCGATCGTCGGCGCGCTGATCGCGGGCCTGCTGATTGCGGAAACCGACTATCGGGGCGAGGTGGAAACCGTGGTCGAGCCGTTCAAAGGGCTGGCACTGGGTGTCTTCCTGATCAGCATCGGCATGCAGATCGACATCGGCTTCATCATCACCAATTGGGATAAACTGGCGGCCGCGGTAGTTGTAGCCTTGCTCGCCAATGCAATAGTGGTCAGCGGCTTGCTGAAATTTGCCGGCGCACGTCCTGGCGTTGCGACGGAGACCGGCCTGCTGATGGCCAGCCCATCCGAGACGACGCTTATTGTATTGGGCGCGGCCAGTGCGGCCCAGATTATCGATCCGGAAACCGCCAAATTCTGGCAGGTAACAACAGCAATCGGATTGATGATCACGCCGATATTGGCGCGTATCGGGCACGATATGGCACGCCGCATCGAAGTGCGATCCACCGGATTGGCGCTGGAGGAGGATATCGGTAATACGGGTGAGCCGCGCACGATATTGATAGGCTTTGGCCGCGTCGGCATTTTGGTTGCCGATATGCTCACCACGCATAACCAGCCCTATCTTGCAGTGGAAAACAACGTCGATGCCGTCATCGCCGCGCGGCGCGAAGGCTATAATGTGATTTTCGGCGATGTAGCTAAAGCCCACACCTTGAATCGCTTGAACCTCGAAACCGCCAAAGGCCTCGTGCTGACGATGAACGATCCGGTGCTTGCGGCTAAAGTGACCAAGCGGATCCGCGCGCAATTCGCTGACCTGACGATAGTCGCGCGCGCGCGCGATGCAGAGCATGCAGCTGAACTCTATCTGGCGGGTGCAACCGACGCAGTTCCGGAAACACTCGAAAGCTCGTTGCAGCTTTCAGAGGCGGTATTGGTGGACCTGGGCGTGGCAATGGGGCCTGTTATCGCGTCAATCCATGAAAAGCGCGACGAGTTCCGCCGCGCCATCAAGGAAGGCGCCGAGTTGGAGGAAGCCCCGCGATTAAAGCTGCGCTCTCGGCTTAACCAGCCAGCGCAGCCTTGATCGCATCGATGCCTGCCTGCGCCTGATCGCTACCGGCAGGGCCTCCGCCTTGGGCCATTTCCGGACGGCCGCCGCCACCCTGCCCGCCCATCGCCGCTGTTGCCGCACGAACGAGATCAGGGGCAGAGAATTTACCGACCAGATCCTGCGACACAGCAACGACAACAGTGTTCGCGTTTTCATTCGCAGCAATGATTGCAACCACGCCGCCCCCGAGCGCCTTCATCTGCTCATCGGCCAAGCCACGCAGCGCCTTGGGCTCGATACCGGGGATCACCTGACCCATGAAGTTGGTATCGCCGACCATCTCGGCTTCGGCCTTGGGACCTGAGCCCCCGGAAAGCGCCAGCTTGGTCTTGGTATCGGACAGTTCTTTTTCGAGCGCGCGGCGTTCCGCGAGCAGCGTTTCAACACGCGCAGCCACTTCATCGGGCGCAGTTTTCAGCAGCGATGCGACATCCTTCAACTGACCTTCGCGACGCGCCAGATGCTGCCGCGCGGCTTCACCAGTCAATGCTTCGATGCGGCGGATACCACTTGCCACCGCACCTTCGGAGACGATCGTCATCAAGGCAATGTCGCCAAGCGCGTTGACGTGGGTACCGCCGCAAAGCTCAACTGAATAATTGGCACCGCCGGTGTCACCCATGCTAAGAACGCGGACTTCATCGCCATATTTCTCGCCAAAGAGTGCGAGTGCGCCTGCCGCCACTGCCTCATCGGGGGCCATCAGGCGCGTGGTCACTGCGGTGTTACGGCGAATCTGCGCGTTCACTTCCGCTTCGATATCCGCAATTTCCTCGGGCGACACCGCCTGGTTGTGCGAGAAGTCGAAACGCAGGCGATCGGGTGCCACAAGGCTGCCCTTCTGCGTCACATGGCCGCCAAGGCGGTTACGCAATGCGGCATGCAGCAAGTGCGTGGCGCTATGGTTTGATCGCAGAGCATCCCGACGCGCGGTATCGATCTTGAGCTGGACGACGTCGCCCACCTTCACTTCACCGGCATCAACGGTAAGCTGGTGCGCGTGCAGGCGACCGAGCGGTTTCGACGTGTCGTTGACCGTCGCTGCAAAACCGGAAAGGCTGGAAATGCTGCCCGCATCGCCCATCTGGCCACCGCTTTCACCATAAAATGGCGTCTGGTTGGTGATCAGGGTTACGCTATCGCCTGCCTTGGCGGATTGCACTTCAGCGCCATCCTTGACCAGCGCCATCACCTGCCCTTCGCCTTCGCTGGCGGTGTAGCCGGTAAATTCGGTCGACCCGACGCGTTCGGCAATATCGAACCAGACTTCGTCCGAAGCCTTGGCACCCGAACCCTTCCAGGCTGCACGGGCGCGTTCTTTCTGCTGCGCCATTTCCGCATCGAAACCTTCGCGGTCGATGCCAAAACCCTGCGCGCGCAATGCGTCTTCGGTCAGGTCATAGGGGAAGCCATATGTATCGTAGAGCTTGAACGCGGTTTCGCCAGGTAGGATATCGCCCTGCCCCATTTTTGCGGTTGCCTCGTCAAGCAACTTGAGGCCCTTGTCGAGCGTGCGGCGGAACTGCGTTTCTTCCTGTTTCAGCGTCGCTTCGATCAACGGCTGCGCGCGCAGCAATTCGGGATAGGCAGCGCCCATCTCGGCCGCAAGGCTGCCGACCAGACGGTGCATCAAAGGCTCTTTCGCGCCGAGAAGATGCGCATGGCGCATCGCACGGC
>JALREL010000044.1 GCA_023262005.1 Sphingorhabdus sp. | reverse complement strand
GCTTGAGCGCCGCCTCGACATGGTCGTTTATCGTGCCAAGTTTGCACCGACCATCTTCGCTGCCCGCCAGATCGTCAGCCACGGCCACATCCGCGTCAACGGCGTGAAGTGCAACATCGCCAGCCGCCTGATCCAGCCCGGTGACGTCGTCAGCCTCGGCAACAAGGCCAAGGAAATGGCGCTCGTTATCGAAGCACAGAGCCTGCCCGAGCGCGACATCCCTGATTATGTCAGCACCGATGGCAACGACAAGGTGACCTTCACCCGCGTCCCGACGCTGGACGAAGTGCCTTATCCGGTGAAGATGGAACCCAATCTGGTCGTCGAATTCTATTCGCGTTAATCAGCGGTCCATCGCAAATGTTCGAAAGAGCGGCTTCGGCCGCTCTTTTTTTGTCTCCGGCCGATGGCCGTTCGTCGAATAGAGCGTCGATTCTGTGGCAATATTACAACATTTTTTGGTCTATTAATTACAATTCCGCATAACATTCATTTTCGAGCAAGCTTTGCCTTCCTAGATCAGGGACAGCCACTCAGGTGGTTTATCTCCCTTAAATCAAGGACATAAAAAATGAAAAAGCTTATCGTTCTCGCCGCAGCTGCTGCTGCCGTTATCGCAACCCCGGCCATGGCTGCCGGTGAAGGCCGCGTCGAAGGCCGTGCGGGTATTGCATGGGGCGGCGGTGCCGAAGACTTTATCGGCGGTGTTGCTGCCGGATATGACTTTGATCTTGGCGAAACCGTATTTGCCGGCCCTGAAGTTTCGTACGACACCGACTTCGAAGGCGCGGACCTCGTCAATGTCGGCGGACGCCTGGGCGCCAAAGTTGGCGAAAAAGGCAAGCTCTATGTTGCCGCAGCCTATGACGTCGCCGATGGCGATGAATTCAACGCTGGCGCAGGCTATCAGCACAGCTTCACCGACAAAGTCTATGGCAAGGTTGAATATCGTCGTTACTTTTACGACGGCACCGATGCCAACGTTGCCGGTGTCGGTATCGGCCTGAAGTTCTGAGCGCCATAACGCATGAATTTGGGGGCGGTTCCTGAATTGGGAGCCGCCCTTTTTCGTTTGAGCCGCCGCGCGCTGTCTGGCAGAAGCGCGGTCAATCAATATTGGAGAATATCATGCGCCTGTTGACGCTTGCCCTTGTTACTGCGCTCGCCCTTTCGGGCTGCAAGAAAATCGACGGAGCCGATGTGGCTGAAATGCCCGAAGTCAGCGTGCCCGACCTTTCGGAAGCAACGATGAAAGATGTCACGCGCATTTTGTCTTCCGACGAATATGAAGGACGTGCGCCGGGATCGGCAGGCGAAGAGAAAACCGTCGCGCTGATGATCGAAAAATTCAAGGCGGCTGGCCTTGAACCGGGCAACCCCTCCAGCACAAAAGACGGCGGCTGGACACAGGACGTCCCCCTCGTTGAAATCGCTGCGAAGAATTTCACTCCGCTGACCATCACTGGCAAGGATGGCAAAGCCATGAGCTTTGCCAATGGCGACCAGTTTGTCGCCGGCACCTATCAGGAGCAAGCCAAGATAGACATCAAGGATAGCGACGTCGTGTTTGTCGGCTACGGTATCAACGCCCCTGAAAAGAGCTGGAACGATTATGCCGGCGTGGATGTGAAGGGCAAGACGGTCCTCATCCTCGTCAACGATCCCGATTTCGACACCCCGGGTCTGGAAGGCCCCTTCGGCGGCAAGGCGATGACCTATTATGGCCGCTGGACCTACAAGTTTGAGGAGGCAGCCCGCCAGGGCGCAGCAGCTGCACTCATCGTCCACGATACCGCACCCGCAGCCTATGGCTGGAATGTGGTAAACTCGAGCTGGACCGGCCCACAATTCCTTGCCCAATCGAAAAATGGCGGTGCTGACCAGACAAAAGCCAATGGCTGGGTGCAGAAAGACGTTGCTGCGCAGATCATGGCTGCTGGCGGACAAGACCTTGCAAAGGCGATGGCCGCAGCAAAGAAGAAAGGCTTCAAGGCATTGCCGCTCAACCTCAAAGCGGGTGTGAGCTTTGAAAATGCAATCTCGAAGAAGAATAGCCGCAACATTGTGGGCGTCTTGAAAGGTGCCAAGCGGCCAGACGAATATGTCCTCTATACCGCGCATTGGGACCATCTGGGCCGCTGCACACCGGTTGACGGCGACGACATCTGCAATGGCGCAGTCGACAACGCCACTGGCACCGCAGCCCTTGTCGCACTTGCCGAGGCGCACAAGAAAGCCGGCGCACCCGATCGCAGCATCGTTTTTCTTGCGGTAACCGCAGAGGAATCCGGCCTGCTTGGTTCAAAATATTACGCCGAAAACCCGATCTACCCACTCGCCAAGACCGTTGGCGGTGTGAACATGGATGCCTTTTCAATGACTGGCCCGGCCAAGAACCTCACCGTGATCGGAATGGGCAAGTCTGACCTCGACAGCTATTTGAACGCAGCCGCAAAGATTGAGGGCCGCACCCCCGATCGTGAGCCAACTCCGGAAAAGGGCTTCTATTATCGTTCTGACCATTTCAGCTTTGCCAAGCTGGGCGTACCGATGGTCTATTTCGAAGGCGGGGACGATCTGGTGAATGGCGGCAAGGAAGCAGCTGAAAAGGCCGCCAAGGATTATGAAGAGAACCGCTATCACGCGCCCGGTGATGAATTTGACGAAAGCTGGGACTGGTCAGGCGTCATGGCTGACTTGCGTCTCTATTACCGCGTTGGCCGGATGCTTGCGATGACCACGGCTTGGCCGAACTGGGTCGAGGGTGACGAGTTCCGAGCCATTCGCGACAAGAGCCGGGCTGCAAAGTAAACCGGTCATGGCAATTCGAATGCTGCCCGAATGGGCACCGCACGAACGCGTCTGGATCGGCTTTCCCTCCGATGCGCAGGCTTGGGGTGAACCCTTGGCCAAAGCTCAGGAGCAGATCGCCGCATTCGCCAATGCCGTACTTGATGGTGGACGGGGAGAAACCGTCCACCTGATTGCCAAGGGCGCAGCAGCCACAGCACGCGCCCGCGATCTTTGCGAAGCGGCGGTCATCGTCGAAGACCGGCTGATCGGGGATGTCTGGCTGCGCGATACCGGATGCATCATCGTCGGCACTGGTCCTGCCCGCATTGCCCGCAATTTCGGCTTCAACGGATGGGGCAACCGCTTTGATTATGAGGGCGACCAGACGATCGGGCGTGAGCTTGCCGAAGCCAGCGGCTTTGCTGTCTCCGACTGCGACTGGGTGCTGGAAGGCGGTTCAATCGATGTCGATGGCGAAGGACTTGCGGTGACGACGGTTGATTGCCTGCTCAACCCCAATCGCAACCCTGCCCTTGACCGCAGCGCGATAGAGCAACGCCTCGCCCGCGATCTCGGCGTGGAACGGCTGTTGTGGCTGGGCGATGGGCTTGCCAACGACCATACCGATGGACATGTCGACAACCTCGCCCGCTTTGTCGGGCCTGGCCATCTGGTAATCCCGGAGGCACGGGATGCAGACGATCCCAATGCCGGAGTTTATGCCGATGCGCGGGCCCGGGCAGAAGAATTTGGTTGTCGGGTAACCACCCTACCCTCGGTCGGCCGCTTTGAGCAGGATGGGGAAGCTGTCCCCGCGAGCTATATGAACTTCTACATCGGCAACGCTGCCGTTGTGGTTCCAATCTATGGATCTCGCTATGATGAGGAGGCGCTCGCAGCTCTGGAATGCTTGTTCCCGGGCCGCAAAATCGTCGGCATTCTGGCCGATGCGGTGCTTACCGGTGGCGGCAGTTTCCACTGCTCCAGCCAACAAGTGCCAAATTGACTGTATTCCCTTGTAAACAAAGCTGGCGCATAAGGCGTTCAGTATAAAAACAGGAGAGCCCCCCGATGAAAATGAAGCTTTTTCTCTCGCTCGCCGTCGCTGCTGCGTCGATGCCTGCTTTCGCACAACATCATGGCCATCATGATGCAGCGCATGAAGCGCTGCACAAACAGCATAACGAAAAGATGGCCAAGATACTCGCCGATCCGTCGCGCGCCGAAGACAGCAAGCGCGACAAGTATCGCCATCCTGCCGAAACCTTCCAGTTTTTCCGCATTCATCCCGATAATGTCGTCGGTGAATATGCCCCCGGAGGCGAATGGATTTCGCGCATTCTGGGTCGTTATATGGAGCCGGGCAAGTTCAACGGCATCTATTTCAGCACCACCGTTTTCGCCGACGACGCCACACGCGAACGCGTGAAGGCAGGTGCAGCCTCATTCGCAGACGATGTGGCGAAAGTAACCGGACGCCCAGCCAGCGATTATCGCGGGTTCACCCTTGACGCAGCTCCAGAAGGTTCAAAAGGCACCTTTGACCGCATTATCGTGATGCGCATGATGCACAATCTGATGCGCTGGAACATGGCGGATCAGGAAATCAAGCGTCTGCGTGACTTACTGAAGGATGATGGCCTGCTAGGCATCGAACAGCACCGTGCAAAAGCCGATGCGCCTTATAGCTATGCCGACGGCAGCAAAGGCTATCTGCGCGAAGCCGACGTCATCAAGTTCATGGAAGTGAACGGCTTCGAATTGGTCGCCAAAAGCGAGATCAACGCCAATCCGAAAGACACCGCAGACTATCCCGATGGTGTCTGGACTTTGCCGCCTGCGTTGCGCCTGAAAGAGGTCGACAAAGCCAAGTATGAGGCTATTGGCGAGAGTGATCGCATGACGTTGCTCTTCAAGAAACGGCCATAATACGCATGACCACGCGCGCCATCACCGTCGCCGCACTTCAATTGCCGCTACACGGCAGCGAGACGGAGAATATCGAAGCTGTTTCCGAATTGATTGAAGCGGCGGCGAATGATGGCGCGCAAATCATCCTTCCGCCTGAGCTGTTTTCCGGCCCCTATTTCTGCAAGACGCAGGAAGAAGCGCATTTTGCGCTTGCCCGCCCTACGCTTGAGCATCCCTCGGTAAATGCGATGGCAAAGCTGGCCAAAAAGCTGAAAGTCGCGATACCGACCAGCTTTTTTGAACGCGAAGGTTCGCATTTCTATAACACAATGGCGATGATCAATGCCGAAGGTGAAATCCTTGGCACCTATCGCAAAAGCCACATTCCGGATGGCCCCGGCTATCAGGAGAAATATTATTTCCGTCCGGGCAATAGCGGTTTCAAGGTCTGGGACGTTTTCGGCACACGCATAGGCGTCGGCATCTGCTGGGATCAATGGTATCCGGAATGCGCGCGCGCCATGGCCCTGATGGGCGCCGAGATGCTGTTTTATCCAACGGCAATAGGTGCAGAGCCGCAGGACGACACGCTTGACACCCGTCATATGTGGCGACGGGCGATGGTCGGCCATGCGGTGTCAAACTGCATGCCTGTTATCGCGGCGAACCGCGTCGGCAGCGAAGATGACCATGGCGGCCCTGCCCAAAATTTCTATGGCACCAGTTTCATTGCCAATGAATGGGGCGATATCGTCTGCGACCTGGATGACAGCGAAACTGGAACGTTGGTTGCCAGTTTCGACCTTGATCAGGCACGCCTGCATCGTGCCAGCATGGGTTTTTTCCGCGATCGCCGACCGCAACTATACGGAAGATTGGTGGAAGACCTCTGAGCCAGCATCTCTACCTGATTGCACTGGGATCAAACCAGTCGCACGCGCTGGCGGGAAGACCGCGATCGATCCTTGAGCAGGCTATTGAAGCGCTGGAAATGGAAGATATCGATGTCTTCGCACAGTCACGGATCATCGATTCTCTGCCATTGGGCCCGTCGCACCGCAAATATGCCAATGCAGCGGCGATAATCGCAACCGCACTTGAACCAGACGAGCTGTTGAAACGCCTGCTCATGATCGAACAGCATTTTGGACGTGACCGATTGGGACAGCGTTGGCGGGCCCGGCCGCTCGACCTCGACATCATCCTGTGGTCTGGCGGGATATGGGAATCGGCAATCCCGCCTTTGGCCATTCCGCATATTTCATTTCGGGAACGGGCGTTCGTGCTTGGCCCAGCAGTCGAAATCGCCGGGCATTGGCGCGATCCGATCAACAACCAGACTTTGCACCAACTTTTTCATCGCCTGAACCGCCCCAAGCCGCTTGACCGCCGCCAAGCAGCACATTAGGGGGAGCGCTCCTGAGTGCGCCGGACTGTCCGCGCCGCGATGGGCCCTTAGCTCAGTCGGTAGAGCAACTGACTTTTAATCAGTAGGTCGCTGGTTCGAATCCAGCAGGGCTCACCACCTTCCTTCCCGATTTTGCCTTCTGTGCACCCGCCTTGCGGGCAACAAGCGTTGCCGAATAACTTACGCG
>JALREL010000030.1 GCA_023262005.1 Sphingorhabdus sp. | reverse complement strand
CATCATGAAATGCGACATCATCGCTGAAGGTATCGTCGCCGCGGCGAAGGAAGTGAACCTCTCGGTTCCGCTCGTCGTTCGCCTCGAAGGCACCAATGTGCAGCAGGGCAAGGATATCCTCGCGAACAGCGGCCTTCCCATCGTTCCCGCGAACGATCTGGGCGATGCCGCGAAGAAGATTGTGGCCGAGGTGCGCGCAGCCTGATTTTGAGTCCTCTGTCCTTTGGGAGAGAGGAGAGAGACTGCCGCTTGACGTTAACGTAAACGTCATGCATAGGGCGCCAGTTTTTGGGGCTATCCTGCCCCGTAAGTTGAGTCGGTTTGGAAAGGGAGAGACCCATGAAGATCCTCGTCCCCGTTAAACGGGTGATCGACTATAATGTGAAACCCCGCGTAAAGCCGGATGGCACGGGTGTGGATCTGTCGAACGTCAAAATGTCGATGAACCCCTTTGACGAAATCGCTGTCGAAGAAGCGATCCGTCTGAAGGAAAAGGGCGCGGCGACCGAAATCGTTGCAGTCTCGATCGGCCCCGACAAGGCGCAGGAAACGCTGCGCACCGCGCTCGCCATGGGTGCGGACCGTGCGATCCTCGTGGTTGCCGAAGATGTCGAACCGCTCGGCGTTGCCAAGATCCTCGCCAAGATCGTTGAAGAAGAGGCCCCCGGCCTTGTGATCCTCGGCAAGCAGGCGATTGACGACGATTCGAACCAGACCGGCCAGATGCTGGCTGCGCTCACCGGCCGTCCGCAGGGCACCTTCGCTTCTAAGGTCGAAGTCAAGGGCGAAGCAGTTGAAGTGACCCGCGAAGTCGATGGCGGCCTTGAAACCGTCAGCCTGAAGACCCCAGCGATCGTCACTACCGACCTGCGCCTGAACGAGCCGCGTTATGCATCGCTGCCGAACATCATGAAGGCGAAGTCCAAGCCGCTCGCGCAGAAGACCCCCGCCGATTATGGCGTCGATGTCAGCCCGCGCCTTAAGACGCTCAAGGTCGCTGAACCGCCGGTGCGCAGCGCCGGTATCAAGGTTGCAGATGTTGATGCGCTTGTTGCCAAGCTCAAGGAAATGGGAGTCGCAGGATGAAGACGCTCGTTTATGTCGAACATGACAATGCCTCGATGAAGGATGCGACGCTGGCCGTTGTGACCGCCGCTTCGCAGCTTGGCGAAGTCCATGCACTGGTTGCCGGCCACAATTGCGGTGCAGTTGCCGATGCGGCAGCCAAGATCGCAGGCGTTTCCAAAGTCCACGTCGCTGACAATGTTGCTTATGCAAACCAGCTCGCCGAAAATGTCGCGCCCTTGGTGGCAGACCTGATGGGTCATCACGATGCCGTGCTGTTCCCGGCAACTGCGCATGGCAAGAATATTGCTCCGCGCGTTGCTGCGCAGCTCGACGTGATGCAGATCAGCGACATCCTGTCGGTTGAAAGCGCCGACACCTTCACCCGCCCGATCTATGCCGGTAACGCCATTGCAACCGTGCAGTCGTCGGATGCGAAGAAGGTGATCACGGTTCGCGGCACCGCCTTTGCTAAGGCGGAAGCAACGGGTGGTAGCGCTGCTGTCGAAGCGGTTTCGGGCCCCGGCGATGCCGGCACCTCCAGCTTTGTCGGTGCGGAAATCGTCAAGCTCGAGCGCCCTGAACTGACCAGCGCCAAGATCATCGTTTCGGGTGGTCGCGCGCTTAAGGACGGGCCGACCTTCGAAGCCACTATCTTCCCGCTGGCAGACAAGCTGGGCGCGGCTGTCGGCGCTTCGCGCGCTGCTGTTGACGCTGGCTATGTGCCCAACGACTATCAGGTCGGCCAGACTGGCAAGATCGTTGCTCCCGAAGTCTATATCGCGGTCGGTATTTCCGGCGCGATCCAGCACTTGGCGGGCATGAAGGATTCCAAGACGATCATCGCGATCAACAAGGATGAAGACGCTCCGATCTTCCAGGTCGCGGACATCGGCCTTGTCGGCGATCTCTTCAATGTCGTGCCGGAACTTACCGGCAAGCTGTAAGGCGTCTTACGCACAGATTGAGAAAAAGGCGGCCACTGCGCCGCCTTTTTTGTTGGAAATTTTACAGGCCAAAACCGTTGCCAACAGCTGTTGTCGGGCGATAATCTCATTCTGTTTTCGATCGGGGGGAGTTTCTGGTGCGTCGATTTTCCGCTAATATGTTCCGGGCAATCATATGCGCAGCATTGGTATTAGGAGCCGCATCGAATGATGTTCAGGCTGCGTCTGAGCCGCTAAAACTCGTGCCAACGTCGAAATGGCATCTCGATTATGCAGATGAAAGATGCCGCCTCGCGCGCGAGTTCGGTGACGGCACCTCCAAAGTAACACTGTTTTTCGACAAATATGGACCCGGCGAAAGCTTCCGCATGGTGATTGCCGGCGACGCGGTCAAAACGGATGTGCCGCAAGCCGAGATTACGGTTCGATTCGGCCCGGCTGAAATGCCCCAGCCGCTATTCTTTCTAAATGGCAGCCTGGCCGGCACTAGTGCCCTGGTGTTTGGCGGGGATATCCGCATCGCAGGCCCAACCGCATCGGAAGAGGCAGCTATCAGAGCCAAAAGGCGCGGCGATCCATGGATCGATCTCGCGCCGATAGCGCCTGATCGCTATGCAGCAATCCGCTATATGGAACTGGGAAAACCGCTCCGCAGGCCGGTGCAGCTTGAAACCGGTTCATTGAAATCGGGCTTCGCCGCGCTGGACAAATGCGTCGATGATCTGGTTTCGAGCTGGGGCGTTGACATCGAAAAGCATAAGACATTGTCGCGTAAGGCGACACCAACGGACAATCCGGGAAAATGGGTGGTTTCGTCTGACTATCCGATAAAGATGCTACAAGCCGGGCAGCCTGCTCTTGTCGATTTCCGTATGAGCGTCGGTGCAGATGGCAAACCAAGCGGATGCAAAATCCAGGCAACAACACGCCCCAAGGAATTTGACGATGCGGTGTGCCAGTCGCTTATGAGTCGCGCCTCCTTCCTTCCAGCGCTCGATGCCGCAGGCCAGCCGATTGCGTCTTGGTGGCGCAGCCGGGTGCGGTTCCAGTTGCCAGGTTAAGCAGGCTTGCCGGGCGGCTAAGCTGCAGCTAACCAGCCCGGATGGCACTTGTAACAACAGAAATCGAAGATGGCATCGCCATCGTCACCCTCAACCGTCCTGAGGCAATGAATGCCTTGTCGCGCGCGCTGCGAAGCGAATTGGCCAAAGCGATGCGTGCTGTGGATGCCGATGACAGTGTCCGCTGCGTCATCCTGACTGGTGCCGGCGAACGCGCTTTTACCGCAGGCCTCGACCTCAAAGAATTGGGATCGGACACCAGCAATCTGGGCGCGGCGAATGCCGAAAGCGCCGATGAAAATCCGGTCAAGGCGATCGAGATTTGCCGCAAGCCGGTTATCGGAGCGATCAATGGCGTTGCCATCACCGGGGGGTTCGAGGTTGCTATTGCCTGCGACATCCTGATCGCCTCCACTAACGCCCGCTTTGCCGATACGCATGCCCGCGTCGGCATCATGCCCGGCTGGGGGCTCTCCCAAAAACTGTCGCGTATGATCGGCATTTCGCGCGCTAAGCAATTGTCGTTCAGCGGCAACTTCCTTGACGCTGAAACCGCCTGCGCATGGGGGCTGGTCAATTCCGTTGTGCCTGCAAATGAATTGATGACGCACGCCAAGGCGTTGGCGCGTGACATTGCGACGGTCGATCCTGCGATGGTGCAAACCTATAAGCGGATCATCGATGATGGCTATGCATTGCCCTTTGGCGAAGCGATGGCGCATGAGGCGCGGGTTTCAACCGCCGCCAATCGCCGCGTCAGCGCCGACGAGGTTGAGGCGCGCCGCATGGCGGTTATCGAACGTGGACGCACGCAGGGTTAAAAACCGGTCGAAACGGTCAGCGCCAATCCATCATCAGGGGCTGCATTTCCGACCACCCTTTTCCGCCAATCGAGCTGCAGGGTGAATTTGGTGAGGCGTGCGTCGATGTCGGCCGAAACTGTTGGCCCGAGATCACCGCGAAACGCGCCTTTTTGCCCGCCGACCCAGGCGCCCGCCCCTATCCGTATTGGAATGCCAAGCGGCTTGGCCAAGGGATTTTGCAGCCGTGCCTGCGCGTCGACAAAGGGGCTCGACTGCCCGCCCAGCGAATAGCCCGCCTGCCCATAGGCATCGAGCGCCAGCCGGCCAACGATTGGCACTTGGTCAGCCCCGCCTGCAACATAGGCTGCAAAACTGTCGGGTGAATTCACCCTGAAACGCCGTTCCAGCGAAAGCGAAAGTGGCACGTGGCGCGAGGGTTGCCACCGTGCACCTATTGCGACTTCGCGCTGTTGCCCATCGGGAGTGTCCGAACCTCGCAGCAGTAAAGCCGGGCCTTTACCCGCCGTACCAAAGGCATCCCAGGTCACGACCGTACCATATTGGCTGCCGCCATATTGCGCATTGGGTGCCAATGAAGCAGGCGCGGTGCCCTGTCGCCAAAAGCTATAACCGTAGACCTGCAGTCGTTTCGCTTTGGCGCCGACCATTGCGGGTTCGTTAGACAGGGCACGAGCCGGTTCGGAGGTGGATGCGAAGTAGTCCGTTGACATTGCCGGGCCCATCTCGCCCAAGTTGAAATTGCGCTGGACGTCCAAATACGCTGTTTCTTTGCTCGCCGTACCCAGCATTGGCACCACAAGCGGTGGCCTGCCGCGTGCGAAATGTGTACCCCGCACTACTGGGCGCACTTCGCCTGCTTGATAAGATCTCTCCCAGATAGGAAATGGCAGGGGGCAAGCAGAGCTTGATGGGGCAGCAGCTTTGCTCAGGCCCTGCACTGCCAAGCCTTCGGGTGTGTCGCCAGCCGAAGGGGCGGCGGGCGTGGCGGAGAGGCTGATGCTGCGCCCGACGATCCATCCGGCGATCAGCAAGCCGGGATAGATTATGGCGCGACCTTTGAATGCCGGCATGGCAGGCGATCCTTTCAGTCTGCAATTTGCGGCAATTGGAAATGCGCAGAGACGCGTTTCAGCAAGCAGAGGAGCGGTCTTGCCGGATATGCTTCATCGATGCGTAGAGGATGAGCAGCAGCGTCGGGTAAGCAAGGTACATCGTCATCAGCGCATAGGGTTCGGGCAGGATGTCTGCGAACAATGCGCGTTGCAAATGCACAAGCACGGCAACCAATTGCCACCCCGTGACCCAATATGGCCAGAAGCGGCTACTGTTGAGTGCAAGCCACCAGAAGCTTGCCAGCACCATCAGGTCAACCAACAGGAGCTGGACGATCAGCCCGCTCCAATTGGCGTTTAGAGCGGTGGCTGTCGATGCAATCGATCCTGCGAGCGCTGTTACCGCGCCCCATTTTTCGCTGCGTGCGCCTTTCCAGAAAGCGGCGGCCACGGTGGCAGCAAGGACGATGTAATATATCAGTTTATGGTCCATCGCCCCTGCGCCTCGTGGTTTGGTTCAAATCAACCGACTGCCACCGCTGCTTCGGGCCCGGCGTCTCCAACCAAATTCTGGTTTTGCGGAGCAGGAACATTGCGGCTGGCTGCGGGCGGTTTGTTAAGCCCTGCACCAAACATCCGCGCGCCAAGGCCAACCTGCTTTTGCGTTTCGCCCAAGGCCTCATGCGCTTCGGCGATCATCTGGCGGACATGGCCAGCAGCGGCCACCGCTTGCGTCACCTTGGCGACCGCTTCCTGGCCGACAATTGCCGACATGCGGGTTTCTATCCGCGCCGTGGGCAAAGTGGCGGCAAGGCGGGCGAGCTTGACGATGGCTTCGTCGATGGCGAATTCGGCTTCGTGCAGTTCGGTGGTGATCCGTTGGGCTGCGGCGATACGATCTTTGAGCATGCGATACTCCCTACAAGGCTGGATTGTCGGACTTGGGCCGACTGTAAAGACCCGGTCAGGCGAGCATTGCCCCCAGACCGAGCAGGACGGTGTAGAGGGCGGCGAATGCCATGATCGTGCCAAAGGCAATCAGTATCGGCCATAAGATCCGCTCCCTCCGGCCATGCGTGTTGAATGGCCGACCCTTGGTTGGAAACGGATAGCCTATGCTGAAAATGCCGGGCTGCCGCTCTGCACCTGGGGCTTGCCCTGCTTCTGCTGCTTGCTTCGGGTTTGCCAGTTCCGGGGGTTGGTATACCAATGGCTGGTATGTGGAGCGGTCGCTGGCATCATTCACGACCCTTGCCGCCTCGATGCGTGTTGAAACCCCCAATATCCGGATGGCGGCCTTTATGCGCGCATCGACCGTATGGGGTGAAACACCCATCAACCGCGCAATCTCCTTTGAATTCTGGTGCGCATAGACGTGCCGCAAGGTTTCCACCTGCGCAGCCGACAGTTTCTCTATCGTACTGACCCTGTTTTTGCCCACTGCGGGAAAATAACGCAAATAGACGCCAGCGCACCACATAATATTGGCTGAAAATGTAACATTGCCGTGGCGATTGCCGAATCCGTGAAAATGGACCATATCGGGCAGATGCTGATGATGAATCGAAACAAGCAGGCGAAGCTGCACTATATGGCCAACGGTTTCCGCATGCTTTCAAGCGGTGACCATGTTGTCTGCGCGGTCAGCGGCGAAAAGATCGACCTCGATGAACTCCGCTATTGGAGCGTTGCCAAGCAGGAGCCGTACGCTTCGGCTGAAATCTCCGTTCGCGCCGCCTTGTCGAAAGGCTGAAGGCCGGGCCGGATGGGTTTATCGCAAAATTCGATGCTGCTGATCGCGGTCGCATCGATCGCCAGTTGCTCGGCAATCCCGCCATCCATTGTAGCTTCACCGCCGACTCACACCACCACATCAACGCAGCCTGCAACAGCCGTTTCGCAAAGCCCTGATCCTGAAAATGCGCGTAATGCGCGTAGCGATTTCTGGCTTGCGGGCGAGGCGGTGCAGGGCGCGGCCGTTATCGGGCGCGCGCCAGCAAATGCAGTCGGGGTTGTTTTCAATGGCAACGCCATCCCGCTGACGGCAGACGGATTTTTCCTGATCGGGTTCGATCGCGATGCCGAAAACAGTGCCAGCCTCGTCGCGCAGTTCGCCGATGGCAGCAGCCTCGAACGCTATATAGCGGTCAGGCCCGGCAATTGGGATATCCAGCATGTGAATGCCAATCCACTGGGAGGGGCAAAGACCAGCGCCGAATTCCAGGCGCGGCGTGGAGCGGAACTTGCCCGTATAAACGCAGCACGCGCCATCAAGGTTGCCAGCGATGGCTGGAGGCAGGCTTTTGTATGGCCACTGAAAGGACGCATTTCCGGTCGTTTCGGTGCCCAGCGTGTCTATAATGGCACCCCGGGCAGCTATCATAGCGGTCTCGACATTGCGATGCCCACCGGCACCCCCTTTGTCGCACCTGCCGATGGCGTGGTTGTGCTCGCTGCCAAGGATCCTTTCACTCTCGAGGGCCATTTGCTGATGGTCGACCATGGCATGGGCCTCAACAGTGCCTTCCTGCATTGCTCCGAATTGCTGGTTGAGGAGGGTCAGGTGGTTCGTCAGGGGGAAGTGATCGGCAAGGTTGGGGCGACCGGACGGGCCAGCGGACCGCATCTCCATTGGGGCATGAAATGGAATAGTGCGCGGGTCGATCCGCTATCGTTGCTGCCCAGCCAGCCCTGATTCGCACTCGATTGCACCACATTTGCCTGTGTTGCAAAATAGTGACAGGCGGTAATAAACACAGGACAAAGCGGACATTTTCTTTGCCCTCGCCGGAATTTTGTTCCAATTTGAGTGCAATCTGGAGGGGCCTGCACGACTATTTTTGCCGTGTGGTTCGTCATCTAGAGATATTGAACCGGCGTTTCCGGCTGCTCAGGCGGCTGGATGCGCCCTATAGATATAGGGGCTGGACACGTGAAAAAAGCACGTCTTAGCAATTTGAAATCGACGACCGCACCGCTGGTGATCGGTCTTGCCATGATCTCGAACCCCGTCTTCGCACAGGATGCAGGAGACGAAGCGGCTGCCGAAGATTCGACGCCGATCATCGTAACCGGATCGCGTATCGCGCGTCCGAACCTGGACTCGAACAGCCCGGTTTCGGTTGTCACCGGTGAGCAGACCGTCGCAAACGCAGACGTCACGCTGGACACCTTCCTCAACACCCTGCCTGGTGTTAACCCGGCTGGTACCACCACCTCGAACAACCCCGGCAACGGCGGTCAGTCGAACATCAACCTTCGTGGTCTCGGTTCAAACCGTAACCTCGTCCTGATCAACGGCCGCCGCGTGGACCGTAGCCGTGCGGAAGTCGTATTGGCTCCCGGCGACGAGGTGCTCTTCCAGACGCCGGGAGGCGGTGGATTCGGTCCACTGTCTGCGCGCAATTCGGAAGCGCTCGCCGAGGATCGGC
>JALREL010000086.1 GCA_023262005.1 Sphingorhabdus sp. | reverse complement strand
CCGACATCTGGTCGTAAACCTTGCGCAGCGCCGGGGCCATTTTGTTGCACAGCGTACCGGCCACGATCATCACGTCCGATTGGCGCGGCGATGCGCGCGGGGCAACGCCAAAACGCTCCATGTCATAGCGCGGCATGTTCACATGGATCATTTCGACCGCGCAGCAGGCAAGGCCAAAGGTCATCCACCAGAGCGAACCTGTGCGGGCCCAGTTGAACAGGTCTTCGGTCGAGGTGACCAGAAAGCCCTTATCCTCAACTTCGCTCGACAGATCCTTGAAGAAATCCATGTCGGGCGCAGTGCCGGGTGCCGGCGGTGTTGCGATCACTCCCATTCCAGCGCTCCCACTTTCCATGCGTAAATGAAGCCGATCACCAGTTCGAATAGGAACAGCATCATCGTGCCCCAACCGACCCATCCGGTGTCACCCAGGCTGACCGCCCAAGGGAAAAGGAAGGCAGCTTCGAGATCGAAGATAATGAACAGGATGGCGACAAGGTAAAACCGAACGTCAAACTGGCTGCGCGAATCCTCAAATGCGGGAAAGCCGCATTCATATTCGGCAAGCTTTGCCTCTGTCGGTTGGTGCGCACCAGTAAGGCGCGAAACCACCATCGGCAGAAACACGAAAAGGCTCGACAATCCCAGTGCAATCACCAGGAAAAGGAGGATCGGCAGATATTGCGACAGATCGGTCAAAACGGACTCGCTTCAGGCCTGAATTTGGCGCGCTTTTAGGGACGATTGTGCACCGCCGCAAGGGGCGGACGCGCCTTTTTTCCACCGTTTTTGTGATTATTTAAGCGCGCCAACCAGCAGCTTGTGCAAACGGCTATGCAACTGGTCGTTACCCGCCAGCACCTGCACGTCGGCAATCGCCGGAGAACGGCCGCGATAGTCGGTTACAAAGCCGCCCGCTTCGCGTACCAGCAAGCACCCCGCAGCTGTATCCCAGGGCGAAAGCTCGCTTTCCCAAAAGCCATCGTATCGCCCTGCAGCAAGCCATGCGAGATCGAGACTGGCGGCGCCGAAACGGCGGATACCTGCAACTTCGGGGGCAATAGCGGAGTAGATCTTGCTCCACTCTTCGATATCGCCATGGCCCTTATAGGGGACCCCGGTCGAAATCAGGGCTTCATTGAGGTTACGGCGTGCGGAAACGCGCAAGCGACGATTGCCCAGCCACGCACCCTTGCCTTTTTCCGCCCAAAAGCTTTCGTCGGTAATCGGGTTGTAGACAAGGGCTGCAAAAACGTCGCCCCAGCCCTTACCCTCAGGATGCGGATCTTGCACTGCGATCGAAATCGCAAAATGCGGGATGCCATGCAGAAAGTTGCTGGTGCCGTCGAGCGGGTCGACGATGAAACGCGGCTTGCCGTCGCGGCCCGCAATCTCCCCGGTTTCTTCCATCAGGAAGCCCCAATCGGGGCGTGCGGTTTCCAAATCGCGGAAGATTGTGTCTTCTGCCTTCTTGTCCGCCTTTGAAACGAAATCCGCAGGCCCTTTTTTGGAAACCTGCAAATGTTCAATCTCACCAAAGTCACGGCGCAACCGGCCACCCGCCTTGCGGGCAGCCTTTTCCATGACCGACATCAGGCCGCTAAGTGCAGGCATCAGTCAGCCTTCCGGACATATTCCTTGGCGTAAACATCGACGACGATGCGCGTACCCGAAGAAATGTGCGGCGGCACCATCACGCGAACGCCATTGTCGAGGATCGCGGGCTTATAGCTCGATGAGGCCGTCTGGCCTTTGACCACGGCGTCAGCCTCAACAATAGTGGCTTCGATCTGGTCGGGAAGCTGCACCGAAATCGGGCGCTCGTCATAAAGTTCGAGGGTCACTTCCATGCCATCCTGCAGGAAAGCGACTTCATCGCCGAGCATGTCGACGTCGAGCAGGATCTGCTCGTAATTTTCATTGTCCATGAACACCAGCTTGTCACCATCGGTGTAGAGATACTGATATTCCTTGGTGTCGAGCCGGACCTTTTCCACGGTATCAGCGCTGCGGAAGCGGACGTTGGTCTTGCGGCCGTCGATCAGGTTCTTCATTTCGACCTGCATGAACGCACCGCCCTTGCCGGGCTGCGTATGCTGGGTCTTGGCAACGCGCCAAATGCCCTTTTCATATTCTAGGATATTACCCGGACGGATATCAACGCCGCTGATTTTCATCGCTTCACTCGCTTTACTGGTGGAAAGAGCATGGCGCAGCTAGCGCCGTTGGCGGCGGCCTTTAGCGGGATGCAGCCAATTAGGCAAGCAGCGCGTTGAAAGCTTTCACCGCTGCTGCCGGTCCCTCAGGGTGATTCCAGACAGCGCCACTGACAGCGATGAAGTCTGCCCCCGCATCGATCACCATTTTGGCATTATCGGGCGTGATACCGCCAATTGCGACACAAGGCACTTCGGTGAACTGCGACCACATTTCGAGTGTTTCCAAGTCGGCCTGGTGTTTTACTTCCTTGGTTGTCGTCGGAAAAAAGGCACCAAAGGCCACATAGTCAGCGCCGGCCTCGGCTGCCTCCATCGCCAGGTGACGGCTATTGTGGCAGGTGACGCCAATTTGCGCATCGCGGCCCAATATCTCGCGTGCCTCACGCGGATCGCCGTCATCCTGCCCCAGATGCACACCATCGGCCTTGATCCGTTTTGCCAGCGAAACACTGTCATTGACGATGAAGGCGACGTCATGCCGCGCGCAGATTTCCTGAAGTGGAGCGGCCAGGCGTGCTGCTTCATGCTGGTCTATTTCTTTCACGCGAAACTGGAATGCAGCAACGGGCCCAGCAGACAAAGCCGCTTCGAGCGAAGCGGGGAAGTTACCACCGACTTCAAGCGGGGAAATGAGATAGAGTTGGCAAGCAATATTGGTCATGCGGCGTTCATAGCGGCAGCTGCAAATCGCTGTAAATGCAAATGCGTATCCTGCCGTCGCTCATTGCCATTCCCCTGCTCGCCGGCTGTGCCACTTTCCCCGGCACACATTCGCGCGATCCGGCAAATTCCCGCATAGGTGATGCCGTGTACGTCGATGGACCAATTGTGAAACCGATCGCAGTTATCGAAGATAGCCGCTGTCTCAAGAGTGCCCAATGTGTTTGGGCCGGTCGGGTGCGGGTGAAGATGTTGTGGATGCGCGGTGATGGCCCCCGTGAATTCATCCTGTCGACCGAAGGTCCAACCCCGATTGCAGACGGCGTAATGACTTTGACAGCGGTTCGCCCGGAACGTCCCAAAGACGGGAAAATCGACGCTGGCGATTACCGCTTCAGTCTGGCGTTCGCCGGCGGTCTTTAAGCCACGCGCGCAAGCAGGAAACCGTCCCAACCCTTGCTGCCAACCGTCTGGATTGCGGTTGCATTCAGCTTCGGATGGCTTGAGACATACTCGAACAGTTTGCGCGTCCCGATGACCCTCGGATCGTCATTGCCCTCATCGACAATCGCACCTTCGCGGACGACATTATCGACAATGACCGTGGTACCCGATCTGCCAAGGCGGATCGCCTGTTCGACATAATGGATGTTTCCCTGCTTGTCGGCATCGATGAAAACAAAATCGAACGGATCGCCTGCAGGCATAGCCGCCAAGCTGTCCTTTGCGGGACCGACTTTGATATCGACCTTGTCGGCCAGCCCCGCCCGCTCCAAATTTTCTGCTGCTACGCGTGCATGCTTGCGATCGACTTCAAGGGTAACAAGCTTGCCATCAGCAGGCAGGGCCCGCGCCAGCCAGATCGTCGAGTATCCCCCCAGAGTGCCGATTTCCAGGATATGCCTGGCCCCTGCCAATTGCGCGAGCAGCATCAGCATTTTGCCCTGTACGGGCGAAACATCGATTGGCGGCAGGTTGTTTTCGCTGTTGTTCAGCAATGCTTCCGCCAGCGCGGCATCAGCCTTCAATAAATGGCTGGATACATATTCATCGACCACTGTCCAACTGGCTTCGCTCATGCGAAACCAGTGGAAGCGCCGTTATTTGCTGTCAAGCGATCGAAGCCTTGTAGATCGCTTCGATTGCTTCATCGAGCGACGCATCGAATTCGTCATCGCTCATCTGGTGCCGCAGATCTTCGAGCAGCGCGCGGCTAAACGATGCAATGATGCCACGATTCTTGGCGAGTTCGATGCAGGCCTCGGGGCGCTTGTAACCGCCCGACAGCGCCACGACGCGCAGCACCTTGGAATGATCAACCAGCGCATCAAACTTGCCAGCCTCAACCGGCAGGGAAAGCTTGAGCATCACCTGCTGGTCACTGCCCAGCGCATCGAGTTGCTTCAGCGTTTCTTCCAAAAGGATCGCATCGCACTCGGCGCGGGTTTCGCTCTTGATGTTCACCTCGGGTTCGATGATCGGCATCATACCGTGCGAAAGCACCTGCTGGCCAACTTCAAACTGCTGCGCGACTACCGCAGCAATCCCCTCGCGATTGGCGGAGTTGATAACCGAACGCTCTTTAGTGCCGAACACGCCAAGCGCCTTCGAACGTGCGAGCAGCGCATCCAGTTCGGGCATCGGCTTCATCATCTGGACGCCATTGGCTTCGTCTTCGAGGCCCTTGTCGATCTTGATGAACGGCACCACGCCTTTGTCGATCAAGGCGGCGGGGGTCGGCTTGCCATCAACACTGCCATCCATGGTGCGCTCGAAAAGAATTGCGCCGATCACGCGGTCGCCCGTGAACGCCTTTGACCGGATGATCCGCGAACGCATTTCGTGGATCAATCCGAACATTTCCTCGTCATTGCTCCACGCGCCTTCGTCAACACCATATCCCTTGAGCGCCTTGGGGGTTGAACCACCGCTCTGGTCAAGCGCGGCGATGAAGCCCTGTCCGGCGGCAATCTTGGCGGTCATGTCAGCGGTGTTCATGGAAACTCCCTGTTTATGCATACGTATGTTGCGCGGCCCATAGCCATCGCTTCCAAAGCTGGCAACCCGGAGATGCGTGAAAAAATCTCAGCTGGTTTGGAGCGCCTTGACGCCGGGCAATTCCTTGCCTTCCATCCACTCTAGGAACGCGCCACCTGCCGTCGATATGAAGGTGAAATCCTGCGTAACCCCGGCATGCGCAAGGGCTGCAACAGTATCACCACCACCAGCAACCGAAACCAGCGAACCTTCCTTGGTCAAAGCGGCCGCCGTGCGCGCCAGTGAAACCGTGGCTGCATCGAAAGGCTCGATCTCGAACGCGCCCATCGGGCCATTCCAGACCAGTGTGCGGCAGGTTTTCAGAACATCGGCCAATGCCTCAACTGCAGCAGGGCCGACATCGAGGATCATTTCGTCCGCGGCGACTTCGTGCACATTGGCAGTACGTACCGGCGGATTGGCTCGGAATTCCTTTGCCACAACCACGTCATAAGGCAGATGCACGGTGCAACCCGCCGCATCGGCAGCATCCATGATGGCATTGGCAGTATCGGCCAGGTCATGCTCGCAGAGCGACTTCCCAACATTGATTCCGCGCGCGGCGAGGAAAGTGTTCGCCATGCCGCCGCCGATGATCAGATGGTCGACTTTCGCGACAAGGTTGTTGAGAACATCAAGCTTGGTCGAAACCTTTGCCCCGCCAACAACCGCGGCGACCGGATGTTCGGGCTTACCCAGCGCCGCCTCGAGCGCCTTCAATTCGGCTTCCATCGAACGCCCGGCATAGGAAGGCAGCAGATGCGCCAACCCTTCTGTGGTTACATGTGCCCGATGCGCAGCCGAAAAAGCATCGTTGACATAAATGTCACCGTTGGCAGCAATTGCCTTGGCAAGATCGGGGTCGTTCTTTTCCTCACCCGCCCAAAAACGGCTATTCTCCAAAAGCGCTACATCGCCATCGGAAAGAATGGAAACGGATTGGGCAACCACATCGCCATAGATTTCGGGCACGAACATGATTTCGCGGCCAAGCACTTCCTGCAGCGCATCCAGCGTCATCGAAACCGACATCTCACTATGCTTTTGCCCCTTGGGACGGCCAAAATGCGCTAGCAAGAGCACCTTCGCACCCTTGGCCGACAGGTCATTGACCGTGGGTGCAAGGGCGTGAATGCGCGTCAGGTCGGTGACGCGGCCTTCCGCCATCGGGACATTCAGGTCAACGCGCACCAGCGCGCGCTTGCCGGTGAGGTCGCCGAGATCGTCGATCGTGCGAAAGGCCATGTCGTTTTTCCTTAGAGCAGGCCAGCCATCACGCCGGCGGTATCGACCATGCGGTTCGAGAAGCCCCATTCATTGTCGTACCAGCTGACAACGCGCACCAGCTTGCCTTCGATAACTGCGGTTTCGAGGCTGTCGATGGTCGAGCTGTTAGGGCAATGGTTGTAATCGATCGAAACCAGCGGTTCGTCCGAATAGCCGAGAACACCCTTGAGCGCGCCTTCCGACGCCGCCTTCAACGCTGCGTTGATCTCTTCAACGGTGGTGTCGCGCGAGGGCGTGAAGGTAAGGTCGACAAGGCTGACATTGGGTGTGGGCACGCGGATCGCCGAGCCGTCAAGCTTGCCCTTCAATTCGGGAAGCACTTCAGCAACCGCGCGGGCTGCACCCGTAGTGGTCGGGATCATCGACATCCCGGCAGCACGTGCGCGGCGCATATCGCCATGGATCTGGTCGAGGATCTTCTGGTCGTTGGTGTAGGCATGCACAGTAGTCATCAGGCCGCGTTCGATACCCACGGTTTCGTGAACAACCTTGGCGAGCGGCGCGAGGCAGTTGGTGGTGCAGCTTGCGTTCGAAACGATCTTGTCATCTGACGTCAAGACGCCGTGATTGACGCCATAAACGATTGTCTTATCGACATTCTTTGCAGGCGCCGAAATCAGAACGCGCTTGGCGCCAGCGGTCAGATGCTTGCCTGCACTGTCACGATCGGTGAAGAAACCGGTGCATTCGAGCGCGATATCCACGCCATTTGCACCATGCGGCAAGTTTGCCGGATCGCGCTCGGCGGTCACATGGATACGCTTGCCGTTGACGATGATGTCGTTGCCGTCAGCTTCAACAGTGCCAGGAAATGCGCCGTGGACGCTATCGCGCTTGAAAAGCAACGCATTGGATTTGGCATCTGCCAGATCGTTGATCGCCACCAGTTCGAGATCGTGATCATTCCGTTCCAGGATCGCACGCGCCACAAGGCGTCCGATACGCCCGAATCCGTTGATCGCAACTTTGGTAGCCATATTAAATACTCCCTTTAAGCTTTTAACTTAGCTTGGATTTTGCTCACGATCGTATCGACCGAGAAGCCAAAATGGTCGAACAACGCTTCGGCGGGCGCGGAGGCCCCGAAACTGTCGATTCCGATGTTGAGGCCATCATTGCCGGTATAGCGCTGCCAACCAAGGGTAACGCCAGCTTCGATCGACACTTTCAGCACGTCGGCAGACAGCAGTTCGGCACGATAGCCATCAGCCTGCGCATCGAAACGCTCCCAACTCGGCATCGATACGACATCGGCGCCCTGCCCGACCGCTTCAAGCGCATCGGCAACTTTCATTGCCAGTTCGACTTCGGAACCAGTCGCAATCAGCACCACCTTTCGCGCTGCCGAAGCTGCACGGAGGCGATAACCGCCCTTGGCGCTCTGGTTTTCGCTGACGTCATTGCGCAGTTGCGGCAAATTCTGGCGTGAAAGCGCCAGCAATGTCGGGCCTTTGCTGTTTTTCAACGCCAGATCCCAGCACTCTGCGGTTTCGACGGTGTCGCATGGGCGGAAAACCGTCAGGTTCGGCATTGCGCGCAGGCTGATCAGATGCTCGACCGGCTGGTGGGTTGGTCCATCCTCGCCCAGCCCGATGCTGTCATGCGTCATCACATAGACCGTGCCCAGCCCCATCAGCGCCGAAAGGCGGATTGCATTGCGGCAGTAATCGGAAAAGACCATGAAGGTGCCGCCATAGGGCCGGAAC
>JALREL010000201.1 GCA_023262005.1 Sphingorhabdus sp. | reverse complement strand
GATCATGATGCTGCGCCGTTTACAGCAGGCTGGTCACAAGCCCGTTGTCTTGATGGGTGGCGGTACGACGCGGATTGGCGATCCCACTGGTCGTGACGAGAGCCGCAAGATGCTGAGCGATGAGACCATCGAGGCCAATATCGCATCGATACGAACAGTATTTGATCGTTTCCTGAAATTTGGCGACGGCCCGACAGATGCAGTCATGGTCAACAACCATGATTGGTTGGGCAAGCTCGGTTATATCGAAATGCTGCAAAAGGTTGGCACGCATTTCACCATCAACCGGATGTTGTCGTTTGATTCGGTTCGGCTGCGGCTTGAGCGCGAACAGCCGATGACCTTCCTCGAATTCAACTACATGATCCTGCAAGGATATGATTTCCGGCATCTGGCGCAGGAAATGGGCGTCCGCTTGCAAATGGGCGGATCGGATCAGTGGGGCAATATCGTCAACGGTATAGAATTGTCCCGCCGCATGGATGGCCTGGAAGTCTATGGATTGACCACACCGCTGCTGACGACCGCCGATGGCGGAAAGATGGGCAAGACTGCCAAGGGCGCGGTCTGGCTGAATGGCGATCAACTGCCTGCTTACGACTATTGGCAATTTTGGCGTAACACCCAGGATGCCGATGTTGGTCGGTTCCTGAGGCTTTTCACCGATATCGACCTAACCGAAATCGAGCGACTGGAACAGCTGCAGGGTTCCGAAATCAACGATGCCAAGAAAATTCTGGCTGACGCCGCAACCACCATGGCGCACGGTGCGGATGCAGCGCTGGCAGCGGCCGAGACGGCGCGCAAAACCTTCGAAGAAGGTTCGGGCGGCGATGCGCTGCCCTCCATTTCCGTTAGCGATTCGTCTATCGCTCTGGTCGATGCGATGGTCGATTTGGGCCTCGTTGCGTCCAAGAAAGAGGCACGCCGTATGATCGCAGGCGGCGGAGCGCGCATCGATGGCGAAGCGGTCGCAGACGAAAATGCTCTGATTTCAAAAGGAAGCACGACCGTCAGGATTTCGGCGGGCAAGAAGAAGCACGGCCTGATCGAATTTTGCTGAATGTGGTAAAGATTGCCGACCCGGATTTTACCTTTTCTTTGTAAAATCCTGCCAAACCGGTCGTGCGACCCCGTCGAAACAGGATTAAGTGGATATGGCACAACCGGCTATTGATGATAATTACGATCTGCGTCGCGCGGCACGCCACCGTGCCAGCTATGACGTTCTTGCTGACAGCAAGAAGCATGGCGAGCAGAAACTACATATCGCCAATATCTCGGCGCATGGTTTCATGATCGATAACAACACGGTTTTTGAACATGGCGACCGGATCGAACTTCGCCTGCCTGTTATCGGACGTATCGAGGCCCATCTCATCTGGTCGGTCGAGGGCCGTGCGGGATTCCAATTCGAACGCGTTGTTCGCCTGCCCGATTTCATGGCGCTTATCGACGTGGTCAGCCCCAAGCTGCGCTAACCACCGCGAAGCGTCGCCAGGCCGGCGTCTCTTTCAAACAGATATAGTGCAATACGGGCCGCTGCACCACGCGGCCCGTCTAGTCCGCCATCCCTGTCTATCAGCAGGCGGGCATCGTCCGATGCAGCGGTAATCAGTTCGCGCACCTGCTCGTCTGTCGCCACTCGAAACGGGCTTTCTCCCGACTGTCGGGTGCCCAGCAACTCCCCGGCCCCGCGCAATTTCAAATCCTCTTCGGCGATCCGGAAGCCGTCATTGGTTTCACGCATCAGCGCTAGTCGCGCGCGCGCGGTCTCGCTGATCTGGCTCGATCGGACGAGAATGCACGATGATTTCTCGCTACCCCGCCCTACCCTGCCGCGCAACTGGTGCAATTGCGCAAGACCGAAACGGTCCGAAGCCTCAACAATCATCAGGCTGGCATTGGGGACATCGACGCCCACTTCGATAACGGTTGTCGCCACCAGCAGGCGGGTTTTGCCAGCAGCAAAGGCCTCCATGACGGCGTCTTTCTCCGGCCCTTTCATCCGCCCATGGACCAAGGCGACTTGATCGCCAAAGCGGAGCCGCAGCATCTCCGCGCGCTGTTCAGCCGCTGCCAGCTCGCTTCGTTCACTCTCTTCCACTAGCGGGCAGACCCAAAAAGCCTGCCTGCCCGTTGCAAGGTGACGGGCAACGCCATCGATCAATTCGGGCAACCGCTCTTCGGAAATGACTCGTGTTTCAACCGGGGTTCGACCCGGAGGCATCTCGTCAATTTGCGAAACGTCCATCTCGCCATAGCAAGCAAGCGCCAGGCTGCGGGGAATGGGGGTTGCCGTCATCACCAAAAGGTGCGGCACGCCCTGCCCCTTGCGCGACAACATCAAACGCTGGCTAACGCCAAATCGGTGCTGCTCGTCAATTATCGCTAAGGCGAGCGCTTTATAGGTGACCGCCTCCTGAAAAATGGCGTGGGTGCCAACGAGGATGTCGATCGATCCATCCGCAAGGCCCATCAGCACCGATTCCCTGACTCGTCCCTTCTCGCGACCGGTGAGTATCGCAACATTTACCGGAAGACCCGCTAGCGAAGCCTGCAAGTTTGCGAAATGCTGCCTTGCAAGGATTTCGGTTGGCGCGAGCATCGCTCCTTGCTTGCCGCTTTCGACAGCCCGAAGCAGAGCGTGGAGTGCAACCATTGTCTTGCCTGAGCCGACATCGCCTTGCAGCAAGCGCAACATCGGCCGGGATTGTGCCAAATCCCCCTCAATCTCACCGATAACCCTTCGCTGTGCACCAGTGAGTGCAAAAGGCAGGCGCAGCTGCGATACCAAACGCCCGTCGCCGCTGATAGGCGGGCCTTTGCGGCGGTCCAATGCCGCGCGAACAAGCCGCATGGCGAGTTGATTGGCGAACAACTCGTCATAAGCGAGGCGATCACGCGCAGTTTTGTCGTCACGTTGGTGCACGGTCGAAAGCGATTGGGTCCAGCTCGCCCAGTTCTTTGACGCAGCCAGCGAAGGTTCAATCCACTCTGGAAGGGTGGGTAGCCGCTCTAGCCCTTGCAGTACCAAAGCATGCAGCCGGTTGCTGGTGATCCCCTCCGACAATGGATAAACCGGCTCAACCAGAGCGACCGGTTTCGCATCGCCAACCGGCGCAATATGATCGGGATGGACGATTTGTAGTTCATCGCCATAGCGTTCAAGCTTGCCCGAAACGACGCGCGTTTCGCCGACAGGCAATTGCTTCTTTGCCCAGCTTCCGGTGCGACCAAAGAAGGTCAGGGTCAGGTAATTGCCTTCGCTATCGACGCCGTGGATACGCAACGGGCTGCGTGCACTGCCGCCCGAACGGTGGCTCGCAATTGCCAAGGTCACGATGATGTTCTGCCCAACATCCGCCATATCGACGACTTTGACAGCCTTGCGATAGGTCCAGCCTGTCGGAAAATGATAAAGCAGGTCCTTCACCCGCTTTAGCCCGAGCCGATCCAATGGCCGGGCAATACCCGGACCGACGCCTTTAAGCGTCTCCACTTCGGCAAATAACGGATTGAGAATATCGGGCCGCATGTCTAGGGCCCTCTATATAGGCCGTTGGCCATCATTCCACTATCTTCGAGAGCTTTATGGACAGGGCATCCTATCTTCGCAAATTGCACTTCCGCGCCCACCATCGCGGCACTAGGGAAGCCGATGCCATCGTTGGTGGCTTTTTCGATTGCTATCATGGTGATTGGAGCGATGCCGATTTCGCATGGTTCGAAGCACTGCTTGAAGAACAGGATGTCGACATCATGGGATGGGCAATGGGAACAATCGCCATCCCCGATCAATGGCATGGGCCAATGATGGAACAACTCAAACGCCTCGATTATATCGAACTTCCGTCGGGATTGGGTAACGCCCAATAAACATGGTCGATCTGCAACGCATATTGCGGGCCGAACGACCGCTGACGCTTGCGTCCGTACCTGCAGGGTTCACACCCCTGTTGCTGGCTGATCTTGCCCGCGGTGCCAAAGGCACGACTTTGTATATCGCGCCCGATGATGCGGCGATGCGATCGCTGGCAGATACGATACCTTTCTTCGCACCCGAACTGGAAATCCTGCAATTTCCCGCATGGGATTGCCTTCCTTATGACCGGGCATCGCCATCGACCGTCATCACCAGCCAGCGCATGGCGACTTTGGCCGCATTGCAGCAACCGGCGCGATCGAAACGCATATTGCTGACGACGATTGGCGCGTTGATCCAGCGGGTCATTTCGCCATTTCGTATCCGTCAAACAGGTGCAATCCTGGCATCTGGCGTATCGATTAGCCGCGAACGGCTTGCTTCGCTGTTGCAAGCAAATGGCTATTTTCGAGTGGATACCGTTGCCGAAGCGGGGGAATTTGCCCTTCGCGGCAGCCTGGTCGACCTTATTCCCGCCGGCAGCGAAACCGGCTTGCGGCTCGATTTCTTCGGGGATGAAATCGAAACAATCAGATCCTTTTCGCCGCAGGACCAGCGGAGCATCGGCACCGTCGAGCGGTTCGAACTGCTGCCCGCAGTTGAGACATTGATGGATGAAGATGCGGTACGTCGCTTCCGCACCCAATATCGCGATTTGTTCGGCGTCACAGCGACCGGCGATCCGCTTTACCAAGCCGTTTCCGAAGGGCGGCGCCTGGCCGGGATGGACCATTGGCTCCCCTTGTTCGAAGAGCGCCTCGTCAATCTGCTCGATCATCTGGGCGACAATCTTCTTATCTTGCGCGATCAAGCCTCCATCGCTGCAGGTGAAGCCAGGTTCGATGCGATAACCGACTATCATGCCAACCGCGAAAAGGCGCAAACTGCCAGCCCGGGCAGTTATCGCCCGCTCGCTCCTAACCAACTCTATTTGGAGCCTGCCGAACTTCAAACATTGCTGAATGCCAAAGGGTGCCATTTGGTCACGCCATTTGCAGCGCCGGACACCGCAGACACAATCGACTTTGGCGTGGCATCTGGGCGCGATTTTGCACCGGAACGTGCACGCAAGGACAATGTCTATGACGCTGTTTCAGCTTATCTGAAAGAGTGCCTGAAGGCGGACAAGAAACCTATCATCGCCAGTTACTCCGCCGGCGCGCGGGAGCGGCTAAAGGGTTTGCTATCCGATCATGGTGCCCCGCGACTGGTCGAAGCCGAAAGCTGGCAGGCAGCTTTGGGCGCCGCGACGGGCAAGTCGGCGGCGATGGTCGTGTTGCCAATTGACCATGGCTTCGCATCGCCCGACGTCGCATTGCTATCCGAGCAGGATATATTGGGCGACCGCCTCGTTCGCAGGCGCAAGAACCGAAAGAGCGCCGATGCTTTCCTAGCGGAAATGGCGGCGCTGACGCCGGGCGACCTGATCGTCCACGTCGAGCATGGCATTGGCCGTTACGAAGGGCTAGCTTCGATACCGGTCGGGCAGAGTCCGCATGATTGCGTCGCTTTGACCTACGCTGGCGGCGATCGCCTCTATGTTCCGGTTGAAAATATCGACGTCCTCACCCGCTATGGCAATTCGGATGGGGCCGTCGCACTCGACAAGCTTGGCGGTGAAGCCTGGCAGCGCCGCAAGGCAAAGCTCAAGGAACGCATCACGGCGATCGCGCATGAGCTTATCCGTACAGCAGCCGAACGAGCCTTGCGCCCCGGCGCGACAATGGAGATTGACGATGCGGCCTATGCCGCCTTTGTCGATCGCTTTCCTTATGCCGAGACCGACGATCAGGAACGTGTCATCGCAGAAGTGCTCGAAGACTTGGCGAGCGGCAAGCCGATGGACCGATTGGTATGCGGCGATGTCGGCTTTGGCAAAACAGAGGTGGCAATGCGCGCGGCATTTGCCGCTGCCATGGCGGGCTATCAGGTTGCTGTAATCGCTCCAACCACCCTGCTTGCGCGCCAGCATTTCACCAATTTCGTCGAGCGGTTTGCCGATACCCCACTTTCGATTGGTCGCCTTTCACGCCTGGTGCCAACTGCCGAGGCCAGCAAGACCCGCGACGGACTGGCCGATGGGTCGATCGACATCGTCGTGGGCACGCATGCGGTGCTTGCGAAAACTGTCCAGTTCAAGAAGCTGGGCCTTGTGATTGTGGACGAGGAGCAACGCTTTGGCGTCAACCATAAAGAACAGTTGAAAGCGCTGAAAACCGACGTCCATATGCTGACGCTGACTGCAACGCCGATCCCGCGCACGTTGCAAATGGCGATGTCGGGCCTTCGGGAACTCTCGGTCATCCAGACCCCGCCCGTCGACCGACTGGCCGTGCGCACCTATGTGATGCCATGGGATGAAGTGGTGATGCGCGAAGCGCTGTTGCGTGAGCATTATCGCGGCGGGCAAAGCTTCTTCGTTGTTCCGCGCATTTCCGACCTCACCGAAATCGAAGATTATCTGCGTGAGCAGGTTCCCGAAGTGAAATTCGTTACCGCACACGGTCAAATGGCGGCTGGCGAAATCGAAGAGCGGATGACCGCCTTTTACGACAAACGCTATGATGTGCTGTTGTCGACAACGATCATCGAAAGCGGGCTCGATATTCCGAGCGCCAACACCTTGATCGTCCACCGGGCGGATCGATTTGGCCTGGCACAGCTTTACCAACTCCGCGGCCGTGTGGGGCGTTCAAAATTGCGCGCTTATGCCTATCTGACCCAGCCAGCAGACAGGGTGTTGAGCGAAACAGCAGAAAAGCGCCTAAAGGTGCTGAGTGATTTAGATAGCCTTGGTGCAGGCTTCCAACTGGCCAGCCACGATCTCGATATTCGAGGCGCAGGCAATCTGGTCGGCGATGAGCAATCGGGTCATATCAAGGAGGTCGGCTTCGAACTCTACCAGTCGATGCTTGAAGATGCGATTGTTGCCGTTCACGCGCAGGCGCAGGGTCTCGCCAAGCCACGCGATAGCTTCAGCCCGCAAATCACCATCGACGCGCCGATCCTGATTCCGGACGATTATGTGCCCGACCTTTCGGTGCGTATGGCGCTCTATCGCCGCCTCAACGAACTCGACAGCGCGCTCGAGATTGAAGGCCTGGCGGCAGAAATTGCCGACCGATTTGGCCCGATACCCGAGCCCACACAGAATCTGCTCCGCCTTATCGAAATCAAGCAGAACGCCCTGATTGCGCAAGTTGCCAAAATCGAAGTGGGTGCACGCGGCGCGCTGGTCAGCTTCCACGAAGACCGGCCACCCAATATTCCCGGCCTTCTCAATTATGTCGAACGTTTGGGGGCTTCAGCAAAGCTGCGTCCAGACAGCAAATTGGTGATTACCCGCAATTGGCCTGACCCCGCGAGCAAACTCAACGGCTGTCTGCAACTTTCGAAAGGCCTTGCCGGGCTTGCGCGCAAGGCAGCGTAACTACGCCTGTTTAGCGACGAACTTGGCAAATTCGGATGCTGAAAGCGGCTTGCACTGCAGGAAGCCTTGGAAAAAGTCACAACCTTCGGCGCGCAGAATCTCCAATTCGCTATTTTTTTCAACACCTTCAGCGATAATTTTAAGATCGAGCGCCTTCCCAAGCGCGATGATTGCGCGCAACACGATCAAATCGCGCGGATTGCCGCTGATTTCAGCGATCATGCCCTTATCGATCTTGAGATAATCGACAGGCAGGCTCTTTAAATATGCTAGGCTGGAATAGCCGGTACCAAAGTCATCAATCGCGACACTTACATTTTTCGACCGCAACATCTGTAGCTGCGCCATGGCAAGATCGAAATCGCGGACGATGCTCTCTTCAGTCAGTTCGACCGTCAACCGCTCGCATGGGAAACCGGATTCATCGAGAATGGTGAGGAGACGCTCCGCATGATCGTCAGCCAGTTCCTCTGCACCCAGGTTAATCGAAAGACGCAGCGGCTGGACCATGTTCGGCCAGTCCAGCGCATGTGATACCGCTTGGCGCTGGATGGCGTAGGAGAGTTCTTCACGCAGGTCGCAACGATCAGCCGCAGAAAACAGCTCATCCGCCCCTAGTTCGCCCAGTTCGGGGTGATGCCACCGCGCCAGCGCCTCAGCACCCATCAGCCTGCCTGTCGCAACCTCGAACTGTGGCTGAAAAAAAATGCCAATCTCGCTGTTGGCCAAGGCATTGCGCAATTCCTTGTCGAGACGGGTGTGTTTTACTTTGTCGATGGCCTCATGGCTTTCGGCAAAGCGATATTTCCGTCCTTTATGCGAATAGGCCGATGCCAGCGCGGCAGATGCAGCAGATAACAGCGATGCACCGGTCTGACCGGCAGTTGCCAAGGCTATGCCGATACGCGGACTTATGTGGAGATCGCCATTCCCCTGCAGCACGGGTTCGCCCAGTTTTGCGACCAGTTTGCGCGCCAATTGTTCGGCATCAGGCGCATTCATCCGCTCCGTTATCAAAAGAAACTCCCTTCCGGGAAGTCTCGCCGCAAGGATTGCACCTTGCGTTGCCGAAGCATATTGCGCGATTTTCTGGCCGATTTCTGCAATCACGGCATTGCCCACATCCCGCCCGTGCAGGTCGTTGACCTGTTTGAGGTCACGAATGCCGACAAGAAACAAAGCAGCACCACGAGAAGCCGTCGCTTCGAACGCAGAAAGCCATAATTGGGCGTCACGGGCGGGCGAAATCTTCATTGATGGCGATGTCGTAGCCGAATTCATTGATACGGAATATCCGAAAAGCCTTTCCTAACCGTTGCCAGCACCCGACAAGACCGATAGGTCCATCTAACGATGCAGGACAATTTCGGACGCACAATCGATTATCTGCGAATATCGGTCACCGACCGGTGCAATTTTCGCTGCACCTATTGCATGCCTGAGCATCAGACGTTCCTGCCCCGCACGGACATTCTCGATTACACCGAAATCGCGCTCATCGCATCGCGTTTCATCAAACATGGCATTCGCAAAATACGTCTGACGGGCGGAGAGCCTTTGGTCCGCCGCGATATCGACGTTCTGATCCGTGAACTTGGCAGGCATGTTCAATCCGGCACTCTCGACGAACTGACGCTGACGACCAACGGCACCCGTTTATCGCAATATGCGACGGTCTTGGCCAGTAATGGCGTGGAACGCATCAATGTTAGCCTCGACAGCTTGGATCCTAGCACTTTTGCGGAAATCACACGTGGCGGCGATCTTCAGCAGGTTTTGCAGGGAATCGCGGATGCGCGCAGTGCAGGGCTGAAAGTGCGCATCAACATGGTTGCGCTCAAAGATTTGAATTCGCACGAAGTTCCAGCCATGGCCGAATACTGCGCCGCAAATGGCCATGACCTGGCCTTTATCGAAACGATGCCCTTGGGTGATGGGGTTTCAGGAAGAACCGAACAATTCATCGCACTAGAGGATTTTATCGCGCCTTTGCGCCAATCAAACGATATCATTCCCATATCGCACCGCACAGCAGGCCCTGCACGCTATTTTCAGGTCGAGCCGATGGGGCTTCGCATCGGATTGATAACACCAATGACCCACAATTTTTGCGGCGATTGCAACCGGCTGCGCTTGGGAAGCGATGGCAAGGTGCATATGTGCCTCGGGTCTGAATTCCATGTTGATTTCAAGGATGCCATCCGCGCAGGAGGGCTCGACGCTGTCGACCGACTGCTTCAGAAGGCGCTGCGACTCAAACCCGAACGTCATGATTTCGAACGACAGTTGGAGGATCGGGATTTGCGACTTCACCGTCATATGAATGCGACAGGCGGATGAGCCGCTTTTCAAAACTCGCGCTTCTGGCTTCTCCGGGGGAGCAGGCACGCAACGCCGAAAAGCAATTGCGCGAAATGCACGAATTCGTCCCCATTGATGAAGCCGACGCGGTGATAGCGTTGGGCGGCGATGGATTTTTGCTTCAGCTGCTGCACCGCCTGCTAGAACAGCGGCGCGACCTGCCGACTTACGGGATGAATCTTGGCACCATCGGTTTCCTGATGAACAATTGGCACCCCAATGATTTGCTCACCCGCCTCGAAAAAGCGAAGAGCATCACCGTGACGCCACTGATCGCCACTATCGAGGCCACCTCTGGCCAACGGTTCACCTTGCCTGCGATTAATGAGGTTTCGTTGCTTCGTGAGACCCGGCAAGCCGCAAAACTCAAAATCGACGTCAACGGGCGCACCGTATTGGATGAGATGATCTGCGACGGCATTTTGGTGGCAACCCCTGTCGGTTCCACGGCTTACAACCTTTCTGCCAATGGCCCCATCCTGCCATTGGATAGTTCGCTGCTGGCATTGACACCCATCAGCCCATTCCGCCCACGTCGCTGGAAAGGCGCCATCCTGCCCGATCGCTATGTCGTGAAGCTAACGATATTGGAAAATGGCAAACGCCCGGTCAGTGCGGTCGCCGACCAACGCGAAATCCGCGATATTGCATCGGTAGAGGTCGCGCTTGACCGCAATCGTTCGCTGACTTTGCTCTTCGATCCGGAGCATGCACTCGATGATCGCATCGCAATGGAACAATTTATTACCTGACCCACTTGCTTTTTGTTTCAGGCCAAGCCATAGGCGCGCCTGCCCGATGTCATCGGGCTGCTCCCCGGTAGCTCAGCGGTAGAGCAATCGGCTGTTAACCGATTGGTCGGCGGTTCGAATCCGTCCCGGGGAGCCAGATTCTTCTGAAAGCTCAAACCATCTGCGAAAGCAGCCTGATGGCGGCGTAGCCGACCAGCAGGGCAGTAACTCTGCGCAACATCGCGGGCGGGAACAATTTTATCCCGATATGACTGCCAATCTGTCCACCTAACAAAACAGCGATCAGCAAAGGCCAGTAATCGGTTGCAGGCACGATTATCCCATCCAACCCACCCTTTTGCAGTTGGCCGGCGAGTCCAGTGATCGAGTTAACGAGGATGAAGAGCGAAGCGAAGGCTGCGATTCGCTTTCCGTCGTCCCATCGGATGAGGTGAAGTATCGGAGCCATGAAAATGCCTCCACCAATCCCCGACAATCCCGCCAGCAACCCCAGCGCGGCTGATATGCCAAGAACAATGCCATTGGGTACAACCACTTTCGGCAAACGCTCCTGGGGCAGCAACAAGGCCATGGCAGACAGCAGCAGCATGCTGCCGAGAATGAACAGGAAAGTGGTTTCCTTGAGCGGCATAAGGCCGCCCACAAAAGCCAGCGGAGCGGAAACTGCCAACAAGGGCAAAACCTTGCGCCAGTCGATGAGGCCCGTGCGCCAAAAGCGGATCGTTCCGCCTGTTACAACAATGATGTTGCAGCACAACGAAATCACCGGAATCAGCCTTGGCTCAATTCCGGTGAATGTCAGTAAAGCGGTGTATGAGGAGCCCCCGCCAAATCCGACCGAGGCATAAATGAGTGCGATTAAACCGAACAGTAAGGCCAGCATCGCACTCATCGTTCACGGCACCTCAATAAGCGCCGTGACAGTGCTTGTATTTCTGTCCTGACCCGCACGGACATGGGTCGTTACGCCGCAAATTGGGGTTGCCCGCATAGGGATCCCCCTCGCCCGGATTGGATGCGACCTGACGAGCAGGAATTGAAGCCTTGATGAGGCCGAGATCCGCAGCATCAATGTCCTCGCTATCATCTTCACCAGTCAGCGGATCGAAGTGAGTCGTCAGGAAATCGGGCAATTCCGGCAGTTCACCTTGCGGTGCCTGGGGTTCCACGCGGAATTCATTGGTCAGAACCGTCTTCACAATGTCTTCGCGGATCGCCGAAAGCATGCGTTCAAACAGGCCAAAGCTTTCCTGCTTATACTCGTTGATCGGGTTCTTCTGGGCGTAGGCGCGGAGGTAAATCACCTGGCGCAGCGCATCGAGCGTCGAAAGATGCTCTTTCCAGTGATGATCGAGGTTCTGCAGCAAGATCTGCTTTTCTATCTGGCGGAACAGCGCAGGATCAATCGATGCGCGCTTTTCAGCCAGTTTGGCTTCGGCAGCTTCGATGATGCGCGCTTCGACGATATCAGGCTCGATCGATTCTTCGGCCAACCAGCTATCGATATCGGGCTGCAGGCCCAAAATCTCGCCAACTTGCTGCTTCAGCGTATCAACGTCCCACTGTTCGGGATAGGTTTCCGGCGGGCAATTTTCGCCAACGATATTGTTGACCGTTTCGTGCAACATATCGTCCAGAACATCGTCAACCGCTTCTGCATCCATGATGTCACTGCGCTGTTCATAGATGACCTTGCGCTGGTCATTCATAACGTTGTCATACTCGACGAGCTGCTTGCGCACATCATAGTTGCGCGCCTCAACCTTGCGCTGGGCAGTCTCGATAGCCTTGGATAGCCATTTGCCGCCAATTGCTTCACCATCCTCGAGGCTGCTGTTCATCATGCGGGCGAATAGCGTTTCCGATCCAAAGATGCGCAGCAAGTCGTCTTCAAGGCAGAGGTAAAAACGCGAGAGGCCGGGGTCACCCTGGCGTCCGGAACGCCCGCGAAGCTGGTTATCGATGCGGCGGCTTTCATGGCGCTCGGTTGCGAGGACGAACAGGCCGCCCGCTTCAAGTACCTTGGCCTTCTCCGCTTCGATCTCGGCAGCAATGCGCGCAATAGCTGCATCGCGTTCGGGCCCTTCGGGCATTTCACCCAATTCGTCTTCAGTTCGGAATTCAAGGTTACCGCCCAATTTGATGTCGGTACCACGACCCGCCATGTTGGTGGCGATGGTTACCGCACCCAGACGACCGGCCTGCGCCACGATATGTGCTTCCTGTTCGTGGAACCGGGCATTGAGGACGGCGTGCTGCACGCCTTCCTTGTTCAGATATTCGGATAGCAACTCTGACTTTTCGATCGACACGGTGCCCACGAGAACCGGCTGGCCGCGCTCATGCGCTTCCTTTATCGCCTTGGCGATGGCAGCGAACTTGTCGGCTGTGTTCTTGTAGAATTCGTCATTCTCATCGATGCGCTGCACGGGAACGTTGGTGGGGATTTCCACGACGTTCAGTTTGTAGATGTCGAAAAATTCCTGTGCTTCGGTCGCAGCAGTACCGGTCATTCCCGAAATCTTGGGGTACATGCGGAAATAGTTCTGGAAGGTAATTGTCGCCAGCGTCTGGTTTTCCGGCTTGATACGGACACCTTCCTTCGCCTCGACCGCCTGATGCAGACCATTGGACCAACGGCGTCCATCCATCATGCGCCCGGTGAATTCGTCGATAATGATCACTTCGTCATTCTTGACGATATAATCGGTGTCCCGCTTGAACATGACATTGGCTTTCAATGCCTGATCAAGATGATGGACGACTTGCGTATTTTCATAATCGTAAAGGTTTGTTCCAACGATAAGTCCGGCTGCTTCGAGCAGGCGCTCAGCCTTTTCGGTGCCTTCCTCGGTCAGGATGACGCTGCGCGCCTTTTCGTCCTTTTCGTAATCGCCTTCTTCCAGTTGCAGGACGATCTGATGAACTGCCTTGTACAATTCCGACCTGTCGTCGGTCGGGCCCGAGATGATCAGCGGCGTACGCGCTTCGTCGATCAGGATCGAGTCGACTTCGTCGACAATTGCGAAGTTGAACGGACGTTGCACCATCTGCGACCGCTCATGCTTCATGTTATCGCGCAGATAATCGAAGCCCAATTCGTTGTTTGTCGCATAAGTGATGTCGCAGTTATAGGCGACGCGACGTTCATTTTCGGAGAGATTGGGCACAATCACGCCGGTGCTCAGGCCAAGGAAGCCGTAAATCTGGCCCATCCATTCAGCGTCGCGCTTGGCAAGATAATCATTGACGGTAACGACGTGCACGCCCTTGCCATCAATCGCATTCAGATAGGTCGCAAGCGTTGCAACCAGCGTCTTACCCTCACCTGTTCGCATCTCGGCAATTTCACCACGATGGAGCACAATACCGCCGACCATTTGAACGTCGAAATGGCGCATTCCGGTGACGCGCTTGGATGCTTCACGAACCGTTGCAAACGCCTCTGGAAGGATGTCGTCAAGCGTCTCGCCCGCGGCCAGTCGTTCGCGGAACAGCTGGGTCTGGTTCTTGAGTTCTTCGTCAGACAGCACGACCATCTGGTCTTCGAGCGCATTGATCTTTGCGACGATCTTCATCGTCTTTTTGACATAACGGTCGTTGGACGAACCGAAGATGGACTTGGCGATAGTGCCGAGCATGGGCAAACCTCTGAAATATATGGATAGAATTCACCTGGCGTACAGGCGTCAAATGCTGGTCAGCAGCGCATAGAAATGCGCAAAGTGCGTTATTCGCGAGCGCAATCCGCGCGCGACACGGGCGTGGTAGCAATCTTTTCCACCACATGCATCGCATCGAGCCGGGCGTGGCGGGAGATGGCAGTAGAACTGCTCTTCCCATCGCTTTGGATCACTGCGCACAGGACCACCGCAGATGCAAACGCTTCCGAAGGTTCGATCTGCGCGGCGGCGCTGGTTGGCGATGCTGCATCCAAGGGTCGCGCAGCATCTGCGGCGGTAAAGCCGGTCAGCAGTGCGATGATGGCGAGCAAAAAGCGCATTTGGGCCCAATTCGTTGACTGCGGTGCATATAGGGTTGACTTGGACCGGCGTCCATCCCCATTGCGCCTGCGTTCTTTAGCCGGAAATTTGTTTATATGTCGTCAACTTCGCCGCTGCTTGTTCCCTTTCCTGAAATGCCTGAAATTGCGGGCGTCACGAAGCGTGTGGCGAAAGCGCGCTATAAAGAGTGGGATCGGTGTGACCTGACTTATGTCGAACTGGATGCAGGAACTGCCGTAGCCGGCGTCACAACGCGCAATGTCTGCTGTTCATCCGAAGTCGAGCTTTGCCGCGACAATCTCAAAGGTGGCAAGGCGCGCGCACTGGTCGTCAACGCGGGAAACAGCAATGCCTTTACCGGCTATCGCGGTCGCGAGGCCGTTGAAGCCATCACCAAACAGGTCGCCCAACATCTCGGCTGCAATGAGAGCGAGATTTTCGTTTCTTCGACTGGCGTTATCGGGGTGCCCCTCCCCAAAGACAAAGCCGAGGCTGGTCTGCGCGCTGCTTTTGAAGCGCCAACCTGCAGTTGGAAGGATGTCGCCGACACGATCGGCACCACCGACACATTTGCAAAAGGCGCCAAAGCCAGCGCAATAATCGGCGATAGGCGCGTCGAAATCGTCGGTGTGATCAAAGGGAGCGGCATGATCGCGCCCGACATGGCAACCATGTTGGGTTATATTTTCACCGATGCAGCAGTGGAGCCTGCTTTCCTGCAGCAAATGTTGAGCAACGCCAATCTGGCGACCTTCAGCTGCATTACCGTCGATAGTGACACCTCGACAAGTGACACAGTGCTCGCATTCGCAACCGGCAAAGCCGGAAACCAAATGCTGGCATCAATCGATGATGCAGGCGCGGATGCCTTTGCCTCGGCCTTGCACGATGTTTGCCGCCAACTGGCGCATCTGGTGGTTCGCGACGGTGAGGGTGCGCAGAAATTTGTCGAAATCAATATCGAAGGCGCAGTTTCAGACGACAGCGCGCGGCGTATCGGGCTGGCCGTTGCCAATTCGCCACTCGTAAAAACCGCCATTGCAGGTGAGGACGCCAATTGGGGGCGCGTCGTCATGGCTGTGGGCAAGGCCGGCGAGCCTGCCGACCGGGACAGATTGTCGATCAGTTTTGGATCAACGCAAGTGGCCAAAAATGGACTACCCGTTGACGGCTATGACGAAGCACCGGTTGCAGCGCACCTGAAAGGGCAGGAAATCACCATCGGCGTCGATATAGGCCTGGGTTCAGGCCGCGCGACCGTTTGGACGTGCGACCTGACCCATGGCTATATCAGCATCAATGCGGATTATCGGAGTTAGAGGGCGCTTTCGAGCCAACCCTTGATCGCAGCCTTGGGTGCTGCACCGACTTTGGTGTCGACAATCTGGCCATCCTTGAAAAGGATCATCGTCGGGATACCGCGCACACCATATTTGCCGGGCGTATCGGGATGATCATCGATATTCAGCTTGGCAATCGTAACCTGCTCACCCAGTTCCTCGCTGATTTCCTCAAGGCTTGGGCCGATCATCTTGCATGGGCCGCACCATTCAGCCCAGAAATCGACCAGGACGGGCTTTGACGAGGCGAGTACTTCGGTGGCGAAATCATTGTCGCCAACTGCTTTGGTAGCCATTGGATAATCTCCTTCTTTGCTGGCGAATGTATTGTGGGCCTTGCAGAGTTGCAAGCATGCGACTCCGATAGATTTGCTTTCTGCACCTCAAACCGGCTTGTGCGGCGCAAGCGCCTCCAGTGGCAGTTCCATCATCAGCGGCGCGTGGGTGTAGAGTAACGCGGCCGAGACCTTCCGCCCCGGGAATATGCGTTCAACCGCGGCAACATAATGCGCCATCTGGCGTAATTCGGAGAGGTTCACCCCCGCCACATCCTTCGGAACCCTGCGTGACGTTTTGAAATCAACAATCCGAACATAATGCTCATCCACCAACAGACGGTCGATACGACCGGTGATGACCGTTTCCCCGACTACCGCTGCGATCGGTATTTCGGCTTTGGCTTGGCTTGAGAACAGATCCTGCCAACGGACGTCTTGCACCAAGGACTGGACCTGGCTGATGATGGCCAAATGGTCGTGCTGGCCTTCTCTGTCGCGCGCTTTCAACCAGCGGGCGGCATCTTCGGCAAAATGTGCCATCCGGTCGGCATCTATCCGCTCGATCAGGCCGTGCACCAATTTACCGCGCTCAGCCGCGTGGCGCATGACTTGTTCGGCAGGACGATCCCCGACATCGCTATCGTCAAGCTGGGAGGGAGCGAGCGGGCGCGGCGGACGTGCTTCGGGCCAGGCGGGCTGTGACAGCCACTCGGGAACCGGCAACTCTGCTCCGGTTGATGCAGTTTGCGGTTTCCGGTCACCTGCCACCGAAGTGCCGGCCTGCCCTTCAACAATGCGCACCAACCGCCCCTTGGGATCGTTTACAGTCGTGCAGCCCAGCGCATCCATTGCCTGTTCAACCGCCGCATACCAACATTCCGGTTTCGCAGCCTTCTTCGCTCCAAGGCTGCCTGCCATGATCAGGCGCTCCTCCGCGCGCGTAAGCGCAACATAGAGGAGGCGGTAATGCTCGTTGAGTTCCTTTGCCTCGCGCGCAGATTCCAGATCGTCGAGGCAGCCAACCCGGCTTTCCTTATCGATCCTAAGGAGCGGTAGGGCACCACCATCGTCCAATGGCAGGCTGGAATTCGGGTCTTTGCCCGATTGGCCGGGATCTACCGTCATGTCCGCAAGGATCACCACCGGCGCCTGAAGCCCTTTTGCGCCGTGCACTGTCATGATTTGCACTTCGTTGCTGCCGGTCAGGCGTTCGCGCTTGATCTCGCTCGAATTGCGTTCAAACCAGTCGAGAAACTGCTGTAACGTCCCTCCCCTCGATTGTTCAAATTCAATCGCTAGGTTCAGGAACTCCTCAATAGGAACGAGCACTTCAGCCCCGAGCCGGGTAGCAAATTTCTTTCGCCCCGCAGTCGCTCCAGACAAGATTTCTTCGAGAAAACGATAAGGTGTGGTGAAATCTGCGGCTGCCAACATGTCGTGCAGTGGCTGCAATTCTGCGGCGATGTCTTTGTTATTGCGGATATGATGCCACAAGGACACCCGCTCTGATCGATAGCCATGGCGCAACAAGTCGTCCTGCGACCAACCGATCAGCGGTGAAACCAGCAAGCATGCAAGGCTAAGATCGTCTTGCGGTTGCAAAACAAAGCGGATCGCGGAGACAAGGTCTTGCACGGCAAGCTGCTCGCCAATCTGCATCCGGTCGATCCCGGCAACCGGCACACCCAAGGCGTGCAACCGCGCGACGAGCAAGCTGGTCACCTCGGTACGTTTGCGAAACAGCACCATGATGTCACCCGGGGTCAGCGGCTTTTTGGTGCTGGCAAGCACGGGTTGCTCGTCGATCAGATCCTTGATTTTCTGTGCGAGCACGGCGGCCAATTCGCGTTTTTCAGGGCCGAGCCATTTTTCCTCGTCCCCTTCACCGTCACCATTTTCGACTGCGGATTCCGCAGTCACCGGCTCAAGCAATTCGATCGAACCGATATCGGGCTTTTGGCTGATATGGTCGTCGATACTCTCGGCAAGGCCAAAGCGTTCATGCCCCAATTGCGCCACCACGGCGTTGACCAGTTGCAAAATGGGCTGGGTTGAACGGAAGGACTGCGACAAGGTCAGGAACTGGAGATTACCCTCCTGCTCCTCAAGACGCGCGGCATAATATTCGCCCGCTTCACGATAGCGTGCAGGATCGGTTCCCTGGAATCCGTAAATGGCTTGTTTGAAATCCCCGACCGCGAAAATGGTGCGCGATTTGCCTTCTTTCGCACCCTCACCTGCGAAGAAATCTTCGGTAAGCGCCTTGATGATATTCCACTGCTTGGCGTTAGTGTCCTGCGCTTCATCAACCAACACATGGTCGATACGGCGATCAAGCTTGTAGCGGACCCAGGCATTCATGCCGCTCGTCGTCAACAAATCAGAGGCCTTGGCGATCAGGTCGTCAAAATCGACCAGACCGCGCGAACGTTTCAGTGCCTCATATCGCAACGCAAACGCCTTGCCAGCAAACAGTGCACTGGCCAGCCTGTCGGCGTAACTTGCTAGAGCATACATCTCACACAGTTTTTTCGTCCATTGGTGCAACGACAAAGCAATGGCCGAATAATGGTCATGCTGCGGCGTGTGGCCCTTGGTAGAAACCATGGGTTCGCCGTCATTCTTGGTCCAGCATGAATGCAGCAATGTTATCGATCGACCACGTTCGACCAGCGAAAGTTCAAGCCACTGCGAAATTTTCGCCGCACGCTTCAGCCCGGTATCCTTCCCCCATTCCAGATTGATGTCGCGTACGGTCCTGATTGACACCAAATCGATGCTCGCATCGTCGCACAACGAGGCCATGACATCGTCGGTGCTTCCGTCAAATCCGATGCCCAAGTTGTTGCGTACAAATTGCAGCAATCCCTGCCCTTCGGGCAATTGCCGCATGGTTTCGACAGCAGCGGCGCATCGTTGGAGGAACGCCCATGCCCCGTCCTCGCCGCGCTCAAGCCCCAAACGATGCAGGCTTTCGGGAACAGCCCGATCACCCGTCTCATCGGCCTCGCGCGAAATCTGCGCCAGCACTTCGCGCTGCAATTCTGCCTTGGTGCGGTCATCCAGGGGTTCGAAGCCCGGCATGATGCCAGCTTCTTCCGGAAAGCTTCCAAGCAAGGATTGGCAGAAAGCATGAATTGTCATGATCTGCAGACCGCCACCCGGAGCGTCGAGGATTTCAGCGAATAGCTTGCGCGCCGCAGGAAGATTATCGCGTGAATAGTCGGCACCGATTGCGCGCAGTTCAGCCGCGAGCAGTGGCTCTTTCATCTGCACCCAAGACGCCAGCTTCCGGTTGATACGCTCCGCCATTTCTGCGGCCGCCGCTTTAGTGAATGTGAGGCAGAGGATTTCCTCCGGCTTTGCGCCCGCAAGCAAAAGCCGAATGACGCGCGCGGACAATACCTGCGTCTTGCCCGAACCTGCCGACGCGCTGAGCCAGACATTGGCGGCGGGCTCGACCGCACCCTGCTGCGCGGCGGTTAAGTCGTGGACGATATGCTCGGAATCAAGCGCCATCGCTTGCTCCATTCCAACTGGCGCGACCGATCCATTCATCCAGCCTCATCAGCTGGTCGTAATCTTTGTAGATGGCATAATCGGGTTTCAATTTCGCGGTGAATGGCTTTTTACCCAGAATCAACTCTGCAATAGCCTCAGAAGCTTTTGCGTCGGCAAAACTGACAAAGGTCGATGCATTGAGTTCGCCGGGCTTGGGACTTTTGGCGAAAGGCGTCTCGCAATAACCGAAGCGGTCGTTCTTCTTGGCAAGTGACCAATATTCAAATCCGCGAACCTCTCCTTCGGCATCAGCCACGCCGCCAGTTTCGACCAGCAAGCCCGCCAGCCCCAATTGCAAGGCATAGCCGGCTTTGACCTTGGATTTGGAAGGAGGTGCACCGGTCTTGTAGTCAACGATCACCAAACTGCCATCTTCACTACGGTCTATGCGATCTATCCGTCCGCGAATGACAATGCCATCGATCTCTCCTTTGGCTTCGGCTTCATAGGCAAGAATCGATCGGCCCTGGCTTTCGTTCGACGCAATTTCTGATGCGATCCAGCGCAGCCCGGCCATGATGCGTGGCTGCCATAGCAATCGAAGCGCTGGCGTAACCGACTGGTCGTTAAAAGCATGCTCTGCGAAGCGGACGAGGCTGTCTGGATTACGGTCTCCACCATCGGTCCATTTTTCGATGATGTCGTGGACCAATGTACCTTTCCATGCCGGGTCGGGCTCGGCATCCACCGACTTCAGGGCATTCAGTTTGAGGATATTGCGGGCGTAAAAGGCGTAAGGATCGGCCTTGAGCATATCCATCTGCGTAATCGAAATCGCCACTTTGCGTTGCTCGATATCGGGCACCGGCGCAGGGCGTGGATAGGCATTTGCTGTTTTTACGGCGCTGTCGAGCGTAACCGCCAAACGGCGAGCATCATCGTCGACCTGCAACCGGTCACCCAGAAGTGCCTGCAGGCGAAGCAGGAAACGCGAGGCAATGGTCGGCCCGGAACGATCGCGTTTGGAGCGTGTAAGGACAACCTCTTTGGCCCCCAATGCACTCGCAAGATCATGCGCAGACAATCCGATATTGCGATCGAGCCCAGGCATTTGAAGCCGCCGCCTCAGGTGCGGCGCAAGCCATGGATCTGGCTGGGGCAGTTGAGGCCAACTCCCTTCGTTGAGCCCAGCACAGATCACCAGATCAGCAGATTGCAGCCTAGCTTCGAGCAAGCCGTAAATAGCCACGCGCGGGTGGCGACCATAAGCAGGCCTGATGCTTAGATCAGCAAGCATCGATGATAGCAGATCCGGATAGGCTGCATGATCAGTATCCGAAAGCGCGCCGAGGTTGTTACCCGAAAGTTCCTCTACGAATTCGGCCAATCTGCGTCCGGCAGCACCTTTCCAGATTGCGCCTTTTGTCCAAATATCGGCCAGCGCGGTCACTGCTTCGATATGTGCCTGCAGGTTGAGTTTCGCGGCTTTCGCATGCGGCTCGATCTCAGCTTCAATGGATTGCCACCAATCGCGGAGTTTAGGTTCGACCTTTTCCGCGTCGGCCAGCGTTTGTGCTATTGCGCCTGCCCCAATCCGCATTTGCGGCCCGCGCAGCTTCAAATCGAGCGCCCGGACATTTGAAAGCCACTCCAAACGTGCATCCCCACTATGGACGAGCGGATGCTTCATCGCGGAAAGGAGAGGCACCGGGGCAAGCTCGCTCGACAACATGCGCGACAGTGCCAGGAAAAGTACGCCAGCAGGTTCCTCGCTGAGCGGCAAACCGGCGCTGTCATCGGCCTCAATGTTCCAACGGCGCAATTGCGCGGCCACGCGGAGTGCAATCTCGCGATCCGGCGTAACAAGGGCAATCCGTTTGCCCGGAACTTCGAGCGCGCCGCGTATCAGGACGGATATGGCACGTGCTTCTTCGGCACTGTCCTCCGCTTCGACCACTCGAACATGATCAAGCGTGCGCCGTTTTTGCGGAAGGCTCTGCCATTCCATGGTTTTGTCCGGAATGCAGAATATGTCCTGCGCCGCCTGGCCAAGCCGCAATGCCCGGTCATTTGAAACAAATAATTGCAACTCGTCACGAGCGATGCCCATGCGGTGCAGCAACAGCTTCAGATGATATTGCGGGTGCGTTTCCTGAGCGCGGGAAACATCTTTTGGCGCTTCATCCGTTCCGTTTCCATCTGAAAGCCCCAATGCCTCCCAATCTGCGCCCGGCATGGCGAGGTCGACATGCGGCAAAAGCACCATTCCATTTGGCAAAGTCGCAATACGGCTCAGCAACCGCGCAATGGCCGGCGCAGCGGTCGTGATCCCGGCAGCAATAACGGGGGCAGTCGGCGGATAGGCTTTCAAGCGATCGGCCAGGCGATACAGCAAGGCGTTCCTGCGAGCCGCCGGCGCCTGCAATTGTTGTTCCGAAAGCCATTGCTCGTACGAGCCGCACAACAGCTTCAGGCTGTCATATGCCGTGGACCAATGCGAAGCCAGGTCGGCATAATCATGATCGAGTTCGATATTGCGGATCGATTTTTCCTCGATCTCCAGTTCGTCCAGCGTCTTCGCCAACTGTTTGGCGAGATGGAGCGCTTCGGCGGCTGTCGCATCGCGGCGGTGCTGGCGTATCAGGCTGACCAGCTGCAACAGGCGGACGAGATCGGGAGCCGCCGGTAACGGACCATGCTCGTCCTGCGACAATGGATCGAGCAGTGGACCAAGCTTTTCATCAAGCGCCAAATCGCCGATCGCCACCATTCGTGGTAACACCAACCCTTGGTCAGCAGACCGTACAAAGGCCGCGGTCATCGCGGTTACGGCACGATTGTTGGGCAGGAAGAGGGTGACATCGGCAAGCGCCAGACGATCATCCCGATATTTACCTATCAACCATTCTGACAGCGCGCCTGACAGATCCACGCCGATGGGAACGGTCTGTACATTGGCGCGAATGCCCTCAACCATGCACGGCCAAAGCAGCTTCGGTGGGCGCAATCGCTTGGGGCGATCCTATGTCGTACCAATCGCCAATATGTACCAGCCCGAATAGGCGACCTTCGGAAATCGCGCGATCCCAAAATTTGTTAGTCGAAAATGGCCCTTGCGGTGCTTCGCGAAGCAGGCGGTGGCTGATCAACTGGTTACCGGTATAGACATAGGGCGCGCTATCACGCTCTCCCCGCCGCACCAGGCGTTGCTCATCGTCGAGGAAAAAGTCGCCCTTTCCTGGGTGCTGGAATGCCCTTTCCTTTGGAACGAGCAGCAACAAACCATCCATCCGCTCCCCGTCCCAGGCATCGGCAAGGCGCGAAAGACCATCCTGTGCGCCTTCGTCGGTCCAGATGGCATCGCTGTTCAGGCAGTAAAAGGGTTCGGCATCGATCAAATGCTGGGCCTGGACCAATCCCCCACCGGTTTCCATCAGCAGTTCTCGCTCATCCGAAATCTTGACGGCAAGATCGGATGCATGACGCTCCATATGCGCCTCTACCTGCTCAGGAAGGTAGTGTACGTTGACGACCACGTTGCTGATCCCAGCAGCTCGCGCTTTATCTAGGACATGATCGATCAATGTCTTGCCAGCCACTTCGACCAACGGCTTGGGCTTGTGCTCGGTCAAGGGACGCATGCGCGTTCCCAAACCGGCGGCCATGATCATGGCGGTATCGATCTTTGCGTTCATTGCGCAACTCGATCCAGCGGCGATTGTGCGCGTGTTGCAGCCGGAATGTTGCGATCGAACCAGTCACGAATTTCAGACAATCCCGGATGAGCAAGATCGCGTTCCAAAAGTCCCCACATACGTGGAAGGAAACCGAGATAGCGTTCTTTGCCGTCGCGCTTCCAAAGCCGGGTGAAAATGCCGATGATCTTGGTGTTCCGTTGGGCACCTAGCAATGCATAATGCAGGTCGAAATCAGCATCAGGCTTGGCGTGCTCTTTATAATGCCTAAGCATCGCCGCTTCCAGTTGCGGAGATACATCGCGTCGCGCGTCTTGCAACAGTGAGACAAGATCATATGCGGGGTGGCCTGCCAGAGCATCCTGAAAGTCGATTAGACCTTGCTCGCCGTCGGGCAACAACATGATGTTTTCGGCATGGTAATCGCGCAAGACGGTCACCTGCTGCCATTTGGCATCAAAAAGCGGCGCGAGCGCGCGGTGCCAAATCGCATCGAACTCTGCACGATCGAAATGCAGGTCCATGGCGGGCATGTACCATTCCGCGAGTAGCGCCGTTTCGCGCAGATAGGCAGCCTCGTCATAAGGCGCCACATCGGCAACAGGTGCCTTTTCAAGCGCGATCAGCGTATTAATGGCGTGGCGATAGATGGCCTCTTCGTCCTCCGGTTTGGCGTCGAGATGCTCACGCATGCGTTCATCTCCGAAATCCTCAATCAAGACCAAGCCACGATCCAGATCTTCGCCATAAATTGCAGGTGCCCTGAAACCGTGACGCACCAGATATTTCGCAACCTGCAGGAACGGACGGGGGTCTTCATGCGGTGGCGGGGCATCCATCAGCATGGCTGTCGTACCGTCGGCCTTCCGAATTCGAAAATAACGCCGAAAGGAAGCATCACCCGCAAGCGGTTCCACCTGCGCATCCGGCCATCCGGCAGCTACCAGAAATTCATTGAGCCCTTCGGGCAACCGGACCTCGCTCAACTGCGCTTCCTCTTGTCAACATATTCAACCCATCGGGAACCGTCAGCTTGCGGTTTGATATCAATCGCAATGTCTGGCTTTTGCAAAGCTGCGCCACCCTTGCTCGGCCATTCGACCAACATCACGCGGTCGGCATGGTCGAACAAACCAAGTTCTTCCAATTCCTCGGGATCGTTTAGCCGATAGAGGTCGGCATGGACAACGGGCAAGCGCATGCAGGGCTCGTCATATTCGTGGATAATTGCAAAAGTAGGGCTGGAAACATCGCCTTCAAAGCCGAGGCTGGCGATAATCGCCTTTGCGAGCACGGTCTTGCCGGCCCCTAAAGGACCGTTAAGCGTAACCAGCTCACCGGCCTGCAATTGCCCAGCAAGCTGCGCACCAAAGGCACGCATCGATGCTTCGTCTTTCAGGATCATGCCGTAGGTGCCGTACGCGGAAGCCTGAGCGCAACGGTGGTTCCAGCACCCGGTTGCGACTCCAGCTCAAACTGCCCGCCGTGCAATTCCACCAGCTTTCGCGCCAACGGCAGGCCTAGCCCGCCATTGCCGCCCTGCCCCGCCGCTTTCTGGCTGCGCAGGACCGGATCGAGCGCCATGGTCTGGGCCTGAACATCCATTCCCGGGCCATTGTCGGAAACCACAAGCGTTACGCCATTACGATCACCCGATGCATGGATGAGGATACGAAGACCACTACCACCATGGGTCAATGCGTTATCAACAATCGCATCCATTGCCTGCTTCAGCCTTGCCACATCCCCCTGGATTGAACCAGCATTAGGCTTGACGTCGATGACCAGCGACGCCCCGGCCTTCAGCGCAGCAGCGCTGGCAGTTGCCTCCACCGATTTGATCAGGTCGGCAATTTCGAGCGGTTTGCGAGCAACCGGCAAAGCCCCGGCCTCGCTTTGGGTAAAATCGAGAACAGCATTGATTTGCTGCCCCAGTCTATCAGCCGATTTCGAAATTGCTTCGACATATTCCTTGGCCTGAGGAGGCAGTTCGCCGCCTATTCCCTGCTGCAAAAGGTCGGCAAAACCGCTGATCGAAGTCAATGGCGTGCGGAACTCGTAGCTCATGTTCGACAGGAACTTGCCCTTGATCGAATCCGCTTCAGAAAGTGCCGCATTGCGATCACGCAGCGCCTGTTCGATCTGCAAGCTATCGGTAACGTCCAGCATTGCCAGCATCGCATTGCCGTCGGGCAACGGAACGGTCGACAGCTGGAATATGCGCCCATCGGCAAAGGCAATTCGGCTCTTGCGTGGCTGACGCGTGCTGATTGTCATCTGCAAAAGTTCGCGCAAAACCGATACGTGCGAGGGTTTATGCAGGCGGGGCCCAAGCTGTGGCAACAGTTCGTCAAAACGGGGATGCTGCGCCAGCACTTCCTCTTCGACCGCCCAGATCTCTTCAAAGCGACTATTCCAGATGCTGAGCCTACTATCGGCCGAAAACACCGAAACCGCTTCGAACAGATTGTTGAATGTCGCGGTTCGCACGCGAAGCAATGTATCGCGCGCGCTGGCCAGTTGGGCTTGTTCGGTGCGATCCTCGAAAATCAGCAATAGGCCGTTGTCCGCAGTAGGTTGACCGACCAGACGCAAATGGGTGCCATCGGGCAGCAACCAGTTTTCCTCGACCGGGGCCGCAATATGGAACCAGCCTTCGCGCTCCGCCCTCCATTCGGGGAAATCGCGAACATCGGGCATTTTGCCACTTTCGCGCATTCGTTCGAGCACGCGGGCGAACTCTGGCGATTCCGAAAGCCACTCCTCACGCATACCGAACTGGCGCTGGAAAGGCAGGTTCCAGAAAGTCAGTGTCCGGTCGGCAGCGAATTGCGCAACTGCAGCGGACATCTTGTCGAGCATGTTGCGTTGCGCCTCGGCCTGCCTGCGGGCATCGGCACGGGCGTTGATCAATTCCTGCATGTCGATGGCAATTCCGCCAACACCGACATCACCCATCGGGATATCGTAAACCTTGATCTGGCGGCGTTCGTTCGCAATCGTTGCTGAAACAAGCCGTTCAACTGGCTTCCCAATTTCTTGCGCCTTGGCCGCCGCTGCTTTGGCATCCACCCCGTTGATTGGTTCGACGAGTTCGATGTCCTTGAACACAACGTCCTCGCCGCTTTCACCGTCGACAGCCTCGACATAGGCGGTGTTGACGAAACTGAGGTGGAAATCGGGTCCACGGTGCCACATCGGCAACGGCGATGCCTCGATCAATCCAGCCAGCGCATGGAATGCGTTACGTGCCGTGGTCGCGTCACCCTCCAGTCGTTCCAGTTCCCGAACTGTTTCAGTGAGATCGAACAGCCAGACGACTGATGCAACATTGGGGTAGATTTTGGAATCGGCCAACGCAATCTTTGCCATAAAGCGCTTGTCTGAACCGGCAACACGCAGTCGCTGCGTCAGGGCCTTTCCGGTGCGCTGGGTCTCCCTCACCCGTTCGGCAAGCTCCTGCCACTCGTCCTTCACCTCCTCCACCGCCAGTTCGACCACCAGTTCGGAGAGCGTCGGCAAAGGCCGATCAAGCCCCAGCAGGCGGAAAAACCGGTCGGACGCCTCAAGCTTGCCATCCGCCCGAACAATCGCCGGAAAGGCAGGTGCCGTTTCTATCAGACGGCTTAGGCGAGACGTTTGGCGCAACGATGCGCGCGCCGCACGCTGCATGGAAAGGCCTTTCCAAATGGCCACAGCTGCCGCAACCAGCCAAGCCGCCAGCAGCAAACCCATCAGTGCGGTTTTCAGGCTTTCGCCCAACATCTTTGTCCCGTCTGGAAATAAACTTACGCTGCTGCGGTGCAACGAAAGCGGGCGCGACGCAACAAAAAAGGCCCGCGCAAACGGGCCTTCTTCGTAGTTGGATCAGACAGCTATCAGTAACGATAATGTTCAGGCTTGAACGGTCCTTCGGTTGAAACACCGATATAGCTTGCCTGCTTTGGTGAAAGCTTGGTCAGCTTCACACCCAGCTTTTCGAGGTGCAGCGCTGCGACCTTTTCATCGAGGTGCTTGGGCAGAACATAGACTTCGTTCTTATATTCGCTGCTCTTGGTCCAAAGCTCGATCTGGGCAAGCACCTGGTTGGTGAAGCTGCTGCTCATTACAAAGCTCGGGTGGCCGGTCGCACAACCCAGGTTCACCAGGCGACCCTTGGCCAGCACGATGATCTGCTTGCCGTCGGGGAACTCGACAAGGTCGGTACCCGGCTTCACTTCGGTCCACTTGTAATTGTCGAGCGCCGAAATCTGGATTTCGCTGTCGAAGTGGCCAATGTTGCAGACGATGCTCATCGGCTTCATCGCCTTCATATGCTCGGCTGTGATGACATCTTCGTTGCCGGTTGCGGTGACGAAGATATCGCAGCGCTGCACAGCTTCTTCCATGGTGACGACTTCATAACCTTCCATCGCCGCCTGCAGCGCGCAGATCGGATCAATTTCAGTGACCATCACGCGGGCGCCACCCTGACGCAGCGAGGCGGCCGAACCCTTGCCGACGTCACCGAAACCGGCCACGCAGGCAACCTTGCCGGCTAGCATCACGTCAGTGGCGCGGCGGATCGCGTCAACCAGCGATTCCTTGCAACCATAGAGGTTGTCGAACTTCGACTTGGTCACGGAATCGTTCACGTTGATCGCCGGGAAAGGCAACTTGCCATCCTTGGCGATCTGGTAAAGGCGGTGGACGCCGGTGGTGGTCTCTTCTGAAACGCCCTTAATGTGTGCCACCGACATGGTGAGGTATCCCGGCTTTGCTTTTACAAAGGCCTTGAGCGCGCGTTGGAATTCGATTTCTTCGGCATTGGAAGGCTCGGGCAGTTCGTCACCTGCTTCGATGCGAGCGCCCCAAAGAGCAAACATTGTTGCGTCGCCGCCATCGTCGAGGATCATATTGGCGGTGCGGCCGGTGCCGTCATCCCAATCAAAAATCTTGCCGACATAGTCCCAATATTCGGCGAGGCTCTCGCCCTTGACCGCGAACACGGGGATGCCACGCGCAGCAATGGCTGCGGCAGCATGATCTTGTGTGGAGAAGATATTGCACGTCGCCCAACGCACTTCCGCACCCAGAGCAACCAGCGTTTCGATGAGTACCGCAGTCTGGATCGTCATGTGCAGCGAACCCGTGATCCGCGCGCCTTTCAGAGGCTGCGACGCACCATATTCGGAGCGGAGAGCCATAAGGCCCGGCATTTCGGTTTCGGCGATTGCAATTTCAGCGCGGCCAAAATCGGCGAGCGCGATGTCGGCAACTACATAATCAGTCGACACAGGAAAACTCCAACTAGGGGATTGTGATTGCCAGCCCCCTAGCGGAGATATTGCCGATAAGCAATCCGAATATAAAGATTGCTTTATATGCCTAACTTCATTTGCGCGAAGCGACTGTAATTGCACATGCGTGCTTCGCCTGATGCGGAACGCCAACGACATCATCAGCAAGTTGCGCCAGAAGTTTTACATCCTGCTTGCCCCGGGACAGCTCCCTCGAAAGCTTATCAAGCTTTGCGCAATCGGGGTCGCCATGCCCGCCGCCATAATAGTTGGCCAATGCAATCATGAAGCGATCAAGCTCGGCAAAGGATGCTTTCTCGCCCATAGATCGGGCGTAGCGCGCTTTGATGATGCCGTGCTGGTCGGCAAGCACATCGTTATTCTGACGCACAAAGCTGTTGTAGCTGCTTAAGAAATTATCATTTCCGAAACGACAGCGGAGTGCAGATACCATCAACATCTGGTTCATGTTCGCAATCCGCGCCGCATCCTGTTCGGCACTGGTCCAACAAGCTTGCGCCGGAGTTGCAGCCAACGCAAAGGCTGAGAATAATGCCCAAAAGCTCCCTTTTACTTTTTTCATGTCAACGCCCCTCCATCTGACGTGGAGTTGGCAACATGGGGTGACGTGTTTACCGAAATTTCAACCTGCACGGTGAAATCGAATTAACCATGCCAACTGTGTCTGAAGTGCAACGCATTTCAAGCCAAGGGCTTGGAACCAAATGCTGCAATCCCTATTTGCTTCATCACATCCATATCCTTATGCGAGAAGCAACGCATTAGAATTGGCCCAAGGAAGGAACAGCCATGACGATTAAAGTAGGTGATAAACTGCCCGATGTGAAACTGGTAAAAGCGACCCCCGATGGTCCGCAACCGGTACAAAGTTCGGAATATTTCGCGGGCCGCAAGGTTGCCCTTTTCTCGGTTCCGGGCGCATTCACGCCGACCTGCTCCGCACGCCACCTTCCGGGTTACGTTGAAAAGGCCGAAGATCTGAAAGCCAAGGGCATTGACGAAATCGCCTGCACCGCGGTCAACGACGCATTCGTATTGGGCGCGTGGAACAAGTCCGGCGGTTCGGAAGACATCACCATGCTCGCAGACGGCAATGCCGACTTTGCCGAAGCTGTCGGCCTGACCATGGACGGATCGGGCTTTGGCATGGGCAAGCGCGGGCAGCGTTTCTCGATGGTTGTCAACGACGGCGTCGTTGAGCAGCTCAATGTTGAAGCCCCGGGCGATTTCAAGGTCAGCTCTGCCGACTACATGCTCGAACAGCTCTGAAACAAGCTTGCAACAGCAATAATCCAGATGCGGTAAACCACCGCATGTGCATCAGGGCGGGGCTTGCTCCGCCCTTTTTGCTTGCCAAATTGCCGGAAATGGAGAATCCGCCTTCATGGCCAATAAACAGACACAAGAAATAATCCGCCAAATCACCGACCAATATGATGCATCCGTCGCGCGCTTGCGCGATGCACTGACAGCCTATCTCAAAGATCGCACATTGCCTGACATGGCCGATCGCGCGATCGGGGCCTTTGCCTATCCTGAACTGGTTATCCGCTATCACGGAACGCAGCGCGGGAATGTTGCCAACCTCGCATTTGGCAGGCTCGAAAAGCCGGGCACCTATTGCATCACGCTCACCAGACCCGAAATCTTCAAGGATTATCTGGGAAGCCAGATCGACTTGCTCGTCGACCAGTATGAGCTTGAAATGCATGTCCGCCCGGGCAAGCAGGAAATACCCTTCCCCTATGTGCTCGACGGGCTCGAACTGGGCGATGTTTCTCCGACTGAATTATCGAAATGGTTTCCGGCGACCGAACTGGCCGACATCGGGGACGAAGCCGCTGACGGCCTTTTGATCGCCGATGAAGACGGCTCGCCGCTCTCGCTCTTTGACGGACTGCGAACCGATTTCTCTCTTGCTCGCCTGAAGCACTATACCGGAACGCCAGCGGAGCATTTCCAGCGCTATATCCTGTTCACCAACTACCATCGTTACGTTGATGAGTTTGTCGGTTGGGCGTGCCAGCAGGTTGGCAAAGGCCGTTACACGGCTTTGTCTGGTGCGGGTGGGCTTTATGTCGATGAAGCGACCGATGACCATGCCCAGCTTGTTGCCGACAGCACTTGGCGCAAGCACCAGATGCCGGCTTACCACCTGATGGCAGAGGGAGAGAGCGGCATAACGCTGGTCAATATCGGTGTCGGTCCATCCAATGCAAAAAACATCTGCGATCACCTCGCCGTGCTTCGACCCGAAGTGTGGTTGATGATCGGGCATTGTGGCGGACTTCGTGATACCCAGCGCATCGGCGATTATGTGCTCGCCCATGCTTATCTGCGCGATGACAATATCCTCGATCGGGTGCTGCCGCCGGAAATTCCCATCCCGCCGATTGCAGAAGTGCAACAAGCATTGGAAACCGCCGCGGTGCAGGTATCGGGTGCGAGCGGCGCCAATCTGAAGAGGCGGATGCGCACCGGCACGGTCGTCACCACTGATGATCGCAACTGGGAATTGCGCTACACCGACAGCGCGCTGCGTTTCTCGCAATCGCGGGCGGTTGCCATCGACATGGAATCGGCGACAATTGCAGCGCAAGGTTATCGTTTCCGCGTTCCTTATGGCACGTTGCTCTGCGTCTCTGACAAGCCGCTGCATGGAGAGATCAAATTGCCGGGGCAAGCCAACCGTTTCTATGAAGAAGCAATCGCGGCGCACCTGCAAATTGGTATCCAGACCTGCGAGTTGCTTCGCGAAGCTGGCAACAGTCTGCACAGCCGCAAATTGCGCGCGTTCAACGAACCACCATTCCGCTGAGATAAATCATGGAACAATGCCCTCCCCTGTCCCGCTCAATTGCCGGGCGTGTTGCAATCGTTACGGGCGCAGCCAGCGGAATGGGGCGAGCCACCGCGATCCTGTTTGCCAGCGAGGGCGCTAAAGTCGCGGTCACCGACCTCGATCAGGCCGCTTGCGATTCAGTGGTTGCGGAAATCGAGGCAAATGGCGGTAAGGCAAAGGCATTTGCACTCGATGTCTCAAACGCAGATGCGATCAACGACGTGGTTGCTTCGGTCGCTCAGACATTTGGCGGTATCGACATACTGGTCAACAACGCGGGCATTTCGGCATTCTGTCCGCTTGATGCGGGTGAACAATATGATGCGGTTTGGGATCGTGCGCTGGCCATCTTGCTGACCGCACATCAGCGGACGGTGCGCGCCGCCTTGCCCTGGCTGCGCAAGAGCGACACCGCACGTATCGTCAATATCGCATCGACCGAGGGGCTGGGTGCAACACCCGGCGACACGCCTTATGTGGCTGCCAAAACCGGCGTTACCGGCCTGACGCGCGGCATGGCTGTCGATCTTGGCAAAGAAGGCATCACCGTCAACTGCATCTGCCCCGGCCCGATCCGCACCGGAATGACGAACAATGTGCCTGAGGAAGACAAGATGCTTTACGCCAAACGGCGGACGGCTTTGCGTCGTTATGCATGGCCTGAGGAGGTCGCGCACATGACGCTCAGCCTCTGCCTGCCGGCCATGTCGTTCCTCACCGGCGCGTCGATCCCCGTCGACGGGGGACTCACCATCCGCCACACCTGACGGTCCTTCCCTCAA
>JALREL010000145.1 GCA_023262005.1 Sphingorhabdus sp. | reverse complement strand
AAGCCATGTGGTGCTCAAACCGGGCGGTTGGTCTTCGCAGCGCCACTGGCACGAGGCAGAGGATGAGATGGTGATCATGCTCTCGGGTGAGGCAGTGCTGGTTGAGGATGAAGGCGAAACCGTGATGCGCCCCGGCGATATCGCGGCGTGGGCCGCTGGCGTGCGCAACGGCCATCACCTTATCAACCGCAGCGACAGTGACTGCATGTTCATCGCCATAGGGGTGGGCGATCGCTCAAAAGGCGGGGGTTATTCGGATATCGACATGATGTTCGGCGAGGAGGATTATTACCACAAGGATGGCACGCTCTATCCGACCAAACGGATCAAATAATCTCCTCCCGAAAGCGGGAGGGAGATTTCACTGACTCGGCTCGTTCTCGAACTTTTCGATCACCCATTCTTCATTCTGCGCCGCCTGGTACCATTCCTCCATCCAGGGATGGGCAAGGACGGCATCGACATAGGCCTCGGCAAAGCCGGGCAGGGTGAAACCATAAGTGACAAAGCGCGTCACAATGGGGGCATACATGATATCGGCGGCGCTATAGGTGCCGAACAGATAGGGGCCTTCATTGCCGAAACGCGCGCGGGCTTCTGCCCACAAGCCCAGGATGCGCAGAGCATCGTTGCGGGTTTCGTCGGTGATCGTCACGCCTTCATAAACCTTGCGCAGGTTCATCGGGCATGCACGCCGCAGGGGCAGGAAACCCGAATGCATTTCGGCTGCCATCGACCGCGCCATGCCGCGGGCGACTTCGTCCTTGGGCCAGAAACGCTCCCGCCCAACCTTGTCGGCCAGATATTCGAGAATTGCCAGGCTGTCCCAGATCACCGCCTCGCCATCCCACAGGATTGGCACCTTGCCCGATGAGGGCGCAATATCCTCCTCGCGCTTTCGCTCGTCCCAGCCGTCATTATAGAGGGGAACGGTCAATTCCTCGAAGTGCAGCCCCGATTGCTTGCAAGCCAGCCAGCCGCGCATCGACCAGCTCGAATAGGCCTTGTTCCCGATGATGAGTTTGAGGGTCATGACTGGATGGCTTCTAGCACCGCCTCGCGCAAGGCATCAATCCCGCCCTTCTTTTCCGCCGAGGTCGCCGAAATCACCGGAAAAGCGGCGCTGTGCTTGCGCAGCTCCTCGAGCGTAGCCGCCTCGACCGCAGCGAGTTCGCTCGCCTTGATCTTGTCGGTCTTGGTCAGCACGATGCGATAGCTGACGGCTGCACCGTCGAGCATTTTCATAATCTCGCGGTCGACTTCCTTGATGCCATGGCGGCTGTCGATCAGCAGGAAAGCACGCTTGAGCACTTGCCGGCCGCGCAGATAATCGTTCACCAGGTAACGCCATTTCTGCACTGTCTTCAGCGGCGCCTTGGCATAGCCATAGCCGGGCATGTCGCAGATGCGGAAGATCGGCGGTTCACCCACATCAAAGAAATTGAGTTCCTGCGTGCGCCCCGGCGTGTTTGATGCGCGGGCGAGGCCGTTGCGGTTGACGAGCGCGTTGATCAGGCTCGACTTGCCCACATTCGACCGTCCGGCAAAGGCGATCTCCGGCACGGTCGCGTCGGGCAGGAATTCAAGGCTGGGTGCAGACTTCAGGAAGTTGACCGGGCCTGAAAAGATTTTCGTGTCCATATAATTGTCTTTCAAACCCTCTCTCCATCCGGGGGAGAGGATAGCAAGGTTTGCTGCAACGCAGCTAGCCGCGATTGGAGAGGGGTCCCTCTCCGACTGCGACTAGGCCTCGCTTCACAAGACCAAGTCTCGTTGCCTCTCCCCCGGAAGGGGATAGGTTAATGCCTTAAGCCTTCGCCTTTTTCTTCTCGGCCTCTTCCTTCGCCATCTGCTCTTTCAGGATCGGATGCTTGGCGTAGAGCCACTTTTGTTGGCCGATCGAGATGATGTTCGAAACCACCCAGTAAAGCTGCAGACCGGCTGCGAAGGGGGCCATGATGAACATCAGGAACCAGGGCATGATGGCAAATACCTGCTTTTGCACTTCGTCCATCGGCTGCGGGTTCAGGCGCTGCATCAACCACATGGTGATGCCGAGCAGGATCGGCAGGATGCCGATGGCGATGAAGCTCGGCGGGTCAAACGGCAGCAGGCCGAACAGGTTGATGGGGGTCAACGGATCGGGTGCCGACAGGTCCTTCAGCCACAGCGCAAACGGCTGGTGCCGCATTTCAACCGAGAGCATCAGTATCTTGTACAGCGCGAAAAAGATCGGGATTTGCAGCAGGATGGGAAGGCAGCCCGCCAGCGGGTTGATCTTCTCTTCCTGGTACAGCTTCATCATTTCCTGCTGCAGCTTGGGCTTGTCGTCCTTGTACCGCTCCTGCAGCGCCTTCATCTTGGGCTGCACCGCGCGCATGCCGGCCATCGACGCAAACTGCTTTTGCGCGACGGGGAACATGAAAATGCGAACGATGATGGTCAGCGCGATGATGGCGACGCCGAAATTCTTGAACAGGTCAAACAGCCACAACAGCAGCTTCTGGAACGGAATGGCGATGAACCAGAACCAACCCCAGTCGATCGAATAGTCGAGATAGGGAATGCCGAGCTTTTCGGTGTAGTTGGTCAGCTCTTCATATTCCTTGGCCCCCGCGAACAGGCGCGAAGTCTGGGTTTCGGTCTGCCCTGCAGCGACTGCCGTCAGTTGCGCATTGCGGACATTGGCCCAGTTATAACCACCTTCAGAGAGGAACTCCGCCGTCACAGGTACCTTCTGGTCGGGGATCAGCGCTGCCAGCCAATATTTGTCGGTCAGGCCGTTCCAGCCACCCGTGGTCGCAAAGCTGACCTTGCCACCAGGTGCTTCGGCAACCTGGTCATAGCCCCATTCGTAATTGGGCTGGCCGTTGAACACGCCCATCGGGCCGATATGGATCTGCGTAAATATGGAACCGCCTGTGGTTGCATCCTTGGGCGTGCCCTTGCGGCTGATGATTCCGAAAGGCGCGACATTTGCGGTCGGCAGGCCAGCGGCATTCGCAAAGCGCTGTTCCGCGGTGATTAGGTAATGTTCATCGATCGACAGCTTGATATCGAAACGCTGGCCCTCGGGATTCGTCCAGCTCAACGTAACCGGGGTCGTCGGGGTCAACTTGTTGCTGTCGGCCGTCCAGACGGTCTTGTCGGTGGGAAGCGTCGCGCCATTACCGGTCCAGCCGAAGCGTGCAAAATAGGCGTTAGCGGTGCCCGAAGGGGCAAACAACCGCACTGGCGGCGATTTCTTCGAAAGTTCCTGACGATGTTGTGTCAGCACCAGGTCATCAATGCGTGCGCCTTCAAGGTTGATCGAGCCCTTGAGCTTGGGCGTTTCGATGAGCACGCGCGGATTGGCGGAAAGCGCTGCGGGCAGGGCAACGGCCTTTGACGATACCGAAGGAGTGGCAATATCGCCGCTGGGTGTACCTGCACTCGCAGGTGCATCAGCTGTCGTGGCTGGCGCGCTTTTCTCCGCCGGGGGCGGGGTTGGGAAAAATTGCTCCGCGACATAGGGCCAGCCAAAAAGGATAAGGCCTGTCAACAGCACAGCCAAAATGATATTACGCCGGTCTTCCACTCGATATTCCCTGTTACTTCAATGTTTTGATCTGTCAGGGCACCGGATCATATCCGTGCCCGCCCCAAGGATGGCAGCGCAATAGCCGTTTCAGCGCCAGCCAGCCACCCTTAATCGCGCCATATTTCTGCAAAGCTTCTATCGCATAGGACGAACAGCTAGGGGCATAGCGGCACGTCGGCGGCAGGATACGCGACGGCCCTAATTGCCAACCACGCGCGAACAGGATGAAAAGCTTTGCGATCATGCGGAAAGCTTCCCCAGCGCCTTCGTCATTTCTTCGCGCAACTGGCCGAAATCGCGTTCGATCCCGCCTTCGCGACCTATCAGGATATGATCGGCTCCAGCCTTGCCCAATGTGGGAAGCAGCTCAGCCGCCAGCTCGCGGAAACGGCGACGCATGCGGTTGCGTACCACGGCATTCCCGACCTTTTTGGTGATGGTGATGCCCAGCCGCTTGGCAGGATCATCGTCGCGCCGATCGTGCACCAGCAAAACGAAACCGGGAGTTGCATAACGCTTCCCCCGGTTGGCAGCCAGAAAATCCGGCCTTTTCTTGATTACCTGATAGCCGCGCATGATGCGGCTGGCAAAATCTGCGGCGCTTAGGCCGACAGCTTCTTGCGACCGCGTGCGCGGCGTGCGTTCAGGATCGCGCGACCCTTGGCGGTCGACATGCGGAGACGGAATCCGTGACGGCGAGCGCGCACAAGATTGCTCGGCTGGAAGGTGCGCTTCATGGCTCAAATCCTCAAAAAAATCAGCTGTTGGAATAAAAACAGCCGCCGAATCTCTACGGCGACCGCCTTTGTTGAGCGGGCCTTTATGGTTTAGGCGCGCAAAAGTCAACATGACTCAGGGCAGTTTTTGGCCAAGGTCGTCACGCCGGAACAGCCGCATCAGGTCACGCTTCACAGGCGGGAAGGGTGGCCGCTTGCGAAACCGCTTCCTGCGAAGCGCCCAGTTGAGCCAGGTTCCATATTCGGGATGTCGCTTGCTATGCTTGGTGAATTGCCGTTTTGCCCAAAGCGAGTTTTTGATGATCAGGGCTGATCCGATGATGAAAAAGGCGAGCCCGCCCGGCCCCGGGAGCCAGCTGATCAGCGGAGCGGATACCACAAAGGCCCAGCCGATGACGATCATCGTCCAGCGATAAGCCCGCATTTCGCTGATTTTTTTGCGTTCGGCCCGAATCTTCCCGGTCATGCCGCCGATGTGGGAGCTATTCTTTTCGAAACAAGGACAGTTTCAAACTTCCTCGCACATCTCCACCAACTGGTCGGCACAGGCACCCCATCCTTCTTCAAAGCCCATCTCGGTATGTTGCTTGCAGGCATCTTCGGTCCAGTGGCGGCATGTGGCGGTGTAGCGCGTGCCATTGCCTTCGGGCTCGATGCTCCAGATGCCGATCATGAAAGGGCCAGCGGGCATCAGGTCGCCGACGACGGCATCGGTAAAGGCAAAGCGCTTGCCTTCATCCCATGCCAGCACGGTGCCGGGATGCGGGTGCACTTCGCCATCGGGGCCATACATGGTGCAGGTGGAGGCGCCTCCCGCTCGCCGTTCGAGCTTGTCGAACTCCGCACGCCAAGGCTTTTGGCACCACCAATCGTTGATCCGGTTGGTCATCACATCCCACACTTGTGCCGGCGGTGCGTCGATGAAACGCGTGACCGACAGTTCCCACCCATTTTCTGCTGTTGCTGTCATTGTCCGTCTCCCCGCACCGCCGCCTCGATTGCGGTATGGTCGATTTTCTGCATCGTCATCATCGCCTCGAATGCGCGCTTTGCAACATCGCCACCCCGGGCCATCGCATCGGTCAGTACATGCGGGGTGATCTGCCAGTTGAGGCCCCATTTATCCTTGCACCAACCGCAGGCGCTTTCAGCCCCGCCATTGCCGACAATGGCATT
>JALREL010000123.1 GCA_023262005.1 Sphingorhabdus sp. | reverse complement strand
CTTTCCCATAAGCGATCGCCTGGTTGACCGGTATCGTCCAGGGCGTCGTGGTCCAAATCACCGCATAAGCGCCGATCAGTTCGGGGATGAGGCTTTCGGTGATTTCAAACGCCACATCTATCTGCGTCGAGGTGATATCCTCATATTCGACCTCGGCCTCGGCGAGCGCGGTCTTTTCGACCGGCGACCACATAACCGGCTTGGCACCGCGATAGAGCTGGCCCGATTCCGCGAATTTCAGCAGTTCGGAAACAATCACTGCCTCGCTGTCGAAATCCATCGTGAGGTAAGGCTTGGCCCAATTGCCGAGCACGCCCAGCCGCTTTATCTGTTCGCGCTGCACATTCACCCAATGCTGTGCATAGGCGCGGCATTCGGCGCGGAATTCCTTGACCGGAACCTCATCCTTGTTGAGCTTTTTCTTGCGATATTGCTCCTCGACCTTCCACTCGATCGGCAGGCCGTGGCAATCCCAGCCGGGCACATAGGGCGCGTCCTTGCCGAGCAGGGTCTGGGTGCGGCACACCATGTCTTTCAGGATATGGTTGAGCGCATGGCCGATATGCATGTCGCCATTGGCATATGGCGGGCCATCGTGGAGGATGAACTTAGGCCGCCCCGCGCGTGCCTCACGCAGTTTGTGATACAGATCCTGTTCTTCCCAGCGCGCTAGGATGCCCGGTTCCTTCTGCGGCAGGCCTGCCTTCATCGGGAACTCGGTCTTCGGCAGGAAGACGGTGTCTTTATAGTCTTGCTTTTCGGTCATATCGCGCGGGTGCTTAGGGGATTACGCCGCAAGGATAAAGCCCTTCCACGCCTCTCCTTCGGGGAGAGCGATTTAGCGCCGCAATGCGGGCCCCAGCTCCTCGATCCTGTCCACCCAGACATAGCCGTTAAAGCCGCTGGCAATCTCGCCATATTGGCGGACGTCGGTCAGGCCTTTGATTTCGCCATTCGTCACATCCTGCGCGATGATGACCGTGGTCTTGGCCTTCGCCATGCGTTCGAGGAAGCGGTTCGGCCAGCCCCAAAGGGTGAAGCCGAGCTCATCGAGCGTCAGCAGCATCACGCCGTTGGTGCAGCTTTCGGGGACTGAACCGAGCAGCGAACCGCGATAATCCGCCGCGCATTGCCGCGCTTTGGCGATGGTGAAGGCGCGCATCGCGGGGCGTTCGGCCTTTGCAACGGCAATCGCTGCATCATCGCCGATCAGGATATGGCGGCGATCCCCGGCGGGTAGTTTGGCGAGCAAGGCCTTGGCTGCATCAGCGCCCTTGGCCTGCCAGAACAGTTCGGGTCGCGAGAGGCTGTAGGCAGTGGCCGCGACATCAGGGCGCGGTTGCGCAAGGTCGGCGGCGCATCTGCTTTCAAACTGGCGTACCGGTACCAGCGATCCGTCGGCCATCTCGACCGGAATGTGCACGGCATCGGCCTCTGCCCCTGCCGCTAGTTGCAGCGCCGCGAGGTCAGGCCCGACCGCAACCGCGCCGTACCCGGCATTGGCCGCCGATATACAGCCGTCGCTCCCTAGCACCGGCGCAAAGCCCTTGTCCGCGACCAGCTTTGGCCCGCCCTCGGGTGCGTCCGCCAGCCAGCTGGCATGGAGCAGGGTGAAGGCAAAGAAGAGTGCAGTGAGGGCGAAGACGATGATGGTGGCGCGCTTGGAAACCCTCATGCCTTCAACGCAGCCTTTGCATCCTCGCAGTCCTTCGCAATCTGGGCGATCAGCGCATCTAGGCTGTCATATTTCCCTTCGGGCCGCAGGAAGGCGTGGAATTCGACCTCGATCAACTGGTCGTAGATCATCTCGGCAAAGTCGAAGAAATGCGGCTCGAGCAATTCCTTGGGCGGTTCGAATTGCGGGCGGATGCCGACATTGGCGGCGCCATCAAGCACCCGTCCGTCAGGCAGTTTTCCGCGCACCGCATAGACGCCATAGCGCGGGCGGAGGTAATGGCCCATGTCCATATTGGCAGTAGGAAAGCCCAAGTCGCGGCCATTTTTGTCGCCATGTTGGACAACCGCCTCGATTGCGAAGGGGCGGGTGAGGAGGCGCGTCGCGGTTTCGCATTCGCCCGCCTTCAGGGCATCGCGGATACGGCTGGAGGAAATCACTCCGCCCGCATCGGTCACTGGGCCGACGGTTGTGGCGGTGATGCCATGCTGGGCACCCAGATCGCGCAGCACGCCGGTATTGCCGCCGCGCGCCTTGCCAAAGGTGAAATCCTCGCCTGTCACCACACCCGAAACACCCAACCGTTCGGCGAGCAGTTTGACGACGAAATCCTCCGCCGTGGTTGCGGCGAGCTCTGCATCGAAATCGAACACCAGCATCGCATCAGCGCCTGCCTCGGCAAACAGGCGCTGGCGCTGTTCGAGGGTGGTCAGCCGAAACCAGGGAACATGCGGTGCGAAAAAGCGCACCGGATGCGGATCAAAGGTGGCGATGATGGCGGGCTTTCCCGCAGCCTTGGCTTGGCGGATAGCCTCACCCGCGACTGCCTGGTGGCCTAGGTGAAAACCATCGAAATTGCCGAGCGCGACGACGGCCCCGCGCAGCGCATCGGGCATGGCGTCGCGGGCGGAAAGGCGGGGTATGCTCATGCGGCGGGCGGCGCCTTTGCCATCGGCTTCAATCCTTCGCGCAGAATACGGATGGCATTACCACCCATCACCGCACGGATTTCATCGGGGGTGAAGCCTTCGTCGAGCAACGCCTGCGTCACCTGCACCAGCTTTGATGTGTCAAAGCGTACGGTGGTCGCGCCATCATAATCCGATCCAAGCGCGACATGCTGGATACCGACCAGGTCGCGCACATGCTTCATCGCCTTCGCTACCGATTTGGGGCTGGTGTCGCAGATTGCACCGTCCCAGTAACCGATGCCGATGATGCCGCCGGTCGCTGCCACGCCTTTGATATGCTCGTCAGACAGGTTGCGATTGACCTTGCAGGTCGCCTGCACCCCGCCATGGCTTGACACGACAGGGCGGCGGGCCATCGCCAAAATTTCGGTGACGCATTGTCGGCTGCAATGCGCGATGTCGACGATCATACCTTTCTCTTCCATCCGCTGGATGACCTCGCGGCCCAGCGGCGTCAGCCCGCCTTTCTTGATACCATGCATCGATCCGGCGAGTTCATTGTCGAAGAAATGCGTGATCCCGGCCATGCGGAAACCGGCATTGTAGAGCTTGTCGAGATTCTCGGCCTTGCCCTCGAGGTTTTGCAAGCCCTCGATCGATAGCAACGCGCCGGTCGCGTCTTCCCGTTTCGCCCGGCGTTCGAGCAGGCTGTCGACATTGCCGCTGGCCGCAACTTTGACCAGCGTGCCTTTTGACGCTTCGGTGGCACGATCAAGCTTTTCGCCATGCCACAAGGAACGCTCCAGCAACGAATTCCAAGTGCGCGCCGGTTGCATCTGCGCAACCGCGAGCAGGGTTATATTGTCGCTATCGGAGCCATTGGCATCGTAATTTTGGCCTTTGGGCGTCTTCGACACGCTGGAGAAAACCTGCAGCGCGACATTGCCTTCCTGCAGTCGCGGCAAATCCATATGTCCGCGGTCTGCACGGTCGAGCATATCGCGCTTCCACATCAGAGTGTCCGAATGCAAGTCGACGATGGTCAGCGTCTTGTGCAGCGCGATTGCCTCTGCGCTCACCTTGGGCAATGGCTTGCCATCGACCTTATTCATCGATGCTTCGACATAGCCTGGCGCAATGCCGAAAAAGCCAATTGCTGAAACCGCGACGAGCACGGCCAGACCCCATATCCATTTACGCATGCGCTACCCCTCCTTGCGCACCAATGTCACGAAATCGAACGCGGGCGTACTCCCCTCTGCCGGATGCGAAACCCGCGAAATCTCCTTCCAGATTTTTGCATCGAACGGCTCGAGCATCGTATCGCCCTTGGGCGACGCCTTGACTTCGGTCAGCTCGATCCGGTCGGCATAGTCGATGAACAGCCGGTATATCTCTGCGCCACCAATGATGCAGACATGCGGGCCGTTGGCCAGCTTCAAGGCTTCTTCGACTGAATGCGCAACCTCCGCGCCTTCTTCTTCCCACTCGGTGTCGCGGGTCAGAACGATGTGGCGACGACCCTCGAGCAGACCCGGGAGGCTGTCGAAAGTCTTGCGGCCCATGATCATGGGCAGGTTCTTGGTAAGCTGCTTGAAATGCCTGAGGTCTGCCGGGATGCGCCAAGGCAGGTCGCCATCGGCACCAATGACTCCATTGTCTGCACGGGCGACCACCATTATGATTTCGGGATGGTTCATGGCTGCTGCTTTGCCGACTTCCTGCGGGCCTGACAAGGCTCAGCGATAAAGCCGCGTCACATGTCCCATTTTTCTTCCCGGGCTGGGCGCGCCCTTTCCATATAAATGGACTTTGGCATTGGGGTCGGCGAACAGTTTTGCAAAGTCGTTGGCAGCATCGCCGATCAGATTTTCCATTTCGACCCGATCGGCGGTGAGGCCGGTATCGCCCAAGGGCAGGTCGCAGACCGCGCGAATATGATTCTCGAACTGGCTCGTGACCGCACCTTCGATCGTCCAGTGCCCGCTATTGTGGACGCGGGGAGCCATTTCGTTGAACAGCGGTCCTTCGGCGGTTGCGAAAAACTCCATCGTCATCACGCCAATATAGTCGAGCGCTTGCGCCGCTGCCGCAGCCAGCTTGCGTGCTTCTTGCTGTTGGGCTTCGATCAGCCCGCCTGCGGGCAGCACGGACAGCGCCAATATCCCTCCGTCATGCCGGTTGCGCGGACTATCCCAGAAACGGATTTCGCCTTGGGCATTGCGGGCAAGGATGACCGAAAATTCTGCTTCAAACTGCACCATGGCCTCGGCAATCGCAGTCTGTTGGCCGATCTGGCCAAGCGCGTCGGACAAGCCGTCAGCCGAATGCACACGGGCCTGGCCTTTGCCATCATATCCCATGCGGATAGTCTTGAGGATCGCTGGATAGCCGACCGTGTCCAATGCTGCAGCGGCGTCTTCGGGGCTGGTGACGGTCGCGAATTTCGCCGTCCTCCCGCCCAAAGCGGATGCGAAATTCTTTTCCTCGACCCGATCCTGCGCGATTTCGAGCGCGCGGATATTGGGACGGATTGTTGCGCCCTCCTCGATCACGCGAAGCGGCGCAACGGGGACATTTTCGAATTCATAGGTAATGACGTCGCAGCTGTCGGCAAAGGCCGAAAGCGCGGCAACGTCGTCATAGTCGGCGCAGGTGAATTCGGCAGCAACCTCTGCTGCGACCGAATTTTCCTCAGGCGCGTAGATGTGGCAGCGATATCCCATTTCGGCTGCTGCAATGGCGAGCATCTTGCCCAGTTGACCGCCCCCCAGGATACCGATGGTGGAGCCCGGCGGCAGCATCGTCATTCGGGCGTCTCGCTAACCGATTCGGTCTGGTTGGTCCGCCATTGATCGAGCCGTGCAGCGAGTTCCGGATCGTTTGTCGCCAGCATCGCGGCGGCGAGCAGCCCGGCATTGGTCGCACCGGCCTTGCCGATGGCGAGCGTGCCGACAGGTATGCCTGCGGGCATCTGGACGATCGAAAGCAGGCTATCCATACCGTCGAGCGCGCGTGATTGCACCGGAACGCCGAGCACGGGCAGTCGTGTCATCGAGGCGACCATTCCAGGCAAGTGCGCTGCACCGCCTGCACCGGCAATGATGCATTTCAGCCCGCGGTCGGCGGCGCCCTTTGCATAAGCATAAAGCCGGTCTGGAGTGCGGTGTGCGGAAACGACCTTGCATTCATGCGGCACGCCAAGTGTTGCGAGAACCGAAGATGCTTCGCGCATCGTCTCCCAGTCTGATCGACTGCCCATGATGATACCGATTAGGGGTGCTGTGCTATCCACCTTGAAGTCCCTGATTGCCCGTCGCGCCGAGGAATTGCTCTGTAGCGGCGGCTTTGCGTCAGCGCAATTGCCGAGGGGGAAATAGCTGTACTCATGTAAACTATTGCAATTTATCCAAAAATAGCCTGTATCCGCGCAAAATACGGGTTATCCGGGTCGCAAGGAGTCGTGCGGAACCGAGATGGATAAACGTGAGCACCAGTTTTCAGCGCATGATACCGGCCGGAGTGCCGACGAATTGTTGCGCGAAAACCTGCAACTGAAGGCGCGCATAGCAGAGCTAGAGCGCTTGACTGCGATGGACACGCTGACCCCGCTGTTCAACCGCCGTTACCTGATGCAGGAGCTCGATCGCTGGTGCTGGCGTGCACACCGATATGGCGGGACCTTTGGCCTGCTCTATCTCGATGTCGACCGTTTGAAATCGGTGAACGATACCCACGGCCATGCGGCAGGCGATGCCGTGCTGTGCGGCATTGCTGAAGCGCTAGGCAGTGCAACCCGCAAATCGGACGTGATCGCGCGCATTGGGGGCGATGAATTTGCGATCCTGCTTGATTCGATCACGGGGGAAAAGCTGCGCGAAAAGGCCGTCTCACTTCGTCGCCAACTGACAGCCTTTCCGGTCAAGACCGCCGGCCCCGTTCTGAAGGTCGATGTGTCGGTCGGAAGCTGCCTCATTGAAGGAAGCTCGCGTGCGAGCGAGGTCATGATCGAGGCCGACAAGTCGATGTACGCCGACAAGCGCTCCAAATATGGTGAGGCGGCTGGCTAGCCCTTAACGCTCCGACAGGTAATAGCGGTCGATAGCATTTAGAGCATCGTCGAGTTCGTAGACGATGGGCTGGCCAGTCGGGATTTCGAGACCGGTAATATCCGCATCCGAAATGCCCGACAGATGCTTGACGAGCGCGCGCAGGCTGTTGCCATGTGCCGAGATCAGCACGGTCTTTCCGGCCTTCAACTCGGGGGCGATTACGCCCTCCCAATAGGGCAGCACGCGGGCGATCGTATCCTTCAGGCTTTCGGTATTGGGAATGGCGATCCCGGCATAGCGCGGGTCTTTCGACAGGTCATAAGGCGAATCCGCTTCGAGCGGCGGCGGGGGAATATCAAAGCTGCGGCGCCAGATATGCACCTGCTCGTCGCCATGCTTCGCTGCAGTTTCGGCTTTGTCGAGTCCCGTCAGGCCACCATAATGGCGTTCATTAAGATGCCAGTCCTTGGTAACTGGGAGCCACAGGCGGCCCATCGCCTCGAGTGCGAGGTTGAGCGTCTTGATCGCGCGGGTCTGCACGCTGGTAAAGCAGGTGTCGGGGGCAATGCCCTTTGCCTTCATCAGTTCGCCCGCCGCCCAAGCCTCGGCCGCACCCTTTTCGGTGACATCGACATCCCACCAGCCAGTGAAGCGGTTTTCGAGGTTCCATTGCGACTGGCCATGGCGGATGAGGATGAGTTTGGGCATGGGAGGGTCCTTTGGGCTTTGTTCGCGCGGCCTTTAGCGAGGAGGCTGCCTTTGCGCAATTGGCGCTAAAGCGCCAGCGTCATGAAGCGGCTGAACGGGTCTTCCTTATAGTCGGCAAAGGGCCCGCAATATTCAAATCCATATCGCAGGTAGAGCGCATGCGCCGGATCGAAGGCCGGGGTCGAGCCTGTCTCCAGGCTGAGCCGCTGATATCCCCGTTCGCGTGCCGTGGCGATAATATGCTCAAGCATCGCTGCCGCCGCACCCTTGCGCAACTGCGCGCTGTGCGTGCGCATCGATTTCACTTCACCATGCGCTGGGTCGATTTCCTTCATAGCCCCGCAGCCCATCAATTGGGCGTCATTCCAGATCGACCAGAATGTAACTCCAGGGCCCCTCAACCCCTCGAAATCGAGGAAATGGCAACTCTCCTCCGGCGAGTTGGCGAGCATTCCGGCAAAATGCTCCTCGAGCAGCGCGCGGATTTCGGGGCCGGTCAGGTTGTCTTCGATGATGGTATGGCGAGAGATCACGAACTTCAGTTTCGCCAGTACATTGAAACCGTCACTACGTCTTCAATCGGCTTCTTTGTCTCCAGATTGATCGCAGGCCGAAACGCCAGATTCTTCTTGAGGGAATCGCAAATATGTTTGTCTAATTCGTCGACATTCGTGGCCGAATGCAGTGTGCAGGCATTCGCCGTTCCGTCTGCGTTTACGCCGATCACCGCGGCGATATAACTGACATTTGATGGCCGTTTGGTTTGCTCGTCGATACCGGCGGTTGCCAAGCTGGGCTGGGTTATCAGGGCGGCTCTGCGGACCGGAACGGGCTTGGACGGACTCGATGAGGCTGCAGATTCTATTCTGGGAACCAGTTCGTAGCTGGCAACGGCGTCATAGCTTCTGCTTATCCGCTTGCCTTTGTCGGATAGTGCCGGGATAAAACGAGCGTAGCGCATCAAATGCGGGCATATATGCCCATTGAATGCTTCGATTTTGGCAGGCCTGGAAATCTCACAAGCAGAGAGCTTCCCATCGACGCCAATCGTAACACGCAATCCGACCTCGGCTTCTTCGTTCCTGGCAATATTCCCGGGATAACGTCCCTTTTGCAAATCGCCAGCCGGCCAATCGAAGGTCACAGGTCGGTAGACATCTGGAGAGGCTCCGCGCTCGCTTTCTAGTAGCAGCCCCACTTGCGCGTGACGGCTATTGCCATTTCCGTCGACCCATTCGCTGCCCATCTCGCCTTTGGACTTTTGTGCCTCCACAGCGTGCACAGATGTACACAAAAGCAAACCAAACAGCGCCAGACTCGAAGGAGTGGGCCGCATCAAACCATCTCCGCCAGCGTTGCCAGGCATTCGCGGGCAAGCAGCTTGCAGCGTTCGGGCGACCAGCCTTGTTCTGGATCATTGGCGTCGATCGTGTCCTTGAACGGCATTTCAAGCGTCATCGAAACGCAGCCATGTGAAGGACCAAAGCGTTCGGCGAGCTGGTTGGTCGACATGGTGAGATTCGCCTTGCCGGGGCCGGAAATGGCATAGCCCAGCTTGGTCTGGAAATCGGGGGTGCGTTCGGCAAGGCGATTGATGAAGCGGGTGTACCGCTGACCTTGCGATTCGCTCCAGCTTGGTATGCCTTCAAAGCCGGCCATGAAGGCGGCGGGGATGGCTTCATCACCATGCACGTCCATAGCCCAATTTACGCCGGTTTCGTCCATCGCGTTCCGGATTGCGAGCACTTCGGGGCTGCGTTCGGCGCTGGGCTCGGCCCATTCGCGGTTCAGGTTCACACCCAAGAAATTGGTGCGCAGATGGCCACGGCAGCTTCCGTCCGGGTTGCAATTGGGTACGACATGGATGCGGCATTTTTCGAGCAATTTGCGCGTGTGCGGGTCGCTGGGGTCGGTCAGCATGTCCAATGCGCCTTCCATCCACCATTCGGCCATGCTTTCGCCCGGATGCTGGCGCGCATACAGCCAGACCTGCGTATCGCCGCTACCCATTTCTAGGCAGTCGATTGGTTGGCCCTCCAGGCTGGTGCCAAGGCAGCGATAGTCGACGCCTTCGATGCCCGCGGTTTCAGAGACGAGATCGTGGAGGATGTCGATTCGCGGTTCACCAAGGAGCGTTTCGGGGTGGACGGCGGCGCTCTGTTCAAGCCGAGCACACCGGAGCTTTTTGGCTACCGCGGTGACAATTGGAAACGTTACAACCAGATGTACGACCCGAAGGGCAAGCCCACCGAGGCACAGGCCAAGCGGGTGATCGACTTGTGCAAACTGGTGACGTTGGGGAGCGACGCCGAATTTGCCAAGCAGATCGGTGATTATGTCGACATCGGCGCGTTTGCCAACTACATGGCGGCGCTGGTGTGTGTGACCGACCTCGACGGTATCCTCGGTCCGGGGCAGAACCTGTATTTGTTCTTGCATCCGGAGACCGGCCAGTTCCATTTCATCCCATGGGACTACGATCAATCGTTCGGCCAGTTCGGCATGCGCGGTACCCAGGAGCAGCGCGAGCAGTTGAGTATCGCGAAGCCGTGGCAGGGGGAGAATCGTTTCCTGGAGCGGATGTTCGCGCAGCCTCAATTCCAGAAGGCCTACCGTACGAAACTCCGCAGCCTGGGCACAACCCTCTTCACGCCGGAGCGGATTTCGGGTCAGGTGGACCGGTTGGCGACGTTGCTGCGTCCCGCGGTGGCGGCGGAGTCGAAGGAATTGCTGG
>JALREL010000106.1 GCA_023262005.1 Sphingorhabdus sp. | reverse complement strand
GCCTCGACTATGTCGGTGAAAGCGTCATCGTCGTGCGCGGGCAAGACATGCAGTTGCGCGCCTTCACCAATGTCTGCCGCCACCGTGGAAGTCGGCTGGTCGACGGATCAAGTGGCTGCGCCAAAAAGCTGGTCTGCCCCTATCACGCCTGGACCTATGATTTGGATGGCCGGCTTACCGGCGTTCCCGATAGTGCCAGCTACCCCACGCTCGACAAGGGCAAGGCGGGGCTGGTGCCAGTGGACATGGAAATCTGGCGTGGCTTCATCTTCGTTCGTCTCGAAAGCGGTGGCCCCTCGGTTGCCGAGATGATGGCCCCCTATGAAGATCAGGTTGCGCCCTATCGGTTCGAAGAATTGAAGGCATTGGGCCGCGTCACGCTGCGCCCGCGCGATGTGAACTGGAAGAATGTCGGCGACAATTATTCCGACGGTCTGCACATTCCGGTCGCGCATCCCGGCCTGACCCGCCTGTTCGGCAAAAGCTATGGTGTCGAGGCCGAGCCGCATGTTGATCGCATGTGGGGCGACCTTGTCGACCGGCCATCGAACAACTGGTCCGAACGCGCCTACCAGAACCTTTTGCCCTCGGTTCCGCATCTTCCGGAAGCAAACCAGAAACGCTGGCTCTATTTCAAGCTTTGGCCCTCGGTCGCGTTTGATGTTTACCCCGATCAGGTCGATTTCATGCAGTGGCTGCCCACTGGGCCGACCACCTGCCTGATCCGCGAAATCAGCTATGTTTTCGATGATGAACGCCGTGAAATGAAGGCCGCGCGCTATCTCAACTGGCGCATCAATCGGCAGGTCAATGCAGAGGACACCGCGCTGATCACGCGGGTGCAGGAAGGCATGGCGAGCCGCACCTTCTCGATGGGCCCGCTGTCCGACAAGGAAGTCTGCCTCAAAAGCTTTTGCGCACGCATCCGCGATCTTATCCCGGAAGCCCGCCTCGAAAAACGCCCGGCACCGGGCTGGAGCCACAAATGACCCAGAAATATGATGCTGTGATCATCGGCGGCGGCCATAACGGCCTTGTCTGCGCCTTCTACCTCGCCCGTGCGGGCATGAAAGTGCGCATCGTCGAGCGCCGCGATGTCGTGGGCGGAGCAGCCGTAACCGAGGAATTCCACCCCGGTTTTCGAAACTCGGTCGCGAGCTACACAGTCAGCCTGCTGCAACCCAAGGTGATTGCCGACATGCGCTTGGCCGATCATGGCTATCGCGTGATCGAGCGCCCGATCAGCAACTTCCTGCCGCAGGAAGATGGCGGGTACCTGAAACTCGGCGGCGGGCTGGAACGTACGCAGGCTGAGTTTGCCCGTTTTTCCAAACATGATGCACAGGTCCTGCCAGAATATTACGACATGCTGGAAGGCGTCGCCGATGTGTTACGCGATCTGGCGCTCAAATCGCCACCCAATGTCGGCGAGGGCCTGAAGACGTTGTTTGATGGTGCGCGTCAGGGCATGGGTCTTGCCCGCCTGTCGCTGTCGCAGCAGCGCGATGTGCTCGACCTGTTCGTCAAATCCGCGCGCACCTTCTTAGATAGCTGGTTTGAAAGCGAAGCTGTGAAGGCTGCCTTCGGTTTCGATGCGGTGGTCGGCAACTATGCCAGCCCCGATACGCCGGGCAGCGCCTATGTCCTCCTCCACCACGTCTTCGGCGAGGTGAATGGCAAGAAAGGCGCATGGGGCCATAGCGTCGGCGGCATGGGCAACATCACCCAGATCATGGCCAAGGTGTGCCGCGAGCATGGCGTCGAAATCAGTCTCGAAAGCCCGGTATCGCGGGTATTGGTTGATGGCGGCAAGGTCGCAGGCGTGCGCCTTGAAAGCGGCGAGGAAGTGATCGCCGACCGTGTGATTTCGAATGTCGGGCCGAAACTGTTGTACGAACGCATGTTCGACGACAGCGATTTGAAACCCGAATTCAAACGCCGCATCAAAGGTTTCAAGGCAGGCAGCGGCACCTTCCGCATGAATGTTGCCTTGTCCGAACTGCCCAAATTCACCTGCTTGCCCGAACCTGGCGAGCATCACCAGTCGGGCATCATCATCGCCCCGACGCTCGATTATATGGACGAGGCGTTCCTCGATGCGAAACGCTATGGCTGGTCGAAGCGGCCGATTGTTGAGATGCTGATCCCCTCTACCGTTGACGACAGCCTAGCCCCTCCGGGCCAGCATGTGGCCAGCCTATTCTGCCAGCAATTCGCGCCTGAGTTGCCAGATGGCCGCGATTGGGATGCCGAGGAAGGCAAGGCTGCCGATACCATCATCGACACGGTCGAAACCTATGCCCCCGGTTTCCGTGCCTCGATCCTCGGGCGCCAAATCCTCAGCCCTAAGGGATTGGAACGCAAATTCGGCCTTGTCGGTGGCGACATCATGCACGGCAATATGAGCCTCGACCAACTGTGGTCAGCGCGGCCTGTACTCGGCAATGGCGCCTATCGCGGTCCATTAAAGGGGCTGTATATGTGCGGCGCAGGCACGCATCCGGGTGGCGGTGTTACCGGCGCGCCGGGGCACAATTGCGCTCAGGAAGTGCTGGCCGACCGGTCGGTGCTCGGCAGGGTTTTCCGCCGCGCCCACCAGTAAAGCGGCAGGCCAGCGAACATCAACACGATGCTCAAGCCGCTGGCTTCGATACCAGCGCCCCAAAGGCTCCAGACACCAAAGGCGAGGCCCAGAAGCGCAAAGGGCACAGCGACCCGGCGTTTCAGGGCCACCGCTGCACAGGCGAGGTAAAGCCACAAAGTCACCGATGTGGTCAGAAGCGCCATGAAGGTGAAAAGCCCCGCCATCGACTGGCTGCTATTTGCCAGAATAAGCAAGCTGCCCAATATGGTCGCAGAAAGCAGGCCGTTGATTGGAACGCCATTTTCGGTGACCCGCGCGAACCATTCAGGCATCATCTTGCGCTTGGCCATCTCCAGGGGGAGTTCGCCTTGTACCAGCGTCCAGCCATTGACCGCCCCGATCGCACTGATCGCAGCGAATGCCGCAACCATCGATGCAGGGCCGGGTGACCAGAAAGTAGAGACAAAAAGCTCAAACGGCGCAGGGGAAGCCGCGACCTGATCGGCGGGCAACATCAGGGTGATGCCCGAACAGACGACCAAATAGATTATACCGGAGAGAAGCGCGCCGTAGAATGTTGCACGCGGAACATTGCGTTGCGGATTGTCGATCTTGTGCGAAGCGGCGCAAGCGGCCTCGAAACCGATCATCGCCCAAAGCGTCATCGCGGCAGCCGTGTTGACCGACGGGAGTGAAAGCCCCTCTTCCGGGAAAGGTGCCAATGCGGCGGTTCCTTCGCGGCCGAAAATCACACCGATCAGGATGGCGACGACAATCAATGGCGTCAGCTTGAGGAGCGTCGTCACCACCTGGAACGAACCAGCCGAACGCACCCCAAGCAGGTTTACGCCGGTCATCGTCCAGATAACAGCAAGCGCCGTGAGCGACGGATGTTCGCCGAGCACCGGAAGGAAACTCGACATATAGGAAGTGGCACCAACGGCAATGGTGACACAGCCGGTCCACACCGAAACCCAAAAGGCAAATCCGATCAGGAAACCGGCGAGGGGACCAAAGCTGCGCTCGACCAGTTCGGCAGGGCCGATAGCGCCTTCATGGCTGGCCGTGAGTTTGGCGAGGACATGCGCAAGGCACAACGCCCCGGCAATCGTCACTGCCCAGCCTGCGATCGCATTCCAGCCAAAGGGCGCCAGTCCCTGCGGTAACAAGAATACCCCAGAGCCGATCATATTGCCCATGACCAGAGCCACGGACATGAAAAAGCCGAGCTTTTGGCCCGGCTTTTTCGTTTCTTCGTTCATCAATCCCGCGATCAGAAATCGCGGCTGAATTTAAGGCCGATCACCCGTGGCTTGATGATCGTATCGTAGAATGCACCACCCGTTGGTGTGCTGGGCGTAACGCCCGTACCACAAACAGTTTCGACGCAAGATACGCCGGTGTTCACGACACCAAAAGAGTCGAACAGGTTGGTTGCAAAGGCTTCAATGCTCCACAAGTCGTTCTTCACACCGAAGCTGAAGTCGACAGTGGTGTATGCGCCGAGGTTGCCCTTGAGTGCTTTCTGCGCAGTACGCAGGTCGGTAGCGCGGCTACCGGTATGATTTGCCGCGAGTTGGACATGGCCGTTCCAGTCCGAAATCGGGAATTCATAGCGCGCAATCATATTACCCTTGAATTTGGGGGTAACCGGCAGGCGTGACCCAGCAGGTGCAAGCAGGGCGTTGCCCGGCGTGGTGCAATCAAAGGTAGCATTCGCGATGCGGCAGAAATCGCGACGGATTTCGGCATCGTTATAGCTGAAGCCCGCGTTGAGGCTGAAACCGCCCTGACGGTAACCGACATCCATTTCGACACCGCGAATACGCGCGATACCGGCGTTCCGGATTTCGGTCAGGCCGTTGGCACCAAGGAACGAAAGCTGGATGTTGTTCCAATCTTCCTGATAGACGGCACCGTTGAAGCGGAATGCGCCGAAAGTGGTCTTCCAGCCAAGCTCGTAATTGTCGAGTTCATCCGGGCCATAAGGCGGGAGCGTACCGCGGCGGTTGATACCACCAGGACGGAAACCGCGTGACCAGGTTGCATAGACCAACGCGTCATCGTTGATCTTGTAGGTCGCATTCAGCTTGTGGATGAAATCGCTGTCCGATGTGTTCTTGTCCACATTGGTGCAAGGGGCACCGGGCAGGATCGGGGTAGCAAAGGTTCCGGTCGGGTTGTCGCGGAATTCTGCTCCCGTGGTGGTGACGCAGCGGGCAACACCTGTGTTCCGCGAATATCCGCGGGCAAAGCCAAAGAAGCCAAACAGCGAGTTGTCATATTTATAAACGCGCGCGCCACCGGTCAGCGTCAGCTTGTCGGTAACGTCAAAGCTGAGCTCACCAAATGCGGCATAGTCGCGATCGGTGCGCAGCTGCTTGGTCAGCCAGATATTGCTGTCGGTTCCCGGAACGGTGATGCTGTCAGCGATATCGTCGATGATGTAGTTCTGCTCAATATTGTGTGTCTGGCGTTGCCAGAACAGACCACCGATGAAGCGAAGCGAAGCATCCTGCGGCGATGAAACGCGGAATTCGGCAAAGCTCTTACGATAACGGTCGATACCCTGGATATACTGGTTGGGGCTGACATAATCGCCAGCATTGTCATACCAGTAAGCACCATATCCCGACAAAGCGTCGTAGAAATAGCCATAGTCCGAATAGTCACTCTGGGTTTCAGTCTTGCGCCGCAGATGGCCGCCGGTGAGCGTCATATCCCAGTTGCCGATTTTACCCTCAATCGTCATCGCAGCCTGGATCCACTTATCCTTGCTGCCTTCGGGGTTGTACTGGACGGTGGTATATTTACCGCTCGACTGGCCGGAGCGCTCACGCGCATAACTGCCTTCGGTATTCTGAATCTGGCCCATCAAGGTCGGCTTGATGGTCCAATTTTCGTCAAGATCGATACCGAGTGCAAGGCGTGCACCATAGGTTTCGGCATCGTTGTAGTTTTTCTCAACAAGGGCAGCGTTGTTTTGTGTGATGCCAGATGTCGGATAGGTGCGCGATCCGGGCAGGTTATCGATATAGCCGCCATCGTCGCGATACCAGCCGACCAGGCGCAAGGCTGCACTGTCACTAAGCGGCGCGTTGATGAAACCTTCGAATACCGAACCAAAGTCGCCATGGGCGACATTGTTGATCTCGACACCGGCATTTCCGTAGAAACCTGAAGTGTCAGGCGCATTGGTCACCAGCTTGAGCGTGCCCGCCATCGAGCTTGCACCATAGAGCGTGCCCTGCGGCCCGGCGAGCGCCTCGACACGGGCAAGGTCATAAGCATGAATGTCGAGCGCACCCTGGATCGTGGTGATCGGCATTTCGTCCAAATAGGTACCAACGGTCGGAAGCGACGCTGAGTGGTTGGCATTTTCACCCGAAGCCACGCCGCGGAAATAGACCTGCGCGAAGCCAGGTCCACCCTGCTGGATGGTCACCGAGGGAAGGAATTTCACGACATCGGCAAATTCATTGACCTGCAGTTGGTCAAGCTTCTCGGTTCCAATCGCGGTGATCGCGACGGGAACGTCTTGCAAATTCTGTTCGCGCTTCTGCGCGGTAACGACGATTTCGTCGGTGTCTTCCGCCGCAGCTGACTGGGCATAGGCGGGAAGTGAAACTGCGACCGAACTTGAAGCCAGAAGCGTCGCGACCGCTGTACGTACATGCTTATTGCGTAGTGATTTGCGCATTGCGCACCCTCCATTATGTTGCAATGCCGCAATCCCACATATTTCTGGAATCATGGCAAGATTTTTTCGTCTAATGACGTGTTTGGGCCAAATTATTCCGTCTGCTGTGGCTTTGGCGCAACGCTGCCATCAATCGTCGACAAAAGGGAAACCGATGTCCTGCTGGCGTTCTTACCCGAAAGGGCTTGCCAACTACTGACTGCGCGTTAGGGCATATTCAAACAGGGTGAGGGACCGATCCGTATATGCAAACTTCCATGGCTTTGCTTGGCAAGCGGCGTTTCCTGCCACTTTTCGTCACCCAGTTCCTGAACGCGTTCAACGACAATTTCTTCAAGATGGCGATGGTGATGTTGATCACCTATTCCATCCTGCAGGGCGGAGAAGCCGAAGAAGCCTATTACAATGCGCTTGCGGGTGGCATTTTCATCCTGCCCTTCTTCCTGCTGTCGGCAATTTCAGGCCAGTTGGCAGACAGCGGCGACAAAACCCGCATCATCCGTTTGGTCAAAACCGCCGAGATCTTCATCATGATCGTCGGCGCAGCCGGTATCTGGCTGCACAATATCCCGCTGATGTTCCTCGCGCTTTTTGCCATGGGCGTTCATTCGACCTTTTTCGGCCCGATCAAATACGGAATCCTGCCGCAGCACCTTAAAGACGACGAAGTGTTGGGTGGTACCGGCCTCGTCGAAGCCGGCACCTATATCGCGATTTTGAGTGGTACGATCGTAGGCGGGATTTTGGACCCCAAGATTTCCGCTGTGGCCGTTATTCTTGTTGCATTGATCGGTCGCGTAACCGCACAATTCGTTCCCGCAGCACCACCGGAAGATGATGCGCCCACCGGCAAGATCGACTGGAACATTTTCCGTTCGAGCTGGCGCCTTGTGCGCGACACGATGCATGTGCCGCGCCTGTTCCTCGCGATCATGGCCATCAGTTTTTTCTGGGCTATCGGTGCAGTCCTTGCAGCGCAATTCCCGCCGATGGTCAAAAATGCCCTAGGCGGCGACAATACCGTCGCAACCATGTTTACCGCCATTTTCTCGGTGGGCGTCGCCATCGGTTCGGTGCTGATCAACCGCATTCTCAACGGCTCTGTTTCAGCGAAATATGCGCCGGCTTCGGTGTTGATCATGGCGACTTTTGTTCTGTTGCTTTGGTGGGCCGTCAAAGGATGGGTGCATGTGCCCGACAACCCGCAAGATGCCGATGCGTTGCTGAACTATGCTGAATTCTGGGCATTGCGCCAGGGTGACATCATCTTGTTTGCGCTTTTGGGAATTGCCGTGGCCGGCGGCATGTTTGTGGTGCCGCTCTATGCGTTCCTGACGACCACTGTTGGCAAATCGCAAACGGCCCGCACGGTTGCGGCAAACAATATCGTGAATTCTGGTGCGATGGTGATCGGCGCGTTGGTTTACAGCCTGTTGACGGCGATGAACATCAGCACAGCCGATACCTTGTTCCTGATTGCTGCTGCGTGCCTCGTTTCAGCATGGATCAGCTGGAAACTGCACCTCGCCTGCGATTGAAGGCGTCAGGCGATGAAGGTGTAGAACACCGTAAAGAATGCGCCAAAGCTGATCAGGAACAGGTGCGTATCTTCGCGCTGCCACCATTTCGCAGCAACTGGCTGCCATTTTGCAGGCACCGCAAGCACATGCGGAGCCAGTTCCTGACGGAAGGGGTGCTGCGCACCTTCATTCGATTGAACCAGCTGTCGTTGCATCGCGATTGTCCCTTAATGCTTTGGTTACGTGGGACGTTAACGTTTCATTAGGGATATTGGCGAGGCACAAAGGTGGTTAATCACGGTCGTGACGCCGACCGTGCCATTTTGCGACAGATTTTGTGGAGTGGTGCCCCTGGCCCGACTCGAACGGGCACACCTTTCGGTACTCGATTTTGAGTCGAGCGCGTCTACCAATTCCACCACAGGGGCAGTGAGGGGGAGCCTCTAGCGAAGCTCCCGCCCGGGCGCAAGCCTACTTGCGCAGTTCGCGTTCCAATGTCTTATGCGTCGACTTGCCATAAGGTGGTTTGAACCCGGCCATGCCAGCAACATCCATCGCAGGCTGCCGGTAAACCGCGCGCATATGGCTGAACGTCTTGAAACCATCGGCGCCATGATAATTGCCCATGCCGGAAGGGCCGATGCCGCCAAAGGGCAGGTCTTCCATGGCATTATGGAAAATCACGTCGTTAACGGTCGCCCCGCCCGAAATGGTGCGGGTGAGGACGCGTTGTTCCTCTGCCTTGTCGCTGCCGAAATAATATAGGCCCAATGGACGATCGTGCGCGTTCACATAATCGATCGCTTCATCCATCGAAGAATAGGTCATGACAGGAAGGATCGGGCCAAAAATTTCATCCTGCATCACTTTCATGTCATCATTGACGTTGCGAACAATTGTCAAAGGCATCTTATTACCGTTCGACGAGCCAAAATCCTCATTGGCGGGATTGACCTCGATCAGTTCGGCACCCTTTTCCTTGGCATCGGCGAGATAGCCCTGCAGCCGGTCATAATTGCGGCCATTGACCACCGATGTGTAATCATCATTGTTCAACAGCGAGGGATAGAGCGTCGAAACGCCATTGACGACGCCGTCGATCATTTCCTGTTCCTGCTCTTTGGCGACAAGCAGGTAATCGGGCGCAAGGCAGATCTGCCCGGCATTCATCATCTTGCCCAGCGCGATGCGTTCACCCGCTTTTTTCTTGTCGGCACTGCGCCCGATAATCGTCGGTGATTTGCCGCCGAGCTCGAGCGTGACCGGCACGAGGTTATCCGCTGCGGCGCGCATTATGTGCTTGCCGACACTGGTAGCGCCGGTGAAGATCAGATGGTCGAACGCGAGCTTTGAAAAGGCCGTGCCAACTTCAACCCCGCCGGTAAAAACCGCCATTTCCTCTTCGGCGAAATATTTGGGCACCGCTTCGGCAAACACCTCTGCCACGCGTTCGGTATATTCGGACGGTTTGATCATGGCGCGGTTGCCCGCTGCCAATATACCGGCCATCGGCACCATCACCATGCCAACCGGGAAATTCCAGGGCGCGATTACCCCGACAACACCCTTTGGCTGGTAAACCACGTCAGCCTTCGCCCCGATCAGCCCGAGCGGGAAAGTGGGCTTGCGCTTTTCATTGCGCGCCCAGCTTTCAAAATGCTTTTTCGCATGTTTGAGCGCACTCACCGACGGCATGATGTCGGTCATCAATGTCTGTTCGGTGCTGCGATGCCCGAAATCGGCCGAAACCGCCTGGGCAAACACATCCTTGTAATCAATCAGCAGCGCAATCGCGCGGTCCATGCGATCGCGCCGGACCGACATTGGCTCCGGCATGGCTGAGGTAAAAGCTGCCTTCTGCTTTTGCAGAACGGTTTGCATATCTGCGGTCATGTCTCACTCCTTTATTTAACTGGTGGATTAACATTTGTGCATAAGAATGCAACGCGTCTGCACATTGTATTGCGGCGTACAGGTGATTAAGGGCGAATCCGTAACGTCTCCCAAGCCTAAGGCGCAATAAAAGGAATGCATCCATGAGCAGCACCGATCCCGTCGTCATCCTATCCTATGCCCGCACCCCCATGGGCGGCATGCAGGGCGTGCTTTCGGATGTGGCCGCAACCGATCTGGGCGCAACCGCTGTCAAAGCAGCAGTCGAGCGCGCTGGCGTATCGGGCGACGATATCGAACGCATCTATATGGGCTGCGTGCTGCCTGCCGGGCTCGGTCAGGCCCCTGCCCGCCAAGCGGCATTGAAGGCGGGTCTCCCCAAATCGGTACAGGCCACCACCGTCAACAAGGTATGCGGCAGCGGCATGCAGACCTTGATCATGGGCGCAGAAGCCATCGCCGCTGGCTCGGTTGACTATGTCATCGCGGGCGGCATGGAGAGCATGACCAACGCACCTTATATCCTGAAAAAGCATCGCAGCGGTGCGCGCATCGGCCATGATACCGCCTATGACCATATGTTCCTCGATGGCCTTGAAGATGCCTATGAACCGGGCCGCGCGATGGGCACCTTCGCACAGGAAACCGCAAACGAATATCAACTCACCCGCGAAGATCAGGACGCTTATTCGATTGAATCGCTCCGCCGCGCGCAAGAGGCGATTTCCTCTGGCGCCTTTGCATCTGAAATCGTTCCGGTAACCGTCGTCAGCCGTGCAGGCGAAACCGTGGTCGATACCGACGAACAGCCTGGCAAGGGCCGCCCGGACAAGATCCCGACGCTGAAGCCCGCTTTTGCCAAGGACGGCACAATCACCGCCGCAACTTCTTCATCGATTTCAGACGGTGCCGCTGCACTCGTGCTTTCGCGCGCTTCAACCGCAGAGGCGAAGGGGCAGAAGCCAGTGGCTCGCATCGTCGCGACTGCGGCACACGCGCAGGAACCCGCTGCATTCACCACTGCTCCGGTAGGTGCAATCAACAAATGCCTCGCAAAGGCAGGTTGGAGCATCGGTGATGTTGACCTGTTCGAAGTCAACGAGGCCTTTGCCTGCGTTGCCATGTTCGCGATGCGCGACCTTGGCATTCCGCATGAAAAGATCAACGTCCATGGCGGCGCAACCGCGCTTGGCCATCCGATTGGTGCTTCGGGCGCGCGCATCATCACCACGCTGATCGGCGCGTTGAAGCATAAGGGCCTGAAGCGCGGCGTCGCTTCGCTGTGCATCGGCGGCGGTGAAGGCACTGCAATTGCGATCGAACTGGTTGATTGATCCGCGACGGTGAACATCGTCTTCGTCCTTTTTGACAATGTCACCCAGCTCGATTTCGCCGGGCCGGTTCAGTTCCTGTCACGCCTGCCCGGCGCAAAAACCCATATCGCTTCCAAGGATGGCAAAGCTGTCAGCACCGATTGCGGCTTTGCCATCGTACCGAACACCTGCTTTGCCGATTGCCCGCAGGCAGACATCATCTGCGTTCCCGGCGGGCATGGCGTGCGTGAGGCGATTGCAGATACCGCCATCGTCGAATTCGTGCGCGAACAGGCCAAGGCTGCCGAGTGGATAACGAGCGTCTGCACAGGCAGCTTCATCTTGGGTGCAGCGGGATTGCTCAATGGCAAGCGCGCGACCACCCACTGGGCCTATACCCAATTGCTGCCGCTATTTGGTGCCACGCATGAAGAAGCCCGCGTGGTGCGCGATGGCAATCTGGTAACAGCAGGCGGCGTAACCTCTGGCATTGATTTCGCGCTCGAACTGATGGCACTGGCCAAAGGCGAGGATGTCGCTCGCTCGATCCAACTCGCGCTTGAATATGATCCGGCCCCGCCTTTCGATGGCGGACATCCCAGCCGCACAGCGCAACCGCTGGTCGAAGGCTTGAAAGCGCGGGTCTATGACAAGGCTGCTGCCGATATGGAAGCTGCCATCTGCGCGACGCTGGCTGCAACTTAACGCTGGACCGACTCTGCATCGCACGCTAGCGATTTAATCGAGGGATTAAATCGGGAGAGAGAAGCGATGCGTTTTGGGCGTAATTCGTTGCTGGTGGTGGCTGGTCTGGCTGCCCTGGCGGTAACAGGCTGTAAGCTGGCGGAAAATAATCCGGGGGCGAAAGACCCCGAATTTGCCAAGATTGACGGCGAATTTCTGAAAACTGGTGGCAATGGCGATGACTGGGCTTTCCCGGCCTATAGCTATGGCGAACAACGCCACAGCCCGCTGACCCAGATTAACGACAAGAATGTCACCGAACTCGGCATTGCCTGGTTTGCCGACATGCCAGATGCGCGCGGCCATGAATCGACTCCGGTGGAAGTAGACGGCACGCTCTATGTAACCGGCCCCTGGTCCAAGGTTTTCGCTTTCGAGGCAAAGACCGGCAAGCCTTTGTGGCAATTCGACCCCGGCGTCGACAAATCGCGCGGGGTCAAGGCCTGCTGCGACGTGGTCAACCGCGGCGTCGCATTTTGGAAGGGTAAGCTGTTCGTCGGCACCATCGACGGTCGCCTGATCGCGCTGGATGCCAAGACCGGTGGTGAAATCTGGTCAGTGCAGACTCTTGATCCCAAGTCGAACGGTACGATCACCGGCTTCCCGCGCGTCGTGAAGGACAAGGTAATCATCGGCAATGGCGGCTCCGAATTCGGTGCGCGCGGCTTTGTGACTGCCTATAATGTCGATACCGGCAAACAGGTCTGGCGTTTCTACACCGTTCCCAACCCCAAGGGCGAGCCCGACAACGCCGCCAGCGACAAGGTGATGAAGGAACTGGCCTACGATACGTGGAGCAAGGAACCCAAAAAGCATGACTGGCGGGAATCGGGCGGTGGCGGTACCGTTTGGGACGCGATCGTTTACGATCATGAGCTGGACCAGCTTTACCTAGGCGTCGGCAATGGCAACCCGTGGAACCACGGCATCCGTTCGAACAGCGAAGGTGACAACCTGTTCCTCTCGTCCATCGTCGCGCTCGATCCGGACACTGGCGAGTATAAATGGCACTATCAGGAAACCCCGGCCGAAAGCTGGGATTACACGGCCACCCAGCCGATCATCCTCGCCAATGAAAAGCGCGATGGCAAGGATGTGAAGGTGCTGTACCACGCGCCGAAGAACGGCTTTTTCTTCACGATTGATCGGACCAACGGCAAATTGCTCTCGGCCAATCCGTTCATCAGCGGCATCACTTGGGCAACAGGTTATGACCTTGCCACGGGCCGCCCGATCGAAAATCCCGAAGCGCGTTATGAAAAGACCGGCAAGCTTTACATGGCGAACCCGTCTGCGCTGGGTGCACACAACTGGCATCCGATGAGCTACAACCCGGCCACGGGCCTGGTATACATCCCGGCCCAGCAATTGGGTGGGGCCTATATGCCTCCAATGGCGCCGAACGAGCAGGGCCGTAGCTCGATGGGCTTCAACACCGGCGGTGCAATTGCAACCGCAGACGTGCCCGACGACTTCAACATGGTGAAGGCGATCCAGGCGGTGACCACAGGCCAGTTGGTCGCGTTCAACCCGAAAACCGGCAAGGCGCAGTGGACCGTCAACTATCCCACCCCGTGGAATGGCGGCACGATGACCACGGCAGGCAACCTTGTTTTCCAGGGTGATGCCATGGGCAAGTTCAACGCCTACGCCGCTGATACTGGTAAGTTGCTCTACAGCCTTGATGTGCAATCAGGCGTGCTGACCGGTGCTTCGACCTATCTGGTCGATGGCGAGCAATATGTCGCCTTCATGACCAGCAAGGGCGGCGCCTTCCCGCTGGTTTCGGGTTATGTCTCGGGTGCGAGCCAGGAGGTTCCCAATATACCGCGCCTGGTGGTGCTCAAACTTGGCGCCAAGGGCAAGCTGCCCCCTCTGCCGCCCGCGGAAGAATGGGTCTGGAATCCACCGGCACAATTCGGCAGCCCGGAACTGATCGCAGCAGGTCAATCCAACTATCAGCGCTATTGCCTGGTTTGCCACGCCCCGGGTGCAGTGGGGTCTGGCGTACTGCCGGATCTTCGCAAATCGGGAACCATTGCCGACGCGGCGACCTTCAAGTCGATCGTCTATGACGGCATCCTTGCGAAGAACGGCATGGCCAGCTTCAAACCCGTGTTGAAGCCCGAAGAGGTGGAAGCGATCCGTGCCTATCTCGTCAGCCGCGCGCACTTCGCAAAAGCCAATGACGCGAAGTTCAAAGTCAGCCGCAAATGATGCCCATGAATCTGGCATCTGCCTAAAAAATAGGCAGCAGAAAATGAGCAAGCCCCGCGCCTTTACCGCGCGGGGCTTTGCTTTTGCCCCAACTAACTGCGCCTCGCTCTAAAACACAAACTGGCACGATCCTTGATAAGGTTGCGCCATTACACTCGCGCGCGCGGGTTTCAGCGCTGCGCCAAAATGGGGAAAGCCATGAAAAAGATCGAAGCGATCATCAAACCGTTCAAGCTCGACGAAGTGAAGGAAGCGCTGCACGAAGTTGGCGTTTCGGGCATCACCGTGACCGAGGCAAAGGGCTTTGGCCGTCAAAAGGGCCATACCGAACTCTATCGCGGTGCTGAATATGTCGTCGATTTCCTACCCAAGGTGAAGCTTGAAGTCGTGGTTGACGATGCCCTCGCCGAGCGCGTGGTCGAAGCGATCGCGGCAGCCGCGCAAACCGGCCGCATCGGCGATGGCAAGATTTTTGTTATCCCGGTCGAAACCGCCCTGCGTATCCGCACCGGTGAACGCGACAGCGATGCCGTCTAAACCCAAGAAATCCGCCCAAAAAACAAAATCGGGCAAATCCAAACAATCCAAGTCAAAGAAGGAAAGCATCATGGCTTCAGCCAAGGACGTACTGAAACAGATCAAGGAAAATGATGTCGAGTGGGTAGACCTGCGTTTCACCGACCCGAAGGGCAAGTGGCAGCACCTCACCATGTGCGCTGGCGTGCTCGGCGAAGATGAACTCGAAGACGGCCTGATGTTCGACGGTTCGTCGATCGAAGGTTGGAAGGCGATCAATGAATCCGACATGATCCTGCGCCCTGACCTGGACTCGGTCTATATGGACCCGTTCAGCGCGACGCCGATGATGATCATCAACTGTGACATTGTAGAGCCTTCGACCGGTGAACTCTATGCCCGCGACCCGCGTTCGACCGCGAAGCGCGCCGAAGCCTATCTGAAGGCAACCGGCATTGGTGACACCGTCTATGTCGGCCCCGAAGCAGAGTTCTTCATGTTCGACGACGTGACCTTCTATGATGGTTATGACGGTTCAGGTTTCCGCATCGACGATATCGAACTGCCGACCAACACCGGCCGTTCGTATGAAACCGGTAACCTCGGCCACCGTCCGCGCGCCAAGGGCGGCTATTTCCCCGTTGCTCCGGTCGACAGCGCTGTCGACATTCGCGGCGAGATGGTCACCACCATGCTTGAAATGGGCCTGCCCTGCGACAAGCATCACCACGAAGTTGCTGCCGCCCAGCATGAGCTTGGCCTGACCTTCGGCACGCTGGTGCAGACCGCCGACCGCATGCAGATCTATAAGTATGTCGTGCATCAAGTTGCCCATGCCTATGGCAAGACCGCAACCTTCATGCCGAAGCCGATCAAGTCGGACAACGGCTCGGGCATGCACACCCACATTTCGATCTGGAAGGGCGGCAAGCCGCTGTTCGCAGGCAATGGCTATGCAGGCCTTTCGGAAATGTGCCTGTACTTCATCGGCGGCGTCATCAAGCACGCCAAAGCGCTTAACGCCTTCACCAACCCGACCACCAACAGCTACAAGCGCCTGGTGCCGGGCTTTGAAGCCCCCGTCATGCTCGCCTACTCGGCGCGCAATCGCTCCGCGTCGATCCGTATCCCCTTCGTTTCGAATCCGAAGGCGCGTCGTATCGAAGTCCGTTTCCCCGACTCGTCGGCGAACCCGTACTTCGCCTTCGCGGCAATGATGATGGCCGGCCTCGACGGTATCCAGAACAAGATCCACCCCGGCGATCCCGCCACCAAGGATCTCTACGACCTGGAGCCGGAAGAAGAGGCGCTGATCCCGCGCGTCTGCTACTCCCTGGACGAAGCGCTGGAATCCCTCGACAAGGACCGCGATTTCCTGAAGAAGGGCGGCGTGTTCTGCGACGACCTGATCGATGCCTACATCGAACTGAAGTCACTGGACTGCACACGCCTGAACATGTCCACCCACCCGGTGGAATTCGACATGTACTACAGCGTCTGATCCGCTGCCGCTTGACCAGAAAGCCCGGCCCTCGCGCCGGGCTTTTTTTTGCCCGAAGAATGGCAGACCACGAGCCCTGCGCCATTGTGGAACAGCCGATCCTTGAGTAATGCACCATTGTGGTGCATAGTCTGATCCACTTGGGCCGCTGCCTGCCTGCACAGCCCGCGATTTCGGCACTGCCGCGATTGGTTTGCTTATTGCATGGTTCCCCGAAACCCCATGCGGTGTACAAATAATGTGCACCGCGAAAGAGCAGCAGACGTGGCCATCGACCCTCTCCACAAGCGCTTGTTGGACAATCTGAGCACCGGCGTGATCGTCTTCGATCAGGAGCTGCGGCTCACCTACATCAATCTGGCAGGCGAGAGCATGCTGGCGATAAGCGGCCGGCAGATCTACAAATCCTGGATCGGGGACATCTTCGTGGGCGCCACCAAGGACATCGAGGACATCCAGAACGCCCGCAACAGCCATCACAGCTTCACCCGCCGCAAGGCCGAGCTGAACCTGCTGCAGGGGCGCACGATCTGCGTGGACTACACCATCACACCCCTCGTGGATCTGGAGGATGCGCAGATCCTGATGGAAATCCAGACCATCAACTACGCGGAGCGCATCAGCAAGGAAGAGGCCCTGGTCAACACCCACGAGACCACCCGGGAACTGGTGCGAGGACTCGCCCACGAGATCAAGAACCCCCTGGGCGGCATTCGCGGCGCGGCCCAGCTGCTGGCCCGGGAGCTGCCGGAGGGGGAGCTGACCGATTACACCAGCGTGATCATCGAAGAGGCCGATCGCCTGCACAATCTGGTCGACCGCCTGGTGGGCACGCGCAAGCCGCCCCAGCTCAAACCCATCAACATTCACGAGGTGCTGGAGCGCGTCCGCAGCCTGATTGCCGTGGAGGTGATGGACAAGGACATCCACATCGAGCGCAACTACGATCCCAGCATTCCCGAGGTGATGGCCGACGCCGAACAGCTGATTCAGGCAGTCCTCAACATCGTGCGCAATGCCATGCAGGCGCTGGAAAGTCCCAATGTGCGCCACAGTGCCGGCCGGATCGAACTGACCACCCGAGTGCTGCGCAACATCACCATTGGCACGGTGTTCCACCGCCTGGCAGCCCGCATCGAGGTGATCGACAACGGCCCCGGCATCCCCGAGGACCTCATCGGCAGCATCTTCTATCCCATGATCAGCGGGCGCGCCGAGGGCACCG
>JALREL010000023.1 GCA_023262005.1 Sphingorhabdus sp. | reverse complement strand
GAGCAGCACATCGGCCGCCTGAAGGACGGGATAGGTGAAGAGCGCGATGGACGCGCCTTCGCGGTTCTTGCCCGACTTATCCTTAAACTGCGTCATCCGGTTGAGCCAACCCATGCGCGCGGTGCCGTTGAGCAGCCATTGGAGCTGGCTGTGCGCCACAACCTGCGTCTGGTTGAACAGGATCGACTTGTCGGTATCGATACCGCACGCGATCAGCGCGGCCGCCATCTCGCGGGTGTTGGCGGTGAGCTCAGCCGGAACGTGCGGCTGCGAAATGGCGTGCAGATCGGCGAGGAAAAACAGGCATTCGCCCTGATCCTGCATCTTCACCCAGTTCCGGATGGCGCCGAGATAGTTGCCAAGGTGCAAATTTCCGGTGGGCTGGATGCCCGATACGACGCGCATGTTTGTGCTTTCCATCAGCTGTTGTTGGCCGCAGCGCGGTTGCGCCGCAGCAGGCGGTTGACCCGATCGCGATCGAGCGCGCCAACCATATATCCTGCGGCGAAATAGACCGCCATGCCTCCGCCGACAAGTATCGCCAGCGCGGCAATTCGGGTGAGGATATCGTCAGAGAAATAAGGCAGCATCCAGCTCATCAGCCACCAGAGAAGTGCCGACATGATTGCGGTGGCGAGCAATTGGCGCGCGATGCGTGCACCCAGCGCGCCGGTGAAATGGAACCAGCCGCGTTTATGCAGCACCGCGTATAGCAAGAGGCAGTTGAGCGACGCCGAAGCGGCGGTTGCACCGGCCAACCCGACAATGCCCCATGGGCGCACCACAAAGACGTTGAGGATGATGTTGAAAATCAGCGAGATCAAAGCGGTATAGACCGGCGTCTTGGTATCCGATCGCGCGAAGAAACCGGGGTTCAAAATCTTGACGATCACATAGGCTGGCAAGCCCGCGACCAACGCCGCCGTGATCTGCGCCATGATCGCGCCATCCTGCATCGTGAATTTGCCGCCAACGAAGAAAGCGTTGGTGAAGGCAGGCGCGCAAATGGCGAGCGCGGCAGCGGCGGGAAGAGTCAGCAAAGTCGCCATCTCAAACGCGTCCGCCTGCAAATCCTGCGCGCGCTGGTGATCCTCGCTCTGGATGTGGCGCGACAGCATTGGCAGGATCGCAGTGCCCAGTGCGATGCCGACAATCCCCAATGGCATCTGGTTGAGCCGATCTGCCATTTTCAGAAGCGTCAACGAACCCTGCGGCAGCGAAGTCGCGAAGAAAGTGTCGACGAACTGGCTGATCTGGTAAATCCCGGCGCCAAAGGTCGCGGGCAGGATGACCATGCCCAATTGCTTCACCTCGGGAGTGAATTTGGGCATTTGCAGTTTAAAGCTGAGGCCAGCGCGGCGCACTTCCCACCATAGATAGAGCAGTTGCACGAGACCCGAGAGCGAAACCGCCGCGCTCAATGCATAGACGACAAGCCGGTCGTCATCGCTGCCCCCGCGCCAATAATAGCCAGCGCCAATGCCCCCGATCAGCACGATATTGAACAGGATCGGCGCGATAGCCCCTGGCGCAAATTTGGAACGCGCGTTGAGCAAGCCGGTGAGCATCGCCACCAGGCTGATGAAAAACAGGTAAGGGAAGGTCACCCGGCTGAGGAATACCGCAAGGTCAAACTTGCCCGGAACCGACTGGAATTCGCTGGCGAGCAGCCAGACAATTCCCGGCATCGCGAGCATCGCCAACCCCGAAAAGGCGAGCAATATCCAGATAAAGACCGACAATACATCATTGGCGAACTTCGCCGCCTCATCCTCACCATTCTCGCCAGCAAGCCGCCGCGAATACATCGGCACGAAAGCGACCGAAAAGGCGCCTTCGGCAAACAGCCGACGGAAGGTGTTGGGCAGGGTGAAGGCCAACTGGTACGCGTCCCCTGCCAGCCCGGCGCCGAGCACACGGGCGAGCAGGATGTCGCGGATAAAGCCGAATATGCGGCTGATGATGGTGAAACCAGCGATGGTCGATGTGTGCCGAAGCAAGCTCATCGCTGGTTCAACCTAATCGGAAAATATCAGGCTTCGCCGGCGGGCTGTGCTTCAGCCGTTGCTTGCGCCTGCGCGAGTTGCTGCAGGTAGAGGCCGTTGAAGTCGATCGGATCGAGCACCAGCGGCGGATAACCGGCATCGCGAATCGCATCGGCAACCACGCGGCGGGCAAAGGGGAACATCAGGCGCGGAGCCTCACCAAACAGGAATTGGTGGGCATAGCCTTCTTCGACATTGCGCAGGCCAAAAAGCGTCGCATATTCGAGTTCGACGTTGAAATGGACGCCCTGTTCCGCCTCGGCCTTGACGCCAAGCTTCAGGCAGACTTCGTTGACTTCCTCGTTGACCGGATTGACTTCGATATTCACCTGAACATCGATCTGGGGTTGGCTATCCCAGCCATAGCTTTGCGGGGCATTCGGGTTTTCGACCGATAGATCCTTGATATACTGGCTGAGCATGCCAACCGCCGGTGCGGTGTCTTCGCCGTTCGCGCGCAGTGTATCGGAAACGATGTTGCCTTCTTCGGCCATTTTCTGTGCTTTCCCTGACTTTCCCGGCCATCCCACATGGCCCCTATTTCGGCAGCGCGCCTAGCAGGGGGAAGGGCAAAGGGCAATGCTTAAGGGCGTCGCCAAAGCGCTTGTTTTGGCCTGCGTGAAAAGAATCGCAGCAAGCCATTTGAAACCAGCGGGGGAAATGCCTATGTTGACGTCAAGGAAGCTGGGTTTCATGCCATTCAAGTGGGATTAACCCGGATTTTGGTTTTTCGGGCTAAATCCAGGTCCGAACTTGTGAGGCGTGTGAAATGGTAACTGTCGAAATCGTCCTGCTCGCAATGGTTGCAGCCTTTCTGGGCCTGCGTCTCTATTCGGTGCTCGGCAAGCGCACCGGGCATGAGCAGGAGCCTGTCGCCCGCCCCGCAATCGATGAGCGCCAGCCTGCGAGCGTCCGCCAGCCGGTCGGCTCACGCGAAGGGCTATCGCCCGCGCCGGTCATCGATAGCCCGCTCGCCGACAGCGCGGCCCAAAGCGGCCTGCGTTCGATCGCCAATGCCGATCGCACCTTTGATCCCGCGCTTTTCCTCGAAGGCGCGAAATCCGCTTATGGCATGATCCTCGAAGCCTATTGGAAGGGCGACAAGGAACAGCTTCGTTTCCTGTGCGACGACGATGTCTATGAAAGTTTTGTCGAGGCAATCGATGCCCGCAATGCCAATGGCGAAACGCTTGAAAACCGGCTTGTCCGTATCGATGAAGCTCGCATCGTCGATGCCAGCTATGATCATCCGATGGCACGGATTTCGGTGCGTTTCGATGCCGACATTGCGGCGCTGACGCGCGATGCCAATGGTGCAATCATTGGCGGCTCGCTGACCGATGCTGTCGAGACGCACGATGTCTGGACATTCTTCCGCGATGTGAAGTCGGGCGACCGTAACTGGAAACTTGACGAAACCGACGCGGTCTGATTCACCACGGGGCATGAAAAGCCCCGCCATCGCGCTCGCCCTATCGACACTTTTGCTGTCCGCCTGCTCGGGGACGATCATCCCCAAAGGCGGAACGGTTTCTCCGTCCACACCGCCTGCGCCAACGGCACCAGATGTTGCCGCAAAGCCGATTCCATCGACACCGGTCGCTCCGATCGCGGTTTCTGCAACCACGCAGGCGACAGAAGTGGTCAACGCCCTCAGCGCCGGTGTAGTTCGCGGGCCGCCGATTGCAGAGCTGGCTTCGGATGCGCGCAAAGCCAATCTTGCACTCGCATCGTTCCGCACATCCTGCCCCGGTCTGTTGAAACGCACCGACAATTCCGGGCTGACGCAGGGCAGTGACTGGCAAGAGGCGTGCGATGCGGTGAAAACATGGAGCGGCGATGCCATCTCCTTCTTCGCCACTTATTTCGATGCGGTACAGGTTGGCGAGGGCAAGGCCTTTGTCACCGGTTATTTCGAACCCGAAATCGCCGGATCGCGCACGAAGCAACCCGGCTATGATGTCGCGATTTACAAACGCCCGCCTGACCTGATCGATGTCGATCTCGGGCTATTTTCCGATGATCTCAAAGGCAAGTCGATCCGCGGCAAGGTGCAGGGCACCAAATTCATTCCTTATGATGAGCGCGCCGCGATCGTCGATGGCTCGCTCGCCGGTCGCGGGCTAGAAATTGCCTGGGCGGCTGACCCGGTCGACTTCTTCTTCCTGCAGATCCAGGGATCGGGCCGTTTGCGCCTGCCCGATGGCGGGGTGATGCGGATCGGCTATGAAAGCCAGAATGGCCGCGGATATACCGGCATAGGTAGGTTGATGAAGGATCGCGGCCTGATCACCGACGGGTCGATGCAGGGAATCGTCAAATATCTTCGCGAAAACCCCGAAGAGGGGAAGAATATCATGAACGAAAACAAAAGCTTCGTCTTTTTCCGCGAATTGACCGGTGCAGGGCCACTGGGTGCCATGGGCTATCCGGTGGTGGGCGAGGCGAGCGTTGCTGTCGATCCCAGATATGTGCCCTTGGGCGCGCCTGTCTGGCTCTCGCTCGACCGGGCCGAACCCAATGGCATCTGGGTGGCACAGGATACCGGCGGCGCGATCAAGGGGGCGAACCGCTTTGACAGCTTCTGGGGTGCTGGCGATCGCGCGCGCGCCATTGCGGGCGGCATGTCGGCACGCGGCAGTGCGCTGATCTTCCTACCCAAGGCTACCGTCGCGCGCCTGATCCCGGCGCAATAATGGCACGCCGCCTCCATCCGGAGGAGCGGTCGTTGTGGAACCGTGTCGTGCAGACGGTGAAGCCGCTACACCCGGTGAAGGTGGTGTTGCATCCGCATCCGGTGGAAGAAGCGCCCAAGCTCAGCGTCGCTGAGGCCAAAAAACCAAAACCCAAAGCCAAGTCGGCAGCGGTCGCTCCCCAGCAAAAGCCAGCGAAATCCATCGAGGGCAACCTCGATTCGCATTGGGATCGGCGCTTCAACAAGGGCGCGGTCATCCCTGATATCAGCATCGACCTGCACGGGCAGGGGCTGGCGGGGGCGCACGCCCGGCTTGACCATGCACTCGAACAGGCGATCCACCAGCGGATGCGCGTGGTGCTGCTGGTTACTGGCAAGGCGCGCGCGCATGATCGGGCGAGCGGAACGGGCCGGGGCGCGATCGCTTCTGTGGTGCGCGACTGGCTCGCGGCATCGCGACACAGCGCACATATCGCCGCCGTCCGCCAAGCACACCCGCGCCACGGCGGCGATGGGGCGCTGTATATTGTTTTGAAGAGATAATCTCCCCTCCCGCTTGCAGGAGGGGGGCTAGGCTGCCAACAACCGCAGCGTCACCCGCCGGTAAATCTCCGCCAGCGCATCAAGGTCGGTAATCGCCACGGCCTCATCGAGCTTGTGCATCGTTGCGTTGCACAGCCCGAATTCGACAACCGGGCAGAGCTTGGAAAGGAAGCGCGCATCCGATGTGCCGCCGGTGGTCGAGGCCTCGGGCGCGACGCCGGTAACTTCCTCCACCACCGCGGCCAATGTTTCGCTGAGCTCGCCTGGCGGGGTCAGAAAGGCCTCGCCAGAGATCATCGCCTTCAGCGTGCCGCCACCCGGCTCGACAATGCCGCGGATCAGCTCGACCAGGCTCTCGCCGCTGTGCAAATCGTTGAAGCGGATCGACAACCGCGCCAGCGCCTTTGCCGGGATCACATTGGTCGCCGGGTTGCCGGTGTGGAGTTCGGTAATCTCGATATTGCTCGGCTGGAAAAATTCGGTGCCTTCATCGAGCACCACCGCCTTGATCTGCGCAAGGATGGCCACCAGCCGCGGGATCGGATTGTCGGCCAGATGCGGATAGGCAACATGGCCTTGCGTGCCTTCGACGGTGATCCACATATTCACCGATCCGCGCCGACCGACCTTCATCATGTCGCCCAGCCGATTGACGCTGGTGGGTTCGCCGACAAGGCACAGATCGGGCAGGGTGCCGCGTGCCTTCATATGCTCGATCAACGCGCGTGTGCCGTGGATGGCGGGGCCTTCCTCATCACCGGTGATGATCAGGCTTATCGTTCCGGCTTCTTCGGGGATTTCGTGCAGGGCAGCGACAAAGGCCCCGATGCTGCCTTTCATGTCGACAGCGCCGCGCCCGTAAAGCAGGTCACCGCGGACTTCGGGTTCGAATGGTGCGCTTGCCCAGCCGTCGCCCGGCGGCACGACATCAAGATGCCCCGCAAAGGCGAAATGCCGCCCGCCTTTTCCACGGATTGCAAACAGGTTTTCCACAGGGCCGCCATGCGCCGGATCGGGATCGTCAGCACCTGCAATGAAACGTTCGACAGTGAAGCCCAAAGGCACCAGCAGCGCCTCCATCGTGTCAAAAACGCTGCCGCGCGCAGGCGAGATGCTTTCGCAGGCCATCAGGCGTTGGGCATATTGCAGGGCAAGGCTGTCAGTCATTTGCACCGCATGGCAATGACGTTATGGTTTGTCCATAAATTCTGGTTGGAAGCGCCATGCCCAAGATCGATATCGAAGCCATCCCGCAATCGAACGCGACCGGTTACCCCGAACCTTTCGACAAGGCTGTTGAAGGCCGCTGGTGGCGTCGGCTCGCCCCTGCTGCGGGATTGACGCGCATGGGTGCAAGCCATGTGGTGCTCAAACCG
>JALREL010000015.1 GCA_023262005.1 Sphingorhabdus sp. | reverse complement strand
AGCGATGTGGTGTTGCCGGCGAGGCGACCTGCCGAAACTGTGGTGCCGCCGCTATAGGTGTTGGCGCCGGTGAGGGTGAGTGTGCCCGCACCGGTCTTGGTGAGGCTGCCTGTGCCGCTCATGACGCCGGATATGGCTACGCTCCTGCCATATGTGTCAATCGTTCCACCCAGGGCCTGTATTGCAAAACTAGAGGTAAGCGTGTCTGCTGTAAGAATTCGCAGCGTTCCACCTGCAAATACTGGGTTAACTTGAGCGTTAGCTAGCTGGCTTGTATCGTAAAATTGCACCTGTGTATCTATGTCCGGGATGGCAGGCGGGGGGGCCTGAATTCCCTGTCCAGAAATTTGTGAAGAGCCAGCCGGGACGCTGTTTAATGCGACGCTTGAGAAGATTAAATTACCACCAACAGCGAAATATTCACCGCGTCCCGAAGCTATTATAGTTATAGAGCTAAAAAAATTTGTATCGTTGATTGCCCCAATGAAGTGTTCTTTTGGCGGAATTGGTTGTGAAATTCCACCTACAAGTAGCGGAGCGTTGTTATCAAATTTGATGTACACTTCTGAAGAATCAATGTTCGTCCCATAAGGCGTAGAGTTGTTTCTAACGCAACAGGTGCCCCAATCATCAACAAAAATACCAAGTGCATTGACGGGAAATCTACTGCTGCTCGACAGGCTAGAATCTGAATAAAAATCAAGCTTGTATCCAAGGTTTTCAGCGTTTGAAAAATCCCCAACATAATTATTGGACCATCCTGTGAATCCATCTAAGGTGGTACCGAAGTCTTCATTTGGAACTACGGAGCCATTTCTTGTAGTTTTTACATAAACTGATTGGCCATTCACTGTTGAAGTGTAAATGCCATTCGGATTATCGAACAAATCAATTTCAAATATTGTTGATGTTTGGCCTGAATTTGTATCTGCGTTTTGTATAGTTGAAATAATTTTTGTACGCCCCGCACTTAAATCGTCATCAAAAAATATCGCAGGGGCTGCCAATATATCGTAAGGAAATGATAGTAACATAACATTACATAATATAAAATTATTTAATGTTATATCTATCTTTACAGATTTTGATTTTTTCTTATTTATGTTTCTCACATTCATAGAAATTTCAGATCAGAACATCGGGTAAATCATTTATCATTTTTCTATTTCGCACAAAAAATTTGTAGATGTGCTATGTTTTTAATACCAGTTTGATTGTTTTAAGGATTTGGGAGCTGTCTTCTTTTGGCAGCCGCCTTATTGGTTTATCCATAGAATTTGTTAAGGGCGCAGCGTTCGCCGTCGCAACAATCCTGCTGGGGGCGGCGCAAAGATCCGTATTGGACATGTTTAACTGTGCACAGGTTAGCAAGGGTCGCCAGTCACCGGATAGCACTAAGTAGGCTAACGTCGTTCAATATGCCCCGCCTCATTTACCCATAGCACCTTCGTCGCGCGACATTTCTGTTGCTAGACAACACGGCGCCGACATTCTTCACGTCAGCGCCGTATTTTGAGAAAATCAGTTAGGGCAATTAAAACGCCATCTTCACGCCGGCATTGACGCGTCCATAAGAGTAGCCGCTGCCGTGGTCGGTATACTGGTAGCCACCGAATAGCAACGCCTTGCCCGACAGGCGGAGGCCCCCCTGGATGCCCAGACGGAAGCCGTCGCGGCGCGCGTGCACGCCCGTCACCGCCCAGTCGGCATCGCCGAGGCTTATCTCGCGGTGGCCTACCGGATTGTCGGCCAGTTCGTGCAGCCAGTTCGCAGACGTCGTGATCTGGAGATTGTCGCTATTGAGCTCCAGTCGCGCGCCGAGGCGGGTCTGGAGCGAGGCGTGACCCGCACGTCCCACGTCGAGGGCGTAATCTGGATTGGAGGCGCTCTCGCGCAGCGAGTTCATCGACGTGTCGGACAATTCGATACCCGCGTCGCTCCAGAGCGTGAGCGGGCCGTTCTCGAAGATGCGGTAGCTGGCTGCCGCATTGAGCATCAGGCCGGTGCTCTTCTTCTAAGAAGCGGCGCTCACCGGTCCATTGGCTGTCGCAACAGTGCGCGTGACACTCGTCTCGGCCTTCGACAGGCCAATCGCCGCGGACAGCTTTACTTTATCCGAGGGCAGATAGTGCGTGTAGGCGTAAGCCGCGACGGAGGGCGACAACAAAGTACGACTGTATCTTGCGACTTTGGCGAATACGTCTGTCAGGCTCGGCACACCTAAATTGGCAAATTTGTTAGCACGATCGAGGGGCGTATTCATGACGCAAATCCTAAGGGACCTTGCAGTGCTGCTGGCGAGAAAAGGTGAGGCAATTGCGATCACTCGCCTTTTTTGCCCTATCAGAGATCGACTAAACCTAGGGACGTCGATGATTTTGAGAACGAATTATGCCAAGTTTCGGTAAAAAGATCTAAACTGCAAAAGCTCGGATCCGATGGCTCCAAGCAAGCATATTTTCCCAAACTCGGGCGCCAGCGCAAGCTGGCGCTTTTCTCATTTTGGAGTCTGCCTGATTGGCGACGCAAACGCAGTCTACTCGATTACTTCACGAAAACCGCCCACCATCCGGTCAATATGAGCCCAAATACAATAGAAACTAGCCGCCAAAAAAACGATAACTGGCAAGCCAACTGAGACAGATTTGCTCCTCCCCCGCGGGAGTGCAAATTAGTAGGCCCTACCTCCGGCGCTTGCGTAAGCAGGCGCCGGCTTTTTCCCCCCCCACTTGTTCTCACAAGGAAACAAAATGGTCATGTGTGTGACTCAGGGCACACGCAATAGCTAAAAATAGCTACCAAAATGAAAGTTTTTCGTCCGAATTATCGTATCCTTCATAACCTTTGTAAATACTATACTAAAGTATAGTATCGCCATAATTTTTTTCCAATTGATCTATCTATTTGAGTTATATGCATTTCTAGCCCTTTGAAAAAGCTAATTCACGGCGATTGGCACTCAAAAATTTGTTTGACGTTCATTGCGGACTCGCCGGTTGGCGTATCGTCAAAACATCTCTGATGCCTATCATTCTCAGCGATGGCTGCTATGGCCCTGATAGATGATATGTCTAATTTGAAATCATAAATAATTGTCGTATCAATCATAATCGTCAATCACCGTGTGATGGACTACAAACTTTCGCATACAGATATAAAGAATGAGACCAATAGCCGCATAGAATTTCTGCTCAAGCAATTTTCAATGGCGCTTGCGGCTGGTTGGTTATTAGCCATCAACATTCGACTTGTTTTCTTCCCGGAATATGTTGCTGGCGTTACTCTAAGTCTCCTGACTGCGCTCGCGATAGGCGCACTGCTTCTGGCAGTTGCTTGGCGCGAGGTCTCGCGCGCTCGATATTTGTGGCAGTTTGGACTTCTGTTCTTAGGATTATGTCAATTTGCAGCCATTGCATTTTTTAGCGGCGCCGCCGCCCTTTGGCAGCTACCGATGGTGGCGGCACTGTGCTCCCTCGCCGGAATTTTTGCGATCCGCCTTTTCGAAAAAGGTCGGTCGAGCCAACCCATAAAAAGCTGGCGTTTGTATTCATCCATTGCCGTTGCGATCGCCGTGATCATGCTGATAGGTGGGGTTACGACGCTGGCTGCTGAAGGCCAGAGCATCCAGGCGCACATAGTGTTGCGTACAATATTTGTCGCACTCTGCATCTATTTGTGCTGGTTTGGCGCTATATATTTCTCCGCGCGAGGATTTTACAAAGAAGAAATACAAAAAATTGTAATTTTAATTGTTACAGTATTACATTATGTTATATATACTGGTATTCTTTATAAATTTAATCATTTTATAAATAAATATAGCTTGATAAAAATGCCAGAAGATTTTCCGGCAAATAATGTCTATATAAACACGATTTATATTTTAGCTGCAATATTATTGTGGTCATCAAATTCGAAAATAACAAATATTGTAATTCAGTTTTTTGGCATTTTTCTATCGTTGTTGATATCACTTAACAACATGCTCGTAATGGTGCCATCACTAGCTTTGATAGGCCTCCTGCCACTGGCAGTTTCCTATCGAAATATCTACCATGCATCCGGCTACTGGGTGGCTGTTTTAGTCATGCCTTTGCTTTTTTTAACAGAAGCGTTGCCTTTTGTGGCCATGAACATGTTGAGTTCGACGATAATATTCTTTGGTTCTTATTGGATAAGTAATAATGTAATTGGACATATTAATATTAATAATGAAAAACATATTAAAGAAAAAAATTCGATTATTATAAATCTGTATCAAAAAAATATCGGTAAAATAATATTTATTTCATTTATTATTATTATAATAGGCGTTTCCTTTATAATAACTAATCATAGAAATGCGCTAAATATATCAAATCAGCGTGTAAATTACACAATATTACACTTAACCGATCGCATTGAATCTCAAATTTCGTTTGATACAAAAATGCTGGCTTCAGTGGCGGCTGCTGATCCTAATGTATTTTATGATAATTCGAGTTTTCAAAATAAATATCTGGACTTTAAACAATCATTGGATCCGAACTATGAATCCAAATTGAAACCAAGAGAAAAATCAATAAATTTCATAGAAATGCCATGCCATAGAGACAACGAACTATCTTCGAATGTAAATTACTATGTAAATAGTAAATATATATTATATCAGGTTTGGGTATTTCATAATGAGAGGAATGGTATAAAATATTGTCAAGCAATAGCTGAAATTGAAGTAAATTTAGATCGATTTATGACAAAAATAGCTAAGCCTTATTTGAATGATTACCACGTTCGCTTAGTCACCAAAAGGGCTGCTGATAAAAAAACTGCCTATGAAATATTGTGGACATCAAGCCCGTTGGTGGACTTTGATTATGATACGTTGTCGAAGGAAATTGAACTAACAGAAGAAAATGGAAATCGAGTTGTTGCGCGTATCGATGTAATGCCACGACAGTCAATCTGGTATATGGGCTTGGCTGCGCGAATCCAAGGTTTGACTATTTCCGCTATACTCCTTGCATGTTTGTTTATCTGGATCCATTTCAATATCTCTCGGAACGCAAAAAACCGTGAAAAATTAATAGAAAATGAGGGCTTGCGGAACGCAATGATTGAAGGTTCAAGCCTTCCAATAATCGCAACAAACACGGACGGTTTAATAACAATATTCAATGGCTCGGCAGAGCGCTTGCTGGGGTATAGCTCTTGCGAGCTGGTCGGCAAAGCGACGCCATCAGTATTTTTCGAGGCGACCAAACGAAAAGATCCGGCGATCGTGAACGCTCAAAACTTTGAGTGTCCATTCATTCCTGACTGGCAAAATTCCAATCAGAGCTCAGCAGGGGAAGCGTCTACAGCATTCGACTGTCTGTACGTTAAGAAGAATGGTGAGAAAATCCCGGTATCGTTACATTTTTCCACGATGTGCAACGAAGAACAGGAGGTTGTCGCGCATCTGTGCTTCCTTCAAGATATGACGAAGGCTAAAGCTTTAGAGAGAGCCAGGACGCAATTTATAGCCAATATAAGTCATGAATTGCGTAGCCCCCTAAATGTGATTTTGGGTTACGCGAGCCTCCTTGAACACGCACAACTACCCGAAACGGAGAGAAAAAAGGCGTTGCGGCTTAAGCTTGCCAGTCAAATGCTCTACAATTTGGTCAGCGATGTCTTAGATTGGTCAAAGATTGAGGCGGGACAAATTGAGTTCAACAACGAGCCTTTCAGTTTGCGTGAACTCTGTGAGGCACTCACATTGATTACCGAGGAGCAGGTTCAGAGCAAAGGCCTAGATCTTCAATTCAAATTTCAGAGGGGCCTCCCAGACATCTTCTTTGGAGACCCCACGCGCATCCAGCAGATTTTGTACAATCTTATAGGCAATGCGATAAAATTCACTGAGCAGGGCCAGATAACTGTCAACATTCAAAAGTTAGTTTCAAAAAACGCAGAAAATATCCGCATAAGAATCGAGGTACGCGACACAGGTATCGGTATCTCCAAGGAGCACCAACCCTACCTATTTGATCGTTTCCGCCAAGTGCAAGAGGGCGCAACGCGACGCTACAAAGGCACGGGTCTCGGTTTGGCCATCGTTAAAGAGTTGGCAGAGTATATGTCGGGCAAAGTAGGTGTAAAAAGCAAGCCAGGCGCAGGCAGCGCATTCTTTGTCGAGCTCGAATTGGGTCGATGCGAGGATGGTGTTCCCGTAACTATAGATGACTCAGATGGGACATTGGATACCGAATGGGCCTGCTTTGCAGGGAAACACATTCTTCTGGTTGATGATGCTGATACAGCGTTAGACCTCGCTGAGTGGCTATTACACTCAAAAATAGAAAAAGTGACGATTTGCAAAAATGGCCAAGAGGCTCTGGACTGGATGGCTATTAATGCAGCACCCAACTTGGTGCTAATGGATATCCAAATGCCAGTGATGAATGGCATAACAGCTGTAGCTAAAATGCGCAGCAATCCCGATCTGGAAAAAATACCGGTAATCGCAATAACTGCTGATGCGAACAAGCAGACGATCGAAGAGGCTCGAAGTGTCGGAGTGAATAATTACATCACCAAGCCGTTCAAACCAGAAAAATTGAATGATATAATTAAGCAATTGTTATCACAAATTGGATGACTATATTATGAAATCTAACATTTTGATAATTGAAGATCATTATTTTGTTCGAGAAGCAATAGAAACATGTGTAAAAGAAATAGATAATGATTGTAATATATTGAAATCATCATCTCTAAATGAAGCAATGGCGTGTCTCAAAAACACATCTGCTGAATTTAAAATTATAACTGACCTAGATCTTTCAGATTCATATGGATTTAATACTGTTAAAAATATTTTTAATATAAATAGAAAATTTGATATTATGATATTTACTGCTCACAATGACTTTGAGCTCCAATCATATTTTATGAAAATGGGCGTTATGGGATATGTGACAAAAAATAAAACAGTTGACGAAGTTAAAGCATCAATAAAAATGTTTCTTAATGGTGAAAAAATATTTGATCCAATTGCTTATGTTACAAATTCAGATTTACTGGAAATTAAATATTTAAGAATAAATAAACTATCAAAAAAAGAAAAAGATATATTGAAATACTTTTCTGAAGGAAATTCTATAGATAATATTTCAAATATATTGTCTCTATCTCAAATTACATTAAATCAATACATAAGCAATATTGTAAAAAAATTAAACTGCAAAAATAGATACACTGCTGTAATGGAATACCAGTTTATGAAAAAATATGGATTCATTCAATAATAAGTCTATATATAGCATATGATAAAATATTTTAATTATAAAATAAATATAAACTTATTATTTAAAATAAATTATTTAATTTTATATGATTATTTCAGAAAATCTGTGTTATATTGGTGTTGAAGACTTACTCAGTGCGTATAAGTGCAAGAATGATGTAAACTCAGCATATCGGTGATACACATCAGTGTTGTGCTCATCGCCTAGCCCTCGCCCAGTTTTACTATCGCAGGCGCTCTTCCGGCGAAGGCCGTTGTCTCGTACAACTTTGCAGCCATACGCATATAGCACCTTATTAAACTAATGTCAGGATACATCGACGCTAGGTTGTTCGGAGATTTGAATTGGTCCCCTTTACAATTGCCTCCTTATAGAATGGAAAAGCGCGCTTTATGTCTTTTGGGCACGCTGTCATTTTAGACAGCTAGAAAGTAGAGAACGCCCGAATTTTTGTTTTTACTGGGGCATTAAGTCGTAGACAAGCCGGGTATCGCTGTTACGCCACAGTCTGTCGTTCGGCTGTTGTTGAAGGAATTATAGGGCGTGACTGAAGGCAGAGCGCCTTAAAAAGGTAGCCAGCGCTGCTTCTTTGAAAATTTCATATAACCGACATTGGCGCCTAGCCTGATGCCTACGCCGACACGGATGGGTATGAGAACTACGTCACCGCGGCGCAGGTAGCTCGCATTAAAACCGCCGATCAGATATGCAACGCCCTCGCCGCTGGGGAAGCGATGATAGAGGTCGTTGCCGTCGTAGAGGTTGTAGACGAGGACAAATGTGCTGCCAGCGTTGGCTCCTGCATCAAAGCCAAGCGAAGGGCCCGCCCAATAGACTGGCGAATTTCCCTCAACCTTATGGCGTAATTCTCCCGAGCCGTAACGGAGGCCGAGCAGGAATGCGCCGCCACCCTCGCGGCCCACAATATATGCATTGGGTTGTCCCTGTTTTTTGAGTATATCTTCAATGAGTTTTGCCAGACCCTCTGCCCCCTTGCCGAATACTTCTTCGGCAGCCGACAGAACGTCCTTTTTCTGGTAGGTCGTGCTGGTGTCGGTGGCCCCCTGTACAGTTCCGGGTGCCTCGTCTGTCTGCGGCGCTGGCAACTCCTCGTGCATCGGTTCCTGCGATTGCTCTGATGCGTTTGTGCCATCCTGATCTGGCGGATCTACAATATCTGCATCGATCACCTCATTGGGGTCGACCGATTGGATCTGCGCTTGTGCGGCGGGGGTGTACAAGATCAGAGCCGCAGCCAGAATCAACAGCGAGCGCGACTTGCATAAGATCAATTCGACCATGTTTGTATTCCCCTTGGAGAGGTGACAGGCATCTGCCTTGCCCCTAGCTCATCGAAAAGATTACGGTAATTCAGCCCGCTCCAGCACGCTCTGATTGGCCGCCGGGTCACCTTTTTCGATCACAGTGGCGACGGCACCGGGGCCTATGTTACGGCTATCGGCATCGCCCATTTGTTCCGCCAACGCGGTGCCCGAACTTACTGATGTGACGCGGTAGCGCGCCGCAACCGATCCGTCGCTGCTGGTCACGCTGAGCATCGATCCTGTTTCGAGAAGAGGGGCGCCATAATTCAACTGGATCCGCTTGCCGCCACCTTGCGATACGACGAGCGGGTTGAAATGGAAGGCGATTTTTCGCGCAGCTGCCAAGGCCAATTGTCGTTGCAGCAGGCTGTAGAGGCCCTCTCCCGACGATACCGAGGCCGCCACGGTTCCGCGCGCAACACCGGCATAGTCGGTTTCGATCTCGGTCACGATGGGGTAGCCGAATATGGCCCGCCCCGAACGGTCAGCCACTTTGATGCTCATCGTGACTTTGAGGCCGTTGGATAACGTGCCGGAGGCTCGACCGTTCACATTCCGGTTTGCATAGCCACTGGTTACCGGGACAGCATCCTCGACCCGCCCGGTGAGCGTATAGCCCCCGCCACCGACTGTTATGGAACCAGTCGAAGCCAGGGCTGCCTCCATGGCGGAGCGAACCCCTTCGAAGTGGCTGATGCAGTCTTCCACAAAAAAGGTCTCGAAACTCGTCTTGCTCGATTCGGAGTAAGACGACCTGTACCCGCCAGACATCGAGGCGGATCCGCCTCCACCATAAGGCGTCGAATAGGCGCTTCCCGAGGCAGAAACGCGCCCCGAACTCGAGCCCGATGAACGGCTTTCGTTGCTGTAGCGTACACCTTCATACAGGGTACACTCCTGGGCAGTTTCTATCGCACCCACTTTTATCGTTACAACGGGTTTGGGTTGCGCCTGCACTAAAGCGGCAGGGCTGCAAATTGCTGCAATGCCCATAAGCGGTAACGCTCTATATAGGGTCATGGCGCCGCTCCTAGCGTTTTTGCTTAAGCTTCGCCTTGGGATAGGCGTTGAGGTCGTCGCTCGTGGAAAGCCGGACGATGTCGCGGGTTTGGGCCGGATATTCAAAGCCAGCAACACCCTTGGCCTTGGAGAAGCTGCTTTGCACGTCGGTGACTTGGGCGATGCCGATGCGCTCCTCGCTCGAACCGATGGCTTTGCCGGTATCGGGATCGATAACGGCTTCGCCTGCCCTAAATACCGTCACATAGTCGCCGACCTTTAGGGTCCCTTCGCCATAATTGACCATCAGGGTTCCATCTGGCTGGGCATTCGCCACCTTGATCGGATAAACGGTGGTTACCAGCCCAGCGGCGACCTTGTCCGCTGCCGAGCGTAACAACTCGGTCGCATTCACTTGTGGAACGCCCTCGCCGCAAATGGTCCCAGCCTTCTTTTTCTCGTCAATGCGTTTGACGTAGCGGATCTGCCCTGTCGCACCGTCGGTGATGCGAATATCCAAAGAAAGGGTGACTTCTCCGGAATAGCAGTTCTGTGGCTGCGCATTCTGGCCGCTGAGAAGCGCAAGGCCTAATGAGGCGCCCAAGTCTGATTTCTTAGACACAGACAATGTCGTAATGGTTCCATAAATGAGATAATCTGCGCCTTGGAAGCCGCCTACTTGCCCTCCGTTGCGGCTGGTAACTTGGCCAGAACGTGCCCGTAATTGTTCCTGTTCAAGGACATCCAATTGCCCACGTTCCATCACCCGGAACTTCTGACTTGCGGCAATTGCGGTGAGCATCATTTGCGTCAATGTCTTGGATTGGCCTGATCCGGCATTATCATCAATTTGCGCGATCGCGACTATCGGCTGCCCAGAAGATTGGGCAAAGGCTGGATAGGAAATCGATAGTGCTGCCAGGCTGATAACGAGTTTGGCACGAACGCTCATAATGCCCCCTTTTGGAATAAAAATACTTCCATATTTGCTTTGAGTTACCATCCGTTACATTGGTCCCAAGTCAATTTGTTTCATTGTCAAAATGAATGTTTGGGGTGGTAACGGTCCGTCGCGGCATGGTGGCGCAGCACCTTGTATTTTACACTAAAAGGCGCTCTTGCCGTTCGAGATTGGTGCTTTTTGCGGCGGAATAGGGGAAGGGGTGTCTTGTAGCCTAGCCCATTCCATCCCCTATGGCACCAGTTGGCGGCTAATGCAGCCATTCTGGTTGTTAACACGCAAGGGGATTGCTCCGCTTGGTGGTAAGTCTATTTCCTCGAAGATTTCCTCTTTGGGTCGCATCAACTGGCTTTAAACCCGGCGCTGTTTCGATGGCGCTGGGTTTTTTGTTTCCTGCTCCACATTGTTGCCGCGAAGCACCTGCTGCCCCTGCTTGACCCTGCCTCAAAACAGAACATAATAAGAACAAATGCGAGTCGGCGATTCTCTTTCCTCCCTCCCTGGGGGTGATGGCTTGTTGCGGGTTGGCGCGCAGCCTGCGCGCCCGCGCGCGGCGCAGGGCTTGCGGCGCTGGGCGAGCGGGGTGGCATCGCTTGATGCGGCGCTGGCGGGCGGGCTGGCTTATGGGCGGGTGCATGAGCTGTATGCCGCGCAAGGGGAGGATGCACCGGCGGCAGCGGGTTTTGCGCTGGCGCTTTTGACGGCGATGGCGGGAGGGGCGGATGGTTGCTCCGCGCTCTGGCTGCGTTCGCGCCGGGCAGTGCGGCAGGCGGGCGTGGTGCAGGCCAATGGCTGGGCGGAACTGGGCGGCTGTCCCGAAGACTGCCTCTTTGCCATGATTGCCGATGCGAAGGAGTTGCTCAAGGCCGCCGTCGATGGCCTGCGCAGCGGGGCCTTGGGCGCGGTCGTCGTCGAAACGCAGGGGAGTCTGCCCGAGCTGGATCTGACTGCAAGCCGGCGCCTCGCGCTGGCCGCTGAAAAATCGGGGACGACGCTCCTCCTGCTGCGCAGCGGGGCGGAGCCGGTGCCGAGTGCGGCTGAGACGCGCTGGCAGGTCGCGGCGGCGCCCTCGCGCGCGCTTCCCGCCAACGCGCCGGGAGCGCCTGTTTTCGCGATCGAATTGTTGCGCCAGCGTTCGGGGCCATCGGGCCTCAGCTGGCAGTTGGAGTGGAACCGTGACCGACGCATCTTCACCGAAGCGGCATCTGGCGATCTGGTTTCCGTACCTCGCCGCGGATCGCCTGCGGCAGCAGGAGCCGGACCGGTGCGTTTCGGCCAGCGCGCCGCCTGACGCGGCACTGGTCTTTGTCGCCAAACAGAAAAATGCGCTGCGGCTGGCGGCGGTGGATGCGGCTAGGCAAGCATTGGGGCTGGCACCGGGAATGGCGCTTGCCGATGCGCGGGTGCGCGTCCCCGGCCTGATCGCGGTCGAGGCCGACGTGGCGGCGGACCGGCACTGGCTTGATCTGCTGGCGCGGTCCTGCACCCGCTTCTCGCCGCATGTCGTGCCTTGTCTTCCCGATGCCATCACCATCGATATCACGGGGTGCGAGCATCTTTTTGGCGGTGAGGGGGCGCTCGTCGAGGCGGTCGCCGGTCATGTCGAGCAGCGCGGAATGACGGCGCGCATCGCTTGCGGCGGCACGGCAGAGTCGGCACTGGCGCTTGCCCGCCATGCGCGGCTGCCGGTGGTGGACGAAGGCAAGGCCATTCGCGGTTTGCCGGTAGCAGCCCTCGGGCTCGATGAAGAGGCGACACTGGGGCTGGTGCGCGCGGGGCTGAAAAGCGTCGGCGCGGTGGCGGCGCGGCCGAGCGCGGCGCTGGCTGCGCGCTTCGGGATAGAGGCGGTGCGCGCGCTCGAACGGCTGCTCGGCGAAGAGCATTGCCCCGGCACCCCGCTGCGCCACCAGGCCCCCTTGCGCTTTGAGCGCCGCTTTGCCGAGCCGGTCGCGCATGAGCGCGCGGTGGCGGCGGCCTTTGCCGAATTGCTGGCACAGGGCGCGCAGATGCTTGAGGAACGCGGGCTGGGCGGGCGGCGTTTCCGCCTGACGCTCGATCGCAGCGACGGCGCGAAGCGGCGGCTCGAAATCGAAACCGGCGCGCCGACGCGCGATGCCGCGCTGGTGCTGCGGCTGTTCGATGAACGGATCGCCTCCCTTGCTGACCCGCTCGACCCGGGCTTCGGCTATGACCGGCTGGTGCTGCATATTCCGCTGGCGGAACCGCTGGCTGCAACCCAAGCTGCGCTTGACGGGGCGGAGAGAGCAGGTGGCCGGCTTGCCGAACTGGTCGATCGGTTGAGCACGCGGCTTGGCCCCGGCAGCATCCGGCGGCTGGTGCCCAATGACAGCCATATTCCGGAGCAGGCGCAGCTCGCGCTGCCCGCCATCCACTGCCCGGCGCCCATGCGCTGGCCCGCTCCGCGCGCTGGTGAGCCGCCGCTGCGCCCGCTCTTCCTCTTCGATCCGCCGCAACCAGTCGAGGTATTGGCTGAGGTTCCCGACGGGCCGCCGCACCGCTTCCGCTGGAAACGCAAATTGCACGAGGTGCGGCTCTATGAAGGGCCCGAGCGGATCGCGAGCGAATGGTGGAAGAAAAAGGGAGGCGAGCAGAGTGGGAAGGGAGGGCTCACCCGCGACTATTACCGCGTCGAAGATGCGCGCGGCCGTCGCTACTGGATTTTCCGCCACGGCCTGTATGAAGAAAAGACGCAGCCCAAATGGTATCTGCACGGCCTGTTCGCATGAGCGCGCCGTTCGCCGAGCTGGTCGCCGCGACCAATTACAGCTTCCTGCGCGGGGCATCGCACCCTGCCGACATGGTGTGGCGCGCGGCGCTGCTGGGGATGAATGGCATCGGCATTGCGGATCGCAATAGCGTCGCCGGCGTCGTCCGCGCGCACGTCGCCTGGCGCGAGGTGCGTGCGCAGATGCCCGATTTCCGGCTGGTCGTCGGGGCGCGGTTGGTCTTTGCCGATGATACGCCGGATATGGTCGCCTATCCGATGTCGCGCCTTGGCTGGGGGCGGCTTACCCGGTTGCTCACGCTTGGCAACCGGCGCGCGGTGAAGGGCGATTGCCTTTTATATTTTGAGGATTTGCTGGAATATGCGGATGAGATCGCATTCATCGCACTCCCGCTTGGCGCCTTCGCGTCTTTGCGTGAATCCGATCAAAATTCTCACGCAAAGACGCAAAGATACGCAGAAGAGTGCCTGCTGCAGCTAAAGGCAAAAACACCCCATCTCTGGCTCGGTGCAACGATGCCACGCGGCGGGAACGACGCCCGCAAGCTTGCCGATCTGGCAGAGTTAAGTGCGGCAACAGGCATCCCGCTGATCGCCACCAACGATGCGCTTTATGCGACGCCCGAGGCGCGCGCGCTCCACGATATCGTCACTTGCATCCGCGAAGGCACGACCATTCAGAGTGCGGGCAGGCGGCTTCTTGCTAATGCCGAGCGGCACCTGAAACCGCCGGAGGAAATGGCGCGCTTGTTCCGCCACTACCCGCAAGCGATTGCGGCGACGCAGGACCTGCTGTCGCGCATCGCCTTCACGCTCGACGACCTCAAATATGAATATCCGCACGAGCCGGTGCCGCCGGGGTGGGAGCCGCAGGATTGGCTCGAGCATATGGTGATCGAGGCCGCAAAGGCGCGCTTTCCCGAAGGCGTGCCCGCCATCTGGCGCAAGACCATCGATGAGGAATTCCGCCTGATCCGCGCCAAGGGTTATGCCTATTACTTCCTTACCGTGCACGATATTGTCCGCCATGCGCGCAGCCTCGATCCGCCGATCTTGTGTCAGGGGCGGGGGAGCGCCGCCAATTCGGTGGTCTGCTACCTGCTTGGCATCACGCCGGTCGATCCGGTCGCGAACAAGCTGCTCTTTACGCGCTTCCTCTCCGAAGAACGCAACGAACCGCCCGATATCGATGTCGATTTCGAACATGAGCGGCGCGAGGAGGTGATGCAATATATCTACCAGCGTTATGGCCGCGAGCGCGCCGGGATCGCTGCGACGGTGATCCACTACCGCCCGCGCAGCACGATCCGCGAGGTGGGCAAGGCGCTCGGGCTGACCGAGGATGTGACGGTGCGGCTTGCGAGCACCATCTGGGGCAGCTGGGGCGGTGATGTGCCCGAGGCGCGGGTGACCGAGGCGGGGTTCGATCCCGCCAACCCGGAAATTGCGCGATTGAAAAATCTGGTCGACCAGCTGCTCGAATTCCCCCGGCACTTGTCGCAACATGTCGGCGGCTTTGTGCTCACCGAAGGGCGGCTGGACGAGCTGGTACCGATCCACAATGCGGCAATGCCCGACCGCACCTTCATCGAATGGGACAAGGATGATATCGACGCGCTGGGGCTGATGAAGGTCGATGTGCTCGCGCTCGGGATGCTGACCTGCATCCGCAAAAGCTTCGGCCTGATGCGCGCCAATGGCCTCGGTGATTACAATCTCGCGACCATCCCCACCGAATGCCCCGAGGTTTACCGCATGCTGCAAAAGGGCGACAGCATCGGGACATTCCAGGTCGAAAGCCGTGCGCAGATCAACATGCTGCCGCGGATGAAACCCGCCTGCCTTTACGACCTTGTCATCCAGGTGGCGATCGTGCGGCCGGGGCCGATCCAGGGCGGGATGGTGCATCCCTATCTGCGCCGCCGGAACAAGGAGGAAGCGGTCGACTATCCCTCGCCCGCGCCGCCGCACGATCCTGATGAGCTGCGCGACGTCCTCGAAAAGACGCTGGGTGTGCCGCTGTTCCAGGAACAGGCGATGAAGCTTGCCATTGTCGCCGCCAATTTCACCCCGGCACAGGCCGATGGCCTCAGGCGGGCGATGGCGACCTTTCGCAATGTGGGCACGATGCACCGTTATGAGGAGATGCTGGTCGATGGCATGGTCGCGCGCGGCTACACCCGCGACTTTGCCGAACGCTGCTTTGGCCAGATCAAGGGCTTTGGCGAATATGGCTTCCCCGAGAGCCATGCGCAGGCCTTTGGCTGGCTGGCCTATGTGTCGAGCTGGCTCAAATGCCACCATCCGGCGGTGTTCACCTGCGCGCTTTTGAACTCGCAACCGATGGGCTTTTATGCCCCCGCGCAACTGGTGCGCGATGCACAGGAACATGGCGTCGAGGTGCGCGGGGTCGATGTGGGTGCGAGTGGGTGGGATAATGGCGTGGAGTGGACGCCAGGCGAAAAGCTGGCCCTGCGCCTCGGCTTTCGCCAGATCGATGGTTTCCGCCAGACTTGGGGAGAGGCCATCGAAGCTGCGCGGGCATCCGGCCCCTTTGCCTCGATCGAGGATCTGGCCCGCCGTGCTTCCTTGCCCCCCGCCGCCTTGCGCAAGCTGGCAGATGCCGATGCCTTTGGCTCACTGGGCAAGGGGCGGCGCGATGCGTTGTGGGAGGCGCGGCGGACCCCATCCGACCAACTGCCGCTCTTTGCCTTTGCCGATGCGGCGGAACTGGGGGCGGAGCCCGATGCGCAGCTGCCCATAATGCCGCTGTCGGAGGAGGTGGTCGCCGATTACCAGATGCTGCGGCTGTCGTTGAAAGCGCATCCGATGCAGTTCCTGCGCGAACGTTTCACCCGCGAAGGCGTGCTGAGCTGCGCCGATACCAATGCCGCGCCCGATGGTCGGCGGGTGGCGTGCGCGGGCATCGTCCTCATCCGCCAGCGGCCGGGCAAGGGCAATGCCGTGTTCATCACGATCGAGGACGAGACCGGCGTGGTCAACGCGCTGCTCTGGGCGCGCGACATGGAGAAGCAGCGGCGTGCGGTGATGGCATCGCGGCTGATGCGGATCGAGGGGGAAATCCAGCGCAGCAAGGAAGGCGTCGTCCACCTGATGGCAAGCCGCATCATCGACTGCACCGACCGGCTCGACCATCTCTCGACAAGCCACCGCGCCGATCCACAACTGGCACGCGCGGACGAGGTGGCTCGTCCACAAACGCCCCGCGCATCATCTCCACGTGCACCGGGGCGCAGCGCCGGGCATCCGCGCAATGTGCGGATATTGCCCAAGTCGCGCGACTTTCACTAGGCGCGGTGGCGCTCAGGCCATTTGGGTGGCAAATGTATCCCGAAGTTCGCGGCGCAGGAACTTACCGCTCGCGTTGCGCGGCAGCGGATCGTCAACGAACCAGACGAAGCGGGGCAGCTTGTGCTTGGCGATATGCTTCGCCATTTCCTCGCGCAGCGCATCGGCGTCGAGCGTTTCGCCTGCCTTTAGGAACACGGCTGCGGCAACCTCTTCGCCCAGACGGTCATCGGGAACACCAAAGACGCTGCATTCGGCGACCGCTGGATGGCGATAAATCGCCGCCTCAACCTCGACGCAATAGACATTCTCACCCCCGCGCAGCACCATGTCCTTCTTGCGGTCTACAATGTAGATGAAGCCGTCTTCATCCATCCGCGCAATGTCGCCGGTGTGCAGCCAGCCATCGGTAATCGATTCGGCAGTCGCATCGGGGCGGTTGATATAGCCCTTGATCACGGCCGCGCCGCGCACCCACAATTCGCCGGTCTGGCCAAGCGGTACTTCATTGCCGTCATCATCGACGCATTTGGCCTCATAGACGGGCATGGCGGGGCCCGCGCTGTCGGGCCGGTCGACATAGAAATCGCCGCCGAGCGAGGTGATGATGCCGCAGGTTTCGGTCATGCCATAGCCCGTCGTCGGGCGCGCGGTTTCGACGGCCTCGTCGATCTTCAAGACCTGGTCGGGCGGCACCTGCGCCCCGCCGCCCGATAGTGCCAGCAGGCTGGAGGTATCGGTGTTGGGGAAATCGGGGTGGGTGATAAGCTCGCGCGCCATGATTGGCACGCCGCTCATGCCTGTCACCCGCTCGCGCTCGATGATCTTGAGCGCTTCGCCTGCATCCCAGCGATACATCAGCACCAAGGCGCCGCCTGCGGCGGTCGCGCCATAGGCGGCGCAGTTGTTCGCGGTTACGTGGAAAAGCGGCGTGGTGACCAGCGTTACCGGGATTGGCGGTGTGGCCGGGGGTGCAACGCCCGTCGCTCGCTCGACCGCCAATGCCGAAGAGGCGGCAGCATAAAGCATGTTGAAAAGGTTCGCGACGCAGCCCCGGTGGGTCAGCTGCGCACCCTTGGGAAAGCCCGTGGTGCCCGAGGTGTAGAAAATGCACGCATCCGATTCGGGGTCGACCGTCACATCGGGCATCGATCCGCCATGGGTGATAACATCGGACCAAGGCGTGATGTCGGCCGGGGTTTCGTCAAGGCGCACGCCGACCAATTGTACCGTTCCCGCAAGTTCGGGCTTCTCGCGGAAGCGCGCGAGGCGCTCTGCATCAAGGAACAGGATTTTGGGCGTCGAGTCATTGAGCGCATAGGCCATTTCTTCGGACGTCCACCAGGCGTTCATGCCGACCGCGGTGACGCCGCTGGCGACGCAGGCCCAGTAAATCAGCATCCATTCCGGGTAGTTGCGCATCGCGATTGCGACGCGATCACCGGGCTTTACCCCTTGGGCCGCCATCCATGCGGCGATGGCATTCACCTGCGCATGCGTCTCGGCATAGGTGATCCGCTCGTCCTGATAGATCAGGTAGGGGCGTTCGGCAAAAACCGCCGTCGACAGCCACACCTCGCGCACGCTCGGCGGCGCATTCTTGTAGGTGTTGATGTGATTGCCGAAAATCTCCGCCTTGACGATTTCAAAGGGACCACCCGGGCCGGTCAGTTCGTCGCGCACCTGGCGCAATTCGCTATAGTACATGCCTCTCCTCACATTCTCTTCGGGAACGAGGCATAAAGGGGAAAGCGCCAAGCGCAAGCCCCGATTTAATCGCGTGATTAATGGGCCGTGCTAAAAGTCGACGGCGATGCCCTTCAATTCCCAATCGCCATAGCGCACCGGGTCTGGCCGCTCCTCATTGGGCAGCGGTTTGTGCTCGACCGCCTTAGGCTCAGGCACGGGCGGGCTTTTCGACAAATAGGCCGGCGGTTTCACATGCGGTGGGCGCTTGCCCATGACGGGGCTCCATTCTTGAAAGCGGGTCTTATGCCTCCCACATTGGGCCTCGTACGGAGGATATCAAGATGAATATGCTCAAGACGACGATGTTGCTGGCGGCGCTGACCGCATTGTTCATGGCGCTCGGCTATACGCTCGGCGGGTCGGGTGGAGCCGTGATCTCGCTGCTGGTCGCGGCGGGGATGAACCTGTTCACCTATTGGAATGCCGACAAGATCGTCCTCAAAATGCACAATGCGCGCGAGGTGGATGCGGCGAGCGAGCCCAGTTTCCATGGCATGGTCGCGAACCTTGCCCGCCGGGCCAATATGCCGATGCCGCGCGTCTACATTATCGACAGCCCGCACCCCAATGCCTTCGCCACCGGGCGCAATCCGGAGAATGCAGCGGTGGCAGCAACCACCGGGCTGCTGTCGATGCTCAGCCGCGACGAAGTCGAAGGCGTGATGGCGCATGAGCTGGCGCATGTGAAAAACCGTGATACGTTGATCATGACGATGGTTGCGACCATCGCGGGTGCGCTTTCGATGCTCGCCAATTTCGGGCTCTTCTTCCGCGACAATGATCGCAACGGACTGGCGACATTGCTCGCGGTGCTCATCGCCCCCTTTGCCGCGATGATTGTGCAATTGGCGATCAGCCGCACGCGCGAATATGGCGCAGACCGGACAGGTGCAGAGATATCGGGCAAGCCGCTCGCACTCGCCTCTGCCCTCGCCAAGATATCGGGCGCCGCGCAGGCGATCCCCAATCCGGTGAGCGAGCGCAACCCTTCGGCAGCGCAGCTCTATATCGTGCCGACGCATGTATCCGAGATGTTTTCGACCCACCCCGCGACCGAAAACCGGATTGCCGAGCTTCAGGCGATTGCAGATCAAATGGGTTCGGCCCCACGTCGCAGCGCGCTTGATCCGTTGAGCCGCAGCTGAGCAGAACCCGATTGTCGTTGCCCGGCCAGACGCCTAAGGCCGGACAATGAACACCCGCCCAACCACCGCCACCGGCCTTGCCGCCCGACGCACCGCGCTGCGCATGCTAGACGCCTGCCTGCGCACCGGGCAGCCGCTCGACCAGGCCGCAAGCGCGATGGCGAAGGGGCTCGAACCTTCTGATCGTGCGCTTGCGATTGCGATTGCGCAGGAAGTGTTGCGCTGGCTTCCCGATCTCGACCTGCTGATCGACAGTCAGACGCGCCTGCCACTGGCGGAGGATGCCAAGGCGCGGATGGTGCTGCGCATGGCGCTCGCGCAGATGCTGCGATTGGGAACGCCGCCGCATGCCGCCATCGCGACTGCACTGCCCTTGCTCGACAAGGGGCCGAGGCGGCTGGTGCATGGCGTGCTTGGTTCACTCTGGCGGTTGCAGCCCAAGCTGGCTGACGCGCCCAGCCTGACGCACCCGGTGGCCGATCGCTGGACGGCGGCATGGGGCGCTGACGTGGTCGAAGCCGCGCGCACCGCGCTCGCCGAACCCCCGCCGCTCGACCTGACTTTGGCGGACCCGGCGCAATCCGCAAAATGGGCCGAGGAGTTGGAGGGTATCAGCCTTACGCCCGGCCATGTGCGCTTGTCGCGCGGCTCCGCAATTGAAATGCTTCCCGGTTTTGCTGACGGCGACTGGTGGGTGCAGGATCTGGCCGCGAGCCTTCCGGCGCGGCTGCTGGGGCTGGGCAATGGCCGCTCGGTCGCTGACTTATGCGCGGCCCCGGGTGGCAAGACGATGCAGCTCGCCAGCCAAGGTTGGGATGTCACCGCGCTCGACAAGTCGGCCAAGCGGATGGAGCGGCTGTCGGCCAATCTGGAGCGCACCGGCCTTACAGCGAAAAGCAGCATCAACGACGTGCTGAACTGGCAGCCTGAAGCCCCATTTGACGCAGTCCTGCTCGATGCACCTTGCAGCGCGACCGGTACCTTTCGCCGTCATCCCGATGTGCTCCACCGGATCGGGCCCAAGCAGGTTGCAGAGTTGGTCGAGCTGCAGGCGGCCATGCTCGACCAGGCGGCGGAGATAGTCAAACCCGGCGGTGTCTTGGTCTATGCGACCTGCTCGCTCGAACCTGAGGAAGGGGAGCAGCAGGCTGACGCCTTCCTGTCGCGGCATGGCGAATTCGCCAAGGCGGCGATTGATCCCAAATTGCTGCCCGAAGGCATTTCTCCAAAGGACGGCTATGTCCGCACGCTTCCCGTTATGCTGGCGGATAAGGGCGGGCTCGACGGCTTCTTCATTGCCTGCCTGCAACGCAAGGACTAGCTTTCGGCCATGACGCCGCCGACCCTCACGACCGAACGCCTGATCATCGAACCGCTCGCGATGAAGCATTGGGAGGCTTATGCAGCTGCATGGGCGGATCCGCAGATGACGCAATTCATCAGCCCTGAACCGCGGACCCGGCAGGAAAGCTGGATCAAGTTCGTCCAGGGGGCTGGGTTCTGGTCTTTGTTTGGCTATGGCTATCTGGCCTTTTGTGACCGGTCGAATGGGCAGTTCCTCGGCAATGGCGGTCTCGCGCGGATGGAACGCGGGATCGCCGGGCTGGAAGGCTATCCCGAAGCAGGCTGGGCATTTGCACATCACGCATGGAACAAGGGCTATGCCACCGAGGCGATGTCGGCGATCCTTGGATGGGCCGATGAAGCCCTTCCTGATCCGGAAATCCGCTGCATCATCGACATCAACAATCTCGCTTCAATGCGCGTCGGGGAGAAACTTGGATTCCGCCTGATTGAAACGACCGAAGGCACAACCGGGCCGCTTGGGCTGTTTTCGCGACAACGCGGTGGATAAATCAGTGGATTAGCTGTGTATGAAGGGGCGGCTGCCTTGCCCCTTTGGCCCAGTATCGCTAAGCGCCAGCCATGAGCGCTCCCGTCCGTATCGCCCCTTCGATCCTATCTGCCGATTTCGCCCGCCTGGGTGAGGAGGTTCGCGCGATTGACGAGGCGGGATGCGACTGGATCCATGTCGATGTGATGGACGGCCATTTCGTCCCCAATATCACCATCGGGCCGGCTGTGGTGAAGGCGCTGCGCCCGCACAGTGCCAAGCCCTTCGACGTCCATTTGATGATTTCGCCGGTCGATCAATATGTGAAGGATTTTGCCGACGCAGGCGCGGACATCATTTCCTTCCATCCCGAAGCCGGGCCGCATCCGCACCGCACGGTGCAGCTGATCAAGTCGCTCGGCAAGCAGGCCGGCATCGTCCTCAATCCGCATACCCCGGCCAAGATGCTCGATTACCTGATTGAGGATATCGACCTCGTGCTGGTGATGAGCGTCAACCCCGGCTTTGGCGGGCAGAGCTTCATTTCGAGCCAGCTCCGCAAGATCGAGGCGATCCGCAAGATGATCGAAAAGACCGGCAAGGATATCCGCCTCGAAGTCGATGGCGGGATCACGGTTGAAACCGCGCCGCTCGCCATTTCAGCTGGTGCCGATACGTTGGTTGCCGGGACGGCGACTTTCAAAGGTGGACCAAGCGCTTACGCCGCCAATATTGCAGCCCTGAGGGGGTAATGGCCGAAGCGGATCGCCCGGACGAAAAAACAGGCGCAAATGCGCTTGTGGTGCGTCCGACGGGCCGCCTTGAAAATCTTGCCGCCCGCGTTTCGCTGATGCTCTATCAGTTGAGCTGGCGCACGCCTTTGCACAAGATGCGCATCACCGGCAAATTGCCGATGAAGCTGCTCGCTGCACCAACCAACCCGCTTCCGGGGGATGAGGCGCGCGGGACCGCCATCCGCATCGGCAAGTTCATGTTCCAGGGCATGGAGCAGTCGATCGATGCCATTGATTATGAGAAACTGGCGCTGCCGCCTGCCTTTGTCGAATATATCCACCGTTTCGATTGGCTGCGCGACCTCGCGGTTGCGGTCAATCGCGGCGAGGGCGCACCGCTTGCTTCGTCGATTGCCGAAAAATGGCTGGCGGCCAATGGCGATCGGCCGCGCATCCCGGCTTGGCGCATTGATAACAGCGCCTGGCGCTTCCTCAACATGGCCAGCGCCGCGCCCTATCTGCTGACCAGCTCCGACCTCATCTACCGGTCCAAGATACTCAACCATTTCGCCCGCACCGCGCGCCACCTTGACCAGTCGGCGATCCGCGCCACCAAACCATTCGACAAGGTGTGCGGATGGACGGGCGTCGTTGCAGCCTCGCTCCTTCTGCCCGAAGGCAAGGCGCGCCGCGCTATGGGCGAGCATAGCCTTGAACTGGCGCTGGCCGAGCTGGTGTTCCCCGATGGCGGTGTGCTGTCGCGCGCTCCGCAGCAGTTGATGGAGCTGATCGCGCTGCTCTCGATGCTACGGCAATGCTATATCGCCCGGCAGGAACTGGTTCCCGAATTCCTCACCGATACGCTGGGCCGCAATATTCCGGCTTTGCTCGGCCTCACCCATTCGGATGGCGGGCTCGGTGCATGGCAGGGCTGCGGCCATATCGGCCCTGAAAGAATCGAAGCGCTGGTCGAGGCGAGTGGGGTGCGTGCGCGTCCGCTTCGCCAGGCTCTTGACTGGGGTTACCAGCGCGTCAGTGCCGGGCAGGCGGTGCTTCTCGTCGATGCCGGTCCGCCTCCGCACGCGAAACAAGCTTTGGTCGGCTGTGCGTCGACGCTCGCCTTTGAATTCAGCTTTGGCAAACAGCGCATCATCATCAATTGCGGCGGGGCGGGACTTGCCGGGGCAAGCATCCCGGCGGCATTGGCGCGCGGCTTGCGCACCACGGCGGCGCATTCAACCTTGTGCCTTGATGACAGCAATTCGACCGCGCTTTTGGCCAAGGGCCAATTGGGTGCGGGTGTCGTCGATGTCGAGCTGGAGCGGCGCGACATTGAAAAGGCGACGCGGATCGAGGCCAATCATGATGGCTATGCCCGTGCCTATGGCTTCATTCACAACCGCGTCCTGATCCTGCGATCGGACGGTATGGAATTGCGCGGCGAGGACACGCTTCTACCGCATGCGAAATATAAGGGGCGAGAGGAAGTTCCCGCGCATCTGCGCTTCCACCTCGGCCCCGACATCGAACTGCTGCTCGCCGAAGACAAGCGCAGCGTGATGATGCGGATGGAAGATGGCAGCAACTGGACCTTCCTGACCGCGCTCGGCACGATCGAGGTCGATGAAAGCTTATGGGTGGATGAAAATGGCCGGCCGCACCCCACCCGCCAACTCGTCATCGGCGTCAACGCGCCCAAGGGCGGAATCACCATTGGCTGGGCGCTAAAATTTCTGGGATAAATTTACATGAGTGATGTGAAGATCAAGCGGGCACTGCTTTCGGTGTCGGACAAGAGTGGACTTGTCGAACTGGGCCATGCACTGGCGAAACGCGATGTCGAACTCGTCTCGACCGGCGGCACGGCAAAGACGCTGCGCGATGCCGGGCTGCAGGTGAAAGACATCAGCGACCTCACGGGATTTCCCGAAATGATGGATGGCCGCGTCAAGACGCTACACCCTAAGGTGCATGGCGGGCTTCTCGCCGTGCGCGACAACGCTGAACATGCCGCTTCGATGAAGGAACATGGCATCGGTGTGATCGACCTTGTCGTCGTCAACCTCTACCCCTTTGCCCAGACCGTCGCCAAGGGTGCGAGCCGTGACGAGATCATCGAGAATATCGACATTGGCGGCCCGTCCATGGTGCGCAGCGCGGCAAAGAACCACGCCTATGTCACCATTGTCACCGATCCGGCCGATTATGACGATTTGATTGCCGAGCTTGAGGAATCGGGCGGCAAGACCAGCTATGATTTCCGCCGCAAATGCGCTGCCAAGGCCTATTCGGCGACCGCCGCCTATGACAGCATGATCAGCCAATGGTTTGCCTTTGCCGACCAGGGGCAATTGTTCCCCGATATGCTCGTCATCAATGGCAACCGCGCTGAAGAGCTTCGCTATGGCGAGAACCCGCACCAGCGCGCCGCGCTGTATTTGCCGATTGGCCCGCACAGCAGCGGTATTGCGCAGGCGGAGCAGATCCAGGGCAAGGAACTGAGCTACAACAACTATAATGATGCCGATGCCGCGCTCGAACTGGTCAGCGAATTCCGCGATGGCCCGCCAACGGTCGTGATCGTCAAGCATGCCAATCCGTGCGGTGTGGCCACTGGCGATACGCTGATCGAGGCCTATCGTGCGGCACTCGAATGCGACAGTGTTTCGGCTTTTGGAGGGATCGTCGCGGTCAACCGTCCGCTCGATGGCGCGACGGCCGAGGCGATCACTGAAATCTTCACCGAGGTGGTGGCGGCACCCGCAGCCGATGATGCGGCCAAGGCGGTGTTCGCGAAGAAGAAGAACCTCCGCCTGCTGCTGACCGGTGATCTGCCCGATCCCAAGCGTGGCGGGCTGATGGTAAAGCCGATTACCGGCGGGCTGCTGGTGCAATCGCGCGACAATGGTTTCGTGCCTGACAGTGAATTCAAGGTGGTTACGAAACGCGCACCCACTGCCCAGGAATTGGCCGACTGCCGCTTTGCCTGGACGGTTGCCAAGCATGTCAAATCGAATGCCATCGTCTATGCCAAGGATGGTGCAACCGCAGGTATTGGCGCCGGCCAGATGAACCGGCGTGACAGTGCACGCATAGCGGCGATCAAGGCGCGCGAGGCAGCAGAAACCTATGGTTGGGATGCACCCCGCACCGTTGGTTCAGCGGTGGCTTCTGATGCCTTCTTCCACTTTGCTGACGGGCTACTCGCGGCAGTAGAGGCAGGGGCGACAGCGGTGATCCAGCCGGGCGGTTCGATGCGCGATGATGAAGTCATCGCCGCCGCCGATGAGGCGGGCCTCGCGATGGTCTTCACCGGAATGCGCCATTTCCGGCACTGAGCGAAGTGGCCCTAGCCGCCTTTTTTCAAAAGTGCGGACAGGGCCTTCAGCTTGGGCGTTACCACCGGGATGGTCAGCATCGTCGATGCAACCGCCATCAGCAACAGCGCGGTGAAGGTCTCGTTCGAGATGATGCCTTTATCGAGCAGCACGCTGGCGAAGATGATTTCGATCAACGCCTTGGTCTGCAACAGCCAGCCGATGATAGAGGCCTCGCCTTTTTCCCATTTGAGGATGCTTCCGGCGATGCGGATGCCGATCAGCTTGCCAGAAACCGATGCGAACAGCAGCAGCCCCGCCGCACCAAAGACTGCAACTCCGCCCAGATCCCACTGGGTGCGAAGCCCGGTGGAGAGGAAGAAGACCGGCATCACCGTGAGCAGAATGGTGTTGCGGAAATTGTCCATGGCCTGATGGCCGAACCATTTGGCATCGAGCACCGCGCCCGCAAGGAAGGCGCCGACCATATAATGGAGGCCGCACCAATCCGCGCCCAATCCGACCAATGCGAGCCAGACCAGCCCGACATACCATCGATCGCGTTCAGGAATGCGCTGCATCAGCGCGCGCATGCCCCAAGATGCGAGTGCAAACAGCACAAGGAACGTCCCCTGCCGCTCGATACGCGCCCAATCGAGCAGGATCAGCGCAAGCACGCCCCAAATCGCAATATCATCGAGACTTGCGTAGCGCAGGATGCGCTGCCCGATCGGCAAACGCAGTATTTCGAGCTTTTCGAGGAGCAATACGAGGATTGGCAGAGCAGTGACCGCGCAGGCCATCCCGATGCCGAGGATCATTTGCCAGGGTGCGCCTTTGTCCCCTGCCCAGTCGGGGCTCCAATTGATCAGGACGACGGCGGCAGCACAACCGAACAGCAGGGGAACCAGCAACGCAAAGCCTGCTGTTATTCCGCTCTCGCGTCGCCGCTTCCATGCTTCGTGCAGGTCGAGTTCGATACCGGCCACCCAGACAAACATCATCACCGCCCACCAGGCAACACCATTGAGCGCGGAGATGACCTCAGGCTTGAATACCGAGGCGTAATATTCGGGATAGGCCGCGCCCAGCACACCGGGCCCGAGCAGCACGCCGCCGACAATCTGAACAACCACCAGCGGTGCAAAATAATCGGTCTTCAACAACCGCCAAAACAGATAGGGCAGAGTGAAGATGATCAGCATCGCCACCAGAAACAATTCGGTGGTGGTAACAGCGTGCATTTTGGGCTCCCCCCTGCTTTTCGGTCTTCTGCCGAACGGATGTTTAGCTGCAATTAGCAGTGAGCAATGCGTCTGCAAACTGTCTTGGCAGTTTGGTCCCATACATAGCTATGTCCCTGAACCGGACAGCCCGCGCCGACTTTGGTTAACCGACTGGCGGGAATCGCTTTGGATGGGCAAATCGGGGATGACCAGTTGAAAGCATGACTATGAATCGATCCTCGCTCCTCATCGTCCCCGCAATCGCGGCGCTGCTGTCTGTTTCAGCTCCGGCACAAACCGGTATGGCACCCTTTCAGGTCGTCGAAACGGGGGACAGCTTCGCACGCCTCGCCGATGCGGTTGCTGCAATCGGGGATGCGCAGGGCACGATCATGATCGCCCCGGGCGTGTATCGCGAATGCGCGGTGCAGTCCGCGGGACATATCTCGTTCAAGGCAGAAGTGCCGGGCCGTTCGATCTTTGACGGCGGCATTTGTGAGGGCAAGGCGGCGCTGGTACTGCGCGGCCGCTCGGCGGCGGTTGACGGGCTGATCTTCCAGAACATGGCCGTGCCCGACGGCAATGGAGCCGGGATAAGGCTCGAAAAAGGCAATCTTGCCGTGACCCGTTCGGTGTTCCGCAACAGCGAGCAGGGGATTTTGACTGCGCAGGATCCGGCAGGCGAAATCGTCATCGACCAGACGACCTTCACCGAACTGGGGCGCTGCGACCGAGGGCTGGCCTGTGCGCACAGCATCTATATCGGCGATTTCGCTTCATTGACGGTGACCCGCAGCCGGTTCGAACGCGGCAATGGCGGGCATTATGTCAAAAGCCGCGCCGCGCGCGCCATCATCCAGAATAATGCTTTTGATGATACACGCGGGCAGACAACCAATTACATGATCGACCTGCCTGGCGGCGCCACCGGCATGATCAGCGGCAATGTCTTTGTTCAGGGCAAGGACAAGGAAAATTACAGCGCCTTCATCGCCGTCGCCGCCGAAGGCCGCCAACGCAGCAGCGCAGGGCTCGCGATCAGCGGCAATGATGCAAGTCTGGGCACCGATGTTGATCGCAACACCGTTTTCCTTGCCGATTGGTCAGGCGATGCAATTGTGCTTGGCGCGAACCGGCTGGGTCGCGGGCTGAAACCGTTCGAGAAGCGGTAAGCCTTACCGCTTTTTCCAATTATCGCCCTTGGGCGCGCCAGCGGCGGACCACGCGTTCGAGCAATTCTTCCTCGCCGCCGGTTTCCTGCCACAATACCGAGAAGAGCGGATCTTCCGAAGCCGGACGCTTTTCTTCCTCAAGCGTGTCGAGCGCGACACGGATGGGGATGGAAACACCCTCGCCGCAGATGATGCATTCGCGGTTGCGCAGTGCCGGAATCGAATCGAGAAAGCCGCGCGCACCTTCAGGCATCGCCGCGCGCACATAGGCTTGGTCGCGGTCGTTGTTGAGGCGCATCGAGATGATCGTGCCGCATTGTGAGAGCACGCCCTCTGCAAGGTCAGACGGGCGCTGCGTGATCAGGCCAAGCGAAACACCATACTTACGGCCTTCCTTGGCGATACGTTCGAGGATGGTGCGCACTGCACTATCGCCAGCGACGCGATCCGACGGGATGTAACGGTGCGCTTCCTCGCAGACGAGCAGGATCGGGCGCTGCGGTTCGTTGCGCGACCAGATCGCATAGTCGAAGACGAGGCGCGACAGCACTGCAACCACGGTGGATGTGATATCCGAAGGCACGCCGGAAACGTCGATGATCGAGATCGGTTTGCCGTTGCTTGGCAGGCGGAAAATCTTGCCGAGGAAGTCCGACATCGTATCGCCGACGAGCATGCCCGAGAACATGAAGCTATAGCGCGGGTCGGCCTTGAGCTCTTCGATCTTGCCCTTCAACCGCATGAAAGGTGCAGTGTTGGTCGCCTTGTCGAGCTTGCCCATCTCGTTCTGGATGATCGTGGTGAGGTCCGACAACAAATAGGGGATCGGGGCATCGACGGTCAGCTTACCGATGCTTTCGGCAAGCCGGTTCTTCGATCGCGCCTGCAACAGGCACTTGGCCAAAATGTCGCAATCGGCTTGGCGCTCATCGCCCGAGGAAGTGACGAAGACTTCGCAATGCTCAGCGAAGTTCATCAACCAATAAGGCATGGCGAGGTTGTTGACGTCGTAGAGCGCGCCGTTGCCCTTGAACGCGGCGCTGTACTCGCCGTGCGGGTCGATCATCACGATATGGCCTTCAGGGGCCATGTCGCAAATCTTGTGCAGGATTAGCGCGGCGCTGGTCGATTTACCGGTACCGGTCGATCCGAGCAGCGCGAAGTGCTTGCCCAGCATGGCATCGACATAGAGCGAGCCGCGAATGTCGCGGGTCGGAAAGACGGTGCCGATATTGACGCTGGCGCGGCCATCAGCCGCGTAAACCTGTTTGAGGTCCGTACTCGAAACCGCAAACACTTCCGAACCCGGCACGGGGTAGCGAGTAACACCGCGGCGGAAGTTGTAGATCTTGCCGGTAAGGCGTTCCTCATCGCCTTCGCCAAGGAAGTCGACCTGCGCGATGATGGTTTTGGTATCTGTAAGGTCGAGCCGCTGGGTGCGGATGTTGGCAAGCAGCCAGACGTTGCCGACGCGGATCTTGATCTGGCTGCCGACCTGGCCTGCCATCGCTATCGACGGATCGTGATGCTCGACCAGCGCGTTGATCAACGCCGCATCAAGGCTGACCTGCGATCCCGATCCAGCGATTTCGACCACTGTACCGATTTTGTGTAATCCCCCGCCAGCAGCCTGATGGCTGCGCTGCGCCTGTTGGACGCCGACCGGTTCCGCCTGCGTGCGCGCTGCCGGAGCAAAAGACTGCGGCGCGGGTTGCGGAGCCGGAGCGGCCAAAGGAGCCGCGGTTGGTGCCGGGGCGGGTTGCGCTGTTGCGACAGGTTCGGCTGCCGGCTGCGGCGGTTGATAGCTCGGCGGTGGTGCTGCCGGCCTTATCGGCGGCTGATAGGGTGTAGCAGCGGCAGTGCTTGAATCCGTCGCCGTTTCCCTCGTGCCGAACGGTTGCCCCTGCCCGAATGTGCGGCCTGCATAATTGTCGGTCATCTGATCACCCTGTTGTTGCGAGGGCAAGACATAGGGGAGCGGAGTTAATTTTCGGCTAAAATCGCCGAATTACCGGGCTTGTCCGCTGCGTTTATAGCCGGTTGAAGACATAGCCGGCGAACCAACCGAGGAATAGCGATATCAGCACAGCAAAGGCCCCGTAAAGCAGGCCATAATCCTGCGCCATGATGGTGACAAAGCGTTCAAAGCCAGTCTTGCTGATTTCAACGACCACGCTGTCATCCGCCATGATCACCCGCCCGTCGCGGATCAGCAGGGTTTCGGCGATATATTTCCCTTCGGGAACGCTCGATGGCAGCGTCAGGCGCGCCCGATATAGCACCTGGTCGGTGATATCGACCTCACCCGGCGCCTCGGCAAAAAGCCCGTCACGCTGGTTGAGATCGACTAATCCGTTGGTAAAACGGCGCACCTCGCGCGTTTCAATCTCTCCCGTTGGAGAAAGCTGCAGCCTTTTAAGGCCGAGTTCGTAGATGGCTGCAGTTCGCGCATCGACGATCTTCTCAATCGGGCGAGACGAGGCAATGGCATAATAGGCCGGGGCAGAGCGGAAATCGATGCTGTCGGCATTGACCCAGATGCCCGCCACCTTCTGCTTTTCGCGCACGATGATCGGCCGTGTCGGCCCGCGCAGAACGACCGCAACGTCGATCTGCCCGCTCGGCGCGACGCCGCGCGGATAGATGATTGCACCGAACAGTAGCAGCTCCGCCCCGGTAAAGCGCGACTGGATGTTGATGTTGCGCTGCGAGACATCGGGTACCAGCTTTGGCTCGCTCGCGCTCTGCGCCATTGCGGAAAGCGGTAGCAGCAACGCCAGGATCAGGAGCAGACGGGCGATCACAGGAACTGCACCGTGTAGATTTCGTCTGGCTGCCAGCCAAGGCCCAGCGCCATACGCAAGGCGACGATCAGCACGATCGCCGCGAGCAGCAAGCGCAAGTAATCGGGTCGCATCCGCTGAGCGAGGCGCGCGCCAATCTGTGCGCCGGTGACGCTGCCGATCAGCAGGAAAATGGCGAGCACAATATCGACCGCGCGCGTCGTCAGGCTATGGACCATCGTCGAAGACATGGTGACGAACAGGATCTGGAACAGCGACGTACCGACAACGACATTCGCGCTCATGCCCAATATGTAGAGCATCGCCGGTACCATGATGAAGCCGCCGCCGACACCCAGCAGCATCGTCAAGATGCCGGTCAGGAAACCGAGGATCAGCGGTGCAAGCGGGGAGATGTAAAGCCCCGAACGGTAGAAACGCCAACGGCCGGGCAGGCTCGCAACCAGCGGGTGGTGCCGCCGCTTGCTGGCGGCCACAGGCTTGCCGCTGCGTTTTGCCGAAACGCTCTGCCAGGCATCCTTTGCCATCAGCCCGCCTATGCCCCCGAGAAGTAGCGTGTAGAGAATATTGATGACGGTATCGGCCTGCCCCCATGTTTCGAGCAGCTCGAACAACACGGCGCCGAACAGCGTTCCCAAAAGTCCGCCCACCACCAACACTGCACCCATGTGGAAATCGACACCGCCGCGCCGCATATGCGCGAACACGCCCGATACGCTCGCGCCGGTCACCTGTGTCGAAGCGGAAGCCGCGGCAACTGTCGGCGGAATGCCGTAAAAGATGAGCAAGGGCGTGGTCAGGAACCCGCCGCCGACGCCGAACATGCCCGACAGCATACCCACGGCCCCGCCGAGCAGGATGATCACAACGATGTTTACCGACAGCCCGGCTATAGGCAGGTAGATATCCATCGCGCCGCGCTAAATCCCTTCCCCTGAACGCCGCACGAATGGCGACGCAGGCAAGACCCTAAACCGATTTTGCGGCGTGATAAAGGCGTCTTGCCGCCTTTATCCCAACCGCGCCAACGCCGCGCTCAAACGTTCGACTTCGGCAGCCTTTTCGGCATGGTCGGCACGCGCCTTTTCGACTGCCTCAGGCTTCGCCTTTTCGACAAAGGCGGGGTTCGAAAGGCGGCCTTCGAGCGACTTGGCCTCTTTCGACACCGCTTCGATCGCTTTGCTGATGCGAGCGCGTTCGGCGTCGAGATCGATGATCCCTTCAAGCGGGATTACGAAGGTGGCTTCCTCGACCACAATCTGCACCGCACCGCCCGCCGGCGCATCTGTATTGGCGATGCTGTCGAGCCGTGCTTGGCGCGCAATCGCGGCTGTCTGGCGTTCGATGCGCGCAAGCGTTTCGGGCGAAGCATCTCGGACAAAGGCATTGAGCCGCGCGCCCGGGGCAATGCCGAGCTCGTTCTTGGCGCTGCGTACCTCGGTCACTAGCTGGATCAGCCAGTTGATTTCTGCCCCAGCGGCAAGGTCGAGATCCGCTTTCGGTTCTGGCCATTTGGCGACGATCAGGTCATAGGGCCGCTCGCCCATCGCATGCCACAGCTCTTCGGTGATGAAGGGC
>JALREL010000002.1 GCA_023262005.1 Sphingorhabdus sp. | reverse complement strand
TAAACGGCTTCCGACAGGAACGCTCCCACGCAGGCGGCGGTCTGAGTTCCTATCCACACCCGCGCCTCATGCCTGATTTCTGGCAGTTCCCTACCGTATCGATGGGTATCGGGCCGATCAACGCGATCTATCAGGCTCAGGCAAACCGCTACCTAACCGAACGAGGCTTCAAAGATGCCTCTGCGCAGCACGTTTGGGCCTTTTTGGGTGATGGCGAGCTTGATGAAGTCGAATCGCGTGGAGCGCTGCAGCTGGCAGCAAACGACGGTCTCGACAATCTAACCTTCGTGGTGAACTGCAACCTCCAGCGCCTGGATGGACCGGTGCGCGGAAACGGCAAGATCGTTCAGGAGCTCGAAGCCTTCTTCAGAGGCGCTGGCTGGAACGTCATCAAGACCGCGGACTGGATTATCGACCTTGGCCCCGAGGGGGGCGTCAAGGGCGGGGAGATTGTGGCGGAGGGGACGCCGGAGGATGTGGTGAAGGTGAAGGCCAGCTATACGGGGCATTATTTGAAGCCGTTGTTGGGTCGGTGAATACTTTATAAATCGTTGATGATTATAGATTTTAGAATGTTTTTCCGAATTTTATGCTAGTAAAATATACACCTATGTAATTATTATACTTCGCATTTTTGGGAGGTTTGCGATGAGTATAGATGGCTTTCTCCAGTTTCTAGGATTGGTTGTTGCTGTCTATGCACTATTAAATGTCGTTATCAGATATCGCTTGCGTCTCTTGGGATGGCGGCTTTGGTTGCCAACACTTGTTGCGATTTCATCAAGCATCTATCTGCTTCTTTTTGATGTCATTGGCCTGAGCTGTTCAGTCTACTGGTGCGCACCATTTGTAGTGGTGAAAGAATCTCCCGTAACTCCCAATATCTTAGCATTCCTAATCGTCTTAACATGGTTAGTTTATGTCGTTTTACTGTCACAAAGAACGTCAATCAGTGCTCGTAATTTACCATTACTCGCCGCTCTCGTAGATCGACTTGTCTCCGAAAAACGATTTCCCGAAGTTGTAGACGTGGTCGAACCTCATGCATCTATGATCGCAAAGGTTGCTGGAAGAGAGCTCTACTTTAGGCAATTCCGTGATCGCATCAGGATGCACGGAAATCCATTCCTCCGACTTAATCTACCTTTTGTAGAAAGTGAGGACGACGATAATCAGAACTTCTGGATAGGAACCCGTGATAAATTACTCGCATATTGCATGAATATCGCGAAATATATTGAATCTAAAATTCCCGAAACTAGTAATAAAGAATACTCTGCACAGAGAATACTGAGAGTATTTCATGCACATGAACCTATTGTCGAGTATATTTCATTAGAAAGACCGCTATTTGCATTAAATTTGATGAACACTAAAAGTTATGATTTTGAATTCTCAGATCGAGTATTCGAACACATGATGGCTCATCAACAAAGTCCTTTACGACGGGAAACGATTTTAAATCAAAATGTTGAGCAATGCTTCTATGAAATCGATCCGAAAAATGCTTTCATTAGCGCCCTTTTTTCTGACACGAAAGTGGCTGAGAAACTAGAGGTGTATAGACCGGTCGGCAATTACCCATTAGGCCTCTTAGACCGCAATGAAGGAAACTACCGTCAAACTATTAGTTCGGCTAAGCCGAGCGATGATCGATTCATTGAGCGCGATCCAACATACTGTATGATCAGGTTTTTTGATATCATGATCAGAAGTGCCATGCGAGACGGGATCGAGTGGCACATGTGGCTACTGTATTATGACACTGTTGTTAGAAAACTTATCGCATCAATTGATTTTGATCATCCCGATTTTGACAGAAATGCTGAATTTCCAAACTTTGCATTTTATCTGATCTACGAGATATTCAGTGCGTACGGTAGTTGGTTTCAAGCAATAAAATGTTGCCCGGCAGATTCGCCCGTGGTTCAAATTGAGAAAACTGCTCCTGTACATGCCAATGGTAGCATTCTAAAAACTACAATGTTAAGCGTAGGAAATAGTTTGGCATATTTGTTAAAAAGTGAAGAAACGCCCGACGAGTTTATCACATACATACTCGAAATGATAATGCGGGATTATCGGGATCTTGCCGTTCGAAAAAATGGTGGACCGAAAGCGCAGTTGGCACTTAGCAATGCCATTTTGAGTGGAGGAATAGGAGGAAGGCTTCAAGATATCCACCTTGCTCGTTTGGACGATTGTTACAGGGAGATGGACCACGTAATTCAATATGAAACTCAAGATTTTAAGGTTGCACTGCAAGCTTCGATGAAATGAGTTGTTTGCCGAGATTTAGTCTAAAAACCGCTTACAAATCCACCGTCTCCCGCACACAGCCCCATTCCCCAACGCCGTCCCAGGCCCGGCCATCGGGAAAATGCAGCTTCACCCCGGACAGCGCAGCGCGCTTGACGGCAGGTGCTGTCTCAAGCGGCGCCACGATCCGGAAACGGGCACCCGCAGCCCGCTGTCCTACACGCCAACAGCTCTGCTAATATTCCCAAAGCTCTTTGAAACGCCCGCGGCCTTTGTGACGCGGCGCTGAATATCTTGTGGTTCCGCATGCGTGCAGCGACGCGGCTTTTGTGCGCATTGCGTGCATTGCGTGAGGGGAGCAAATCAGCTCCTTCCGCGCAGGGCCTATAGGGGGTGGGGAACGCCTCTACTTTCTGAAGAATCCGCCATTTTTTGACCCCCCTTCAAAATCCCCAACCCCGCCCCATATCGGCAACAGCACCCAGGAGGAGTTCTTTATACCATGCGCCTTTCCGCCCTTTCGCTTGCCCCGATTGCCCTGTTGTCGCTCGCCGCCTGTGGCGAAGGCGGGGCGATTGACGAAAATGTGAAAGCCACCGTGCGCCAATCGATCGTTGCCAGCTGCGCCGCGACCGCGGAGGGGCAGGTACCCGAGGGCGTCAATGTCGATCTCGACAAGGTCTGCGATTGCGCTGCCGACAAGCTGATGGCGGGCAAGAGCGTGCAAGACCTGGTTTCCAACCCGCCCACCAGCGTGGAGGACCTTGCGCCGATCAAGGAGTGCCTGAAGGAAATCGGCCCGGTAACGGTCGCGCCCCCACCGGAGGGGTGAGCTTTTTTTCGTTTCACACGAATTTTATTTCACGCGAAGGGCGCGAAGGTGCGAAGATGCGCGAAGAGGCTTAATCGGCGAAGCCGCTTAAAATCCTCAGCCTCCAAATTTGCGGGACAGTTGCGTTAGAAAACAATGCGCTTCGCGCGGATCAGTTCTTCGCGTTCCTTCGCTTCTTCGCGAACTTCGCGTGAAATCTTCCACGTCCAAAGCTTACACAAATTCAGCCGATAAAGCTGCGCGCCTTCGCAATCGTCTCCGCAAGTCCGGCACGCATCGCCGCCCATGCCGCGCGCTCATCGGCTGCGTCGCCGGGCAGCGTATCTTCGATCAGGTCGATCCCCGCCCACAACATGCCTTCATACCAGCCGGGTTCCACCTTTAGCGTTTCCTGATGGTGGGGGATCGAATCATAGAGGATGATGCGGATCTCCTCTGGCCGTTCGAACCAAGTCATCAGGCAATAGAGGACATTGCCGACCATCTCCGCCTCCAGCAGGGCGCGCTTGCCGAGACCATGATGTTCGAAGCTCGCCTCCGCCGCCGGGTGCGCGGCATAGAAGCGCGCCATCAACGGTTCGGTGATATCGCCAATCGCCTCCGCCACGCGCTCAAGGCTGCGTTCGACCAGCGCCAGTTGGGCCTGCCTCTCTTCCATTCCCGTCTCCCTTGCGCATCGTTGTGGCACAGCTTTGGCGCAGCGGGAATTGATTTCGGTCAAGCGCGATGCATGCTGTCCTACATCGCGCATTTATGCTTCGGTGGCGCGATGGACCAACGCGCTTCGCCCGCCCCGATCCACTGCTGTCCCTGGCGCTTGATCGGCAGCGCTAAGGTGACACAGGTAACAATTGGCCCCATGCCTTCCGGTAAACCATGTCACCTTAAGCCCGTTTCTGGGGATGTGCGGCGTTTGCCATTTGCGGCCGGGGCAAATTTTTCCACCGCTATATGCCTTTGGGCAGATTCCCATATCAGCGGCGATATGTAAAAAGCCGTCTCAACGCGCAAAGCGACAACGCAAATCCCCGGCCTTTCGGGTCGCACCGAAAAACAAATCCGGAGGAAGGGACATGGCGACTGTCGCCCAAACAATCGACGCCGAACGGCGTTTTTACGGGCGCATGGCGCTCGCCATCATCATCGCGATCTTCATCGGCTTTGCACCCAGTTTCTACCTGATGCAGATGGTCAGCTATCCCCGGCCAAACCCGCCGCTGACGGTGATGACGATGCTGCACGGGCTGGTTGCGACAGGCTGGCTCGCGATATTCTACACGCAAGTCCGGCTGGTTGCGGCGAAGCGGCGCGATGTCCACCGGCAGCTGGGCGTTTGGGGAATGGCGCTGGGTGCGGCCGTGATTCCGATCGCCTATCTCACCGCGATGCAGGCAATCCCGCGCGGGCTGCACCCACCGATCATCGATGCCGAAAGCTGGTCTGCCGTGCCGCTGCTCGCGGTCCCGGCAATGGCTTTGCTGTTGTGGATGGGCTGGCGCAATCGGCTCGACCCGCAGGCGCACAAGCGTTTCATGCTGGTCTTCACCATCTGCATGGTGGAACCGGGGCTTGGCCGCTGGCCGATATTCCCGCCGACCATGGCCGGGCATGTGATCAGCAACCTGCTCGCCTTCGCCTTCATCATCCCGCTGCTGATGTGGGACAGGAAGACGATCGGCAGCCTGCATTGGGCGACCAAGGTCGCGATGGGGGCGCTCGCCTTTGGCTGCTTCGCGCGCTACATCGTATGGGGCCTTGGCATCTGGCCCGCGGTGGTGCGGGTGCTGCCGGGTTAGGCGCCCAGCCGCTCGTCCACCATCTTGCGGATATCCGCCTCTGGCCGCGCGCCATAATGGCTGATCACCTCCGCCGCGCAGACGGCACCCATGGTAAGGCACGCCTCGAGGCTGCGCCCTTCCGCGAGCCCGGCAAAAACGCCAGCCGCAAACAGGTCGCCCGCGCCTGTGGTGTCGACAACGCGGTCGATTGTTTCGGCCGGAACGCGCGCATGTTCGGCGCCGCGATGCACCTCTGCCCCCGCCGCGCCATGCGTGCAAACCAGCATCGGCACGCGCTGCGCCAGCGCCGCGACTGCGGCTTCGGTATCGTCGGTCTGCATCATCGCGCGCACTTCGGTATCGTTGGCGAAGAGCAGGTCTAGCGAACCGTCAGCCATAAGCGCGAAGAATTCATCGCGATGCCCGTCGACAACAAAGGCGTCAGACAGCGTCAGCGCAACCTTGCGACCGGCGCTTTTTGCGATGGCAATCGCCCCCGTCATCGCTGCACGCGATTCAGGTGCGTTCCACAAATAGCCTTCCAGATACAGCCAGGCTGAATCTTCGATCTTGCCTTTATCGATAGCGGTCTCGGGCAGGAATTGCGCCGCACCGAGGAAGGTGTTCATCGTGCGCTGGGCATCCGGCGTCACCAGGATCAGGCAGCGCGCCGTCGGCGGCTGTCCTGGACGGGCGAGCACATCAAAGTCGATACCCGTCGCACGGATGTCATGCGCAAAAACGTCACCCAATTGGTCTTGCGCAACCTGCCCGATGAACGCGGTCTTGTGGCCGAGCCGCGAAAGCCCCGCCAGCGTATTGGCCGCGCTGCCGCCGCTGATCTCCCGACCCGGACCCATGGCATCGTACAGCGATTGCGCGCGATCGGCATCGATCAGCGTCATCCCGCCCTTGTTGAGCTTCTGCGCCTCGATAAAGGCGTCGTCGGCGTCTGAGATCACGTCGACAATGGCATTGCCGATGGCCAGCACGTCGTAGCGGGTTTGTGTCATCATTGGGTCCCTGATTGCGTTTGGCGCGCCCTAATGTGCCTTGGCCAAAAGGGCAAGTGGCTTGCATGTGTAATACACCTGCATTATCTTGGGCGGATGTTGAGGGCCATCTCGTTCGGCTTCGCCAGCCTTTCGGACAAGGGGATCATGATGATCCTCATCCGTGTCATGCTGCTGACGCTGCTCGCATTCGTCTTGCTCGGTATCGGGCTATGGTATGCGATTGACTCGGCCTTCCACTATTTCGGTTATGCCGACGACGGCGGGTTAAGCGCGGTGGCAGCCATCGCGATGTTGGCCCTGTCGGGCCTGGTGCTGTTCCGCATGGTTGCGGTCGCGATCACCTGGGTCTTTTCAGATGACATCATCGATATCATCGAGGCGAAGCATTATCCGTTCGAAGCGGCTCGTGGCAAACGGCCGAGCAACTGGCAGTCGGCCAAGATGGGCCTGCGGTCGGCGATGCGGGCGCTGGGCTATAACCTGCTTGCACTGCCTTTTTACCTGATCCTGCTCGTCACGGGCATAGGGGCTCCGCTGGTTTTCCTGGGCGTCAACGCCTTGCTGCTCGGGCGCGACCTTGAGGATATGCTGGTCGCGCGCCACGGCCACCACCTTGCTGCCTTTGGCAAGGGCGAGCGCCTGATGCTCGGGCTGGCCGGGGCGGCAGGAATGATGGTGCCCTTGCTGCAATTCGTCGTCCCGGTTGTCGCGACCGCATCTGCAGTGCATATGGCGCATGGAAAATATCGGGTGAAAGTTACGTGACGCGAATTGCAGCCATCATCAGCGCACTGGCCCTGCTCACTGCCGGGGCCGCACACGCCGATAACAAGCGCACGAACGCCAATCCGATCCCGCTCGATCGCCCAGCCGCATCGACGCCGGCTCCTCGACAAGCCCAATCCGTGCGCGGGCTGGATGCCGTGATGGGCAAAGACATGGCGACGCTGGTCCGCATGTTTGGCCAGCCCCGGCTCGATGTGGTCGAGGTTCAAGGGCGGAAGCTGCAGTTCAGCGGACGCGCCTGCATCCTCGATGCCTATCTCTATCCTGAAGGGCGCAATGGGCAGGAAATCGTAATCCATGTCGATGCCCGTCGCAGCGACGGTGCAGAGGTCGATCGCGCACAATGCATCAGTGCGCTTTCGGCGCGCTAACCTGCCATTCGGTTTGCACCGATTCATTTCGTTCAAGTTTGAAACGCGCTTCTCGCTCTGCGGCGAACCGTACAGGATCCAATTGCGCCAGTGCCCATACGGCCGCGCCTCGAACGATGGCGTTGGCATCGTCAAGCAGGTGCACGATTTGGGGCACGAGACCAAGGTCTTTGCTGTTGCCCGATGCGATCAGCGCATTTCTAATGAACCTGTCGCGCCCAGTGCGCTTGATGGGCGTACCGGCAAAAAGCGCGCGAAAACCGGCATCTTCCAGCGCAAGCAGGTCTGAAAGAGGCAATTCGGATAGCTCCAGCCGCTGCGCCATCGCCTTTTGCACGGAGGCGGTTTCGGCAAATTTGTTCCACGGACAAACGGCAAGGCAATCGTCGCAGCCGTAAATATGGTTGCTCATCGCCTTGCGGAATTCATGTGCGATCGGGCCCTTATGCTCAATCGTGAGGTACGAAATGCAACGCCGCGCATCGACGCGATAGGGCGCCGGAAAGGCATCGGTCGGGCAAGCCGTCTGGCACGCAGTGCACGATCCGCACCGTTCTTCCCCTTCCGCATCGGCTTCCAGCTCCGCAGTGGTGTAGATAGCGCCTAGCAACAGCCAACTGCCATGCTCACGGCTTACCAGATTGCTGTGCTTGCCCTGCCATCCCAACCCCGCCTTTTCGGCGAGGGCCTTTTCAAGGACCGGGGCGGTATCGACAAAGACTTTGACCTCATCTCCGGTCTGGTGGACGAACCATTGCGCCAACCGCTTGAGCGCGCCTTTGACGACATCATGATAATCCTTGCGCTGGGCATAGACCGAGATGCGGCCACGATCCGGCCGATCCGCCAGCGCCATCGGATCGCTTTCAGGGGTGTAGCTCATCCCGAGCATGATCACCGAGCGCACCTCGGGCCACAGTCCGGCGGGGCTGGAGCGCTGCTCGACCCGCTCCTCCATCCACAGCATGTCACCATGCCGCCCTTCCGAAAGCCATTCCCGCAACCGTTCACCCGCAAGCGGAGAAAGCCCGGCATTCGCGATGCGGCACACGGCGAAACCTTCCTCCTTCGCCTTTTTCTTCAGCGCGTTAACCAAATTTGTCTTGTGTCTTTTCACGCGCTGTCCCTATCTCGGGTGTCGGATCAGATTTGAGGCGATTTACCATATGCATGCAATCGAGGCACGCGGGCTTGTCAAGCAGTTCGACGAATTCCGCGCGGTAGACGGCATAGACCTGAATGTGCCGGAAGGCAGCATCTACGGTATCCTGGGCCCCAATGGCGCGGGCAAGACGACGACGATCCGGATGCTGCTGGGTATCATCGATCCCGATGCGGGTACGCGAACCTTGCTCGGTTCGGATCGCCCGCTCAGCCAGTCCAAGCTGGTCGGTTACCTGCCAGAGGAGCGCGGGCTGTACCAATCGATGCGCGCGGTCGATACAATCGCTTTCATGGGCGCATTGCGGGGCCTGCCATTGAAAGACGGCGAGAGGCTCGGCCGCCAATTGATGGAAGAGGCGGGGCTTGGTTACGCTGCAAACCGGCAGATCCGGCAACTGTCAAAGGAACTGTCAAATCAAGAGGCGATATTTAAGGTAGAGGACACGATGAACTTCGATGAGAATGAAAGAAGCCTGTTCGACGACCCTAATTTCGTCCCCACAGAGGTCGACTTGCGCAGATGCATGACCAGGATTGCCAGGAAAACCATGCAGTTCCTGAAGAAACTCAAGGTTCCCAACGAGGGTATCTTCTCACACCCTAAGTTCTACAAGGCAATGAGAGTAATAGCGGAACCTGCCAATGCGGGCAACATCTTGAAGGGTCGCAACCCCGCCTATGTGGCAGAAGAATGGAATAAGTTCTTGAACAGCATTGCTTGAACCCCCCAACCTTAAATTAGAGTCTTTGAACTCCATCTATGCCTGCAAAAGAATTTGTACAATCCAAAATGGGTACGCCTCTTTCAATAAGACTTTGAATGTTTATCCCTATTTGTTTAATCGCAATAATCGCAACATCACAGTTCCAGTTCTCTGAAACAGCCTCCGTGCCCTCCCAATTGAGCACCAGAGGGTCAATCCAGGCAACCTCTGCCCCTTTTCTAAGGAGATCTTCCTTAAGTTGCTTTGAGGGCGTTTCTCGCACGTCACTTACTCCAGGTTTATAAGCCACACCAATAATTAGAACCTTAGGTTTGATTG
>JALREL010000156.1 GCA_023262005.1 Sphingorhabdus sp. | reverse complement strand
TCACATATTCGGATAAGTCGGTCCTTCGCCACCCTGCGGAACGACCCAATTGATGTTCTGGGTCGGATCCTTGATGTCGCATGTTTTGCAATGGACGCAGTTTTGCGCGTTTATCTGAAGGCGAGGCTGCCCTTCTTCCTTACCGACGATTTCATAAACGCCTGCCGGGCAATAACGCTGCTCGGGTGCGTCGTAGAGCTCGAGATTGACCTTTACCGGCACCTCTGGATTTTTGAGCTGCAGGTGGCAAGGCTGGTCTTCTACATGATTGGTGTTCGACAGGAACACCGATGACAGCCGGTCAAAGCTGATCACACCATCGGGCTTGGGATAGTTGATCGGACGATACAAATCCTTGCGGCCGATCGATTCATTGTCCGCATGATGTTTCATCTCGATCGGAAGGCCGATCTTCAAGGTGCGCATCCACATGTCGATACCGGCCAGCACGGTGCCATAGGTTTCGCCATATTTTGCAACCGCAGGCTGGGCGTTTTTGACCATTTTCAGTTCGGTCGCGATCCAGCTCTCGTTGAGATTAGCCTGGTAGTCACTGAGTTCATCATGCGCACGGCCAGCAGCGAGCGCCGCCGAAATGCTCTCCGCCGCCAGCATGCCGGATTTCATAGCTGTATGGCTGCCCTTGATGCGCGGCACGTTGACGAAACCTGCCGAGCAACCGATCAGCGCACCACCGGGGAAGGCAAGTTTCGGTATCGACTGCCAACCACCCTCGTTAATCGCACGTGCGCCATAGGAAACGCGCTTGCCGCCTTCGAGAATCTTGCGGATTTCAGGGTGCTGCTTCCAGCGCTGGAATTCCTCAAACGGGAACACATGCGGGTTTTTGTAATCAAGTGCGACCACAAAGCCCAAGGCAACCTGGTTGTTGGCTTGATGGTAAAGGAAGCCCCCGCCCCAGCTTTCGCTTTCGGAAAGCGGCCAGCCCTGCGTGTGAATGACCCGACCCGGCTTGTGCTTGGCAGGATCGATATCCCACAATTCCTTCATGCCAAGGCCATAGACCTGCGGCTGGCTGTCGCGTTCCAGCTCGAATTTCGATTTTAGAGTCTTTGTCAGATGTCCGCGCGCACCCTCTGCAAAAAGGGTATATTTTGCATGGAGCTCCATTCCCGGCATATAGTCTGGTTTATGGCTGCCATCGCGGGCAACGCCCATGTCACCCGTGGCGACGCCCTTTACTGAACCATCGTCTTTGTAAAGGATTTCCGCAGCCGGAAAGCCGGGGAAGATTTCAACGCCCAGATTTTCGGCCTGCGTGCCAAGCCAGCGGCAAAGATTGCCGAGCGAACCGGTATAGGTGCCCTTGTTGTGCATCCAACCCGGCGTGAAAAGGTGCGGTATTGCCATGTGGCCGCCGCGCGAAAGCACCCAGTGGTGGTTTTCGGTGACGGCAACTTCCGCCATCGGGCAGCCCTGATCTTTCCAATCAGGCAACAGCTCATCAATCGCCTTGGGATCGAAGACAGCGCCGGACAGGATGTGCGCTCCGATCTCTGAGCCTTTTTCGAGGATGCAGACCGAGATTTCGGGATTGATCTGTTTCAGGCGGATTGCCGCCGAAAGACCTGCAGGACCGCCGCCGACGATCACTACATCATAGGGCATTGACTCCCGTTCGCTCATCTCAACTCATCCTTCCCTTGGCCCGATGTATCGGGCTGTCTCGAATATGCCTCAACTGACAGGATTCGCCATGCCAAGCAATTGACCTTCACGTCAACCGGTGACTGATACGAAACATGCAGGTCGCTCCGCATGACAGGGGAAAAATCCTCGCAGACTCGATAATCAGCTGGTGGCGTGACGCCGGCGTCGACTATCTGTGCGCTGAACAACCTGTGAACTGGCTTGAAGAGCAGACCGTACAGCCAAGTGCATTTGAAGAACCTAAGCGCGCAGCACCGATTGCACCCGCCGCCGTTGCTGCGGTTCAACCAGCCCGAACCGAATGGCCCGCCGACTTCGGGCAATTGATGGCCGCCATTGCAACCGACCAATTGCTTCCCGGTAATGCCTACAGCCCGGCCCGCGCCGCTCCGATTGCGATCATTGAGCCTAAGCTCATGGTCCTCATCGATTTTCCGGAAGAGGAGGACCTGCGTGCAGGCAGCCTTGGCCATGGGCCAGTCGGCAACCTGCTGAAAGCGATGCTCAAAGCCTGTGGTTACGATAGCGGCGAAGTGCATATCGGCGCCCTCGCCCATAGCCGCCCTACCAGCGGTGCGTTACCTGCTCAGGACCTTCCTTTGCTCGGCAGTTTTGCCCGCCATCAGGCGAATATCATCCGTCCAGAGAAATTGCTGCTGCTCGGTAACTCCGTTTCGGAGGCTTTGACGGGCAAAGAATTGATGGAAACACGCGGAATTTTACCTGATTTTAACCAAAATGGCGGCAATTTGGCTGGCGTGATAACATTCCATCCGCGAACCCTGTTAGTGCGCCCGGCTTTGAAGGCGCAGGCTTGGAAGGATCTTCTGCGGATCGTGAAGAGAGATCAGGCGTAATCGTGTCCAAAAAGACAGTTTTACTGGCATTTGTTGCTACATCGCTCACCAGCCCGGCTTGGGCGGGTACGGCTGACAATGTGCGTCAAGCCGTTACTCCTAGCGCGTTGGACGCGCTGGGTGCTATGCCGAGCGGCAAGGAACGCCAGAATTTTGCTTCCATTTTCGCGGCAATCGATGGCAGGAATTGGGCCGAAGCCGCACGATTGATCGACGGATCACCGGCCGGACCGATGAAGTCCATGGCGCGTGCAGAGCTTTATCTCGCAGCAGGTAGCCCGAAGGTAGAAGTCGCGCAACTCGAAGAACTTTTGCAAGAGGCCCCATGGCTTCCGCAGGCTGAACAGCTTGAGCGCATGGCGATCAAGCGTGGTGCAGCGGTTTTGCCGCAACGCCCGGGTACACGGCGTTTCTCCTTTTTGGGAAGCGCCCCGAAACGCGATCTTCCGGGCAGCGTCCCGACCGCTGCCGCTTTGCGCTCGCAAATCCAGGAACTGATCAAGGCCGACAATCCTTCCGAAGCCGAAGCCTTGCTCATTGATCAATCCGCGACGCTTGACGCGGCTGGTTTGGCAGAACTGCGCTATCGGGTAGCTTGGTCTTACTATATCGAAAATGACGACACGAACGCCCAGCGAGTGGCAGCCGAAGGGCGTCTCGCTGCAGGTGAATGGGGCATCCAATCCGAATGGGTGCATGGGCTGGCCAACTGGCGACTTGGCAATCACCGCGAAGCGTTTTCCAGCTTTGACAAAGTTTCCCGAATGGCCGGCAATGATGAGTTGCGAAGCGCAGCTCTGTTCTGGAGCAGTCGCGCTGCCATGGCATCGCGTCAACCGCAACAGGTTCAGCCGCGTTTGCAGGCAGCCGCTAGGTTGCAGGAAACATTTTACGGGCTGCTGGCGAGCGAAGCGCTCGGCATGGAGCCTGTTGCGCGCAAGAGTATGCGCTACCATGCAGGCGACTGGAAACAGTTAGGCCAAACGGAAAATGTCCGCACCGCCGTTGCTCTGGCCGCAATCGGCAAGGAAAACCTCGCCGAAGAAGCACTTCGGCACCAGGCGCGTATCGGCAATCCGGCACACCACGCGGCCTTGGCGCAAGTTGCAGGGGCACTGAACCTTCCCGCGACGCAATTGTGGATGGGGCATTATGGGCCATCGGGGCAGAAACTCGACCCGATGATGCGCTATCCTTACCCCAATTGGACGCCTGCTGGTGGCTGGCGGATAGATCCTTCGCTGGTTTATGCGCATTCGCTGCAGGAATCGGCGTTCCGCACCTCGGTTATCAGCGGCGCCGGTGCTCGCGGCCTGATGCAGGTGAAACCCAGCACGGCGCAGGAAATGGCCCGGGCACGCGGCGATTTCATCTCTGCAAGTGATCTCGACAGGCCTTCGGTCAACCTCGAATATGGCCAGAGCTATATCGAAAAACTGCGCGACATGAACGCGACGGGCGGTTTGCTGCCTAAGGTTATCGCTGCTTATAATGCCGGGCCTGCCCCGCTTTCGCGTTGGAACAGCGAAATCCGCGACAATGGAGATCCGTTGCTGTTCATCGAATCCATCCCTTTCTGGGAAACGCGCGGCTATGTCTCGATCGTGCTGCGCAACTACTGGATGTACGAAATCCAGCGCGGCAAGAATGGTGGCAGCATGAAGGGACTTGCCCAATATTTGTGGCCCACCGTTCCCAAGGAAGGTCGCGTGGCCACTGTGCGCATGTCGCCCCCGAAAAATGGAGGCAGCATTGCCGCTCGATGAAAACAAGCCATTCAAGCCGGTCAACATCGCGTTGATCACGGTTTCGGACACCCGCACATACGAAAACGACACCAGCGGTGATCTGCTCGCTGATTTCATCGTCGGCGCGGGGCATCATCTGGTCGATCGGATGATCGAACGCGACGATACGTCTCGGTTGGTGGCGCGATTGCACACATTGATCGATGACGACAATGTCGATGCGGTCATCCTCACCGGCGGCACCGGCCTGACGGGTCGTGATATCACGCCCGAAGCTCTCGACAAGGTGAAGAGCAAGGATATTCCCGGCTTTGGCGAGCTATTCCGCATGCTTAGCTATGACAGCATCGGCACTTCGACGATCCAGAGCCGAGCCTGTGCAGTCCTTGCCCGCGGGACTTACATCTTTGCTTTGCCAGGATCGAATGGTGCGGTCCGCGACGGATGGGAGAAAATTCTCGTCCACCAGCTCGATAGCCGCCATAAACCGTGCAACTTTGTCGAGTTGATGCCGCGCCTGCGCGAACAATAATGTTCTTTATATGTTCCGGATGACGTGATACCCTTCATGGGTGTCCAAAAGCTGTTATCCTGACTTTGTAACTGGCAGGGGTGCGCCCGCTAACGCCACACCAACCCGCTTCAACCTGAAGTCGCGCGAAGCTGATGGAGACTGGCTCGACGAGAGAGAAGCTTTGGACGGAGCCATTGCTCCAATCCGCACCCATGTAACCACAGAACGCCCAAGGAGCATTCTCGCCCGCAACGCGTCACCGGACATCCCGTTCGACAAATCGGTCAACCCTTATCGCGGTTGTGAACATGGCTGCATCTATTGCTACGCACGCCCTACCCACGCCTTTCATGATCTGTCCCCCGGTCTGGACTTCGAAAGCCGCCTGTTCGCAAAGCCAGACGCAGCAAGACTGCTGCGAGCAGAAATTGCCAGGAAAGGGCATGTGCCAACGCCAATTGCCTTTGGCACCAACACCGATGCCTATCAGCCGATTGAGCGCGACTGGCGGATCATGCGGCAATGCATAGAGGTGCTGGCCGAGGCCAACCATCCAATGACAATTACCACAAAGTCAGATCGCGTGCTTCGTGACCTTGATCTACTTGCGCCCATGGCCGCAAAAGGCTTGGTCGCAGTCGCTGTATCGGTGACCATGCTTAATCCTGATTTGCATCGCATTCTTGAACCCAGGGCACCTCATCCACGCAAAAGATTGGCCGCATTAAAAGGGCTTGCTGACGCTGGCATACCCGCGCACGTCAATGTCGCGCCTGTCATCCCGGCGATCAATGATGGAGAGATAGAAGCGATTCTCGAACAAGCCGCCCTGATGGGGGCAAAGACCGCAACCTGGATTCCGTTGCGGTTACCGCATGAAGTTGCGCCGCTGTTTCAGGATTGGCTGCAGGTCCATTTTCCGGAACGGGCAGGCAAAGTTATGTCAATCGTCCGCTCGATCCGCGAAGGACGGGACAATGATCCCAATTTCTTCCAGCGGATGCGCGGGTCAGGGCCTTGGGCTGACTTGATCCGAACGCGTTTCAAGATCGCTGCCCGCAAGCTGGGCCTCAATCAGACAAAAATACAATTGCGAAGCGACCTGTTCGTTCCGCCGCGCAGCGACGGCCAATTGGCGCTTTTCTGATCAGCCAAAGCTGCCGGGATCGCCTTCCATAGGTGTAAAGCGGATCAGTCGACTGGTTTGAACGGCAGCCTGCCGATTAATGACGGCAACCCGATATTCGGGATCGGTCACCATTTCCAGAAACGCCCCGGCATTGGGATATTGCGCGATAAAGGCCGCATCCCAATGTTCATCGGCCGGGCCGGTCAGCACGGTCTGGAATGCACCGCGCCAAACGACGCTTCCGCCGACACGCTGGAAGATTGGCCCGCTTGTCTTGCCATATTCCTGATAGGCCCGCTCGCCGCTCCACCCCTTGCCAGCATTTTCATGCCCCTCGGGATAGGCGGCCACCTCCCGATAGCGAATGAGGTTGAGCATGTGGATCAGAACGTCGCGAGGCAGCGCCTTAAAGGCATTGAACGCCTCACGCGTCGGATCGACATGGGCCTCGCCCGACATCAGCCGAGGCTCCGCAGCTTGTAATCCCTATACTGCTTGCGCAGTTCGGCCTTCTGAATTTTGCCGGTGCCGGTGATCGGCATGCTGTCGACAAAATGCACCTCATCGGGCAGCCACCATTTCGCGATACGCTCGCGCAGATATTCGATTACGTCGGTCTCAGTGAGGGTCTCAGCCTCTGGCTTTTTCACCGCAACGATGATCGGGCGCTCATCCCATTTCGGGTGATAGACGCCAATAGCCGCCGCTTGGGCGACCCCCGGACAGCCGACTGCGGCGTTTTCGAGCTCAACCGAGCTAATCCATTCGCCGCCTGATTTGATGACATCTTTCACGCGGTCAGTGATCTGCATCGTGCCATCGGGATGGATCACCGAAACGTCACCGGTATCGAACCACTGCTCCGCATCGGTCGCGTCAGCGTCCGCCTTGAAATAGCGCTTGATGACCCAAGGCCCACGGATTTGCAGTGCGCCCTCAGTCTTGCCATCGCGCGGGGCGACATTGCCGTCCTTATCGATAATCCGCAGTTCTACGCCAAAGGGAATCTTGCCCTGTTTGGAAACGACGTCGATCTGGGCATCAAGACTCATCTCGTCCCAACCCGGTATCGGCGCACCCATCGTTCCGATTGGTGAGGTTTCGGTCATCCCCCAAGCGTGGGCAACGCGCACGCCCTGCCCCATCAACCGCTCAATCATCATCCGCGGTGCTGCAGTGCCGCCAATGGTGACGAGTTGCAGCTTGCCAAGATCGTAACGGCGGCCTGCCGCCTTTTCCGCGTCCAAGTGCTGGAACATGGCGAGCCACACAGTGGGCACGCCCGCGCTGTGCGTGATGCCTTCGTCGAGCATCAATTTGTGAAGCACTGCCGCTTCGTTAGTGGTCGAGAACACGAACTTCACGCCGGCCAACGCACCAGCAAAGGGAAGGCCCCAGCTTGCCGCGTGGAACATCGGTACGATGGGCAGCAAGGCCGAAGTCATCGAAAGGTTGAAGATCGTCGGCGCCACTTCAGCCATAGCGTGCAGCATTGTCGAACGATGCTGGTATAGAACGCCTTTGGGATTTCCCGTCGTGCCGCTGGTATAGCAGAGCATGCACGGATCGCGTTCGTCGCCCCAAACCCAGTCGAAATTGCCGTCCTGCGCACCAATCCACTGCTCATATTGCTCGCTGTCGAACACGATATAGTGCTCAACCGTTTTCAAATGCGGCTTCAACCGGTCAATGATCGGCTGGAACTGCGCATCATACAACAGCACCTTATCCTCAGCATGGTTCATAATGTAGATCAGGTCTTCATCGAACAGGCGGACGTTTACGGTGTGAATCACACCGCCGCAGCCAATTGCACCATACCAGGCAGCGAGGTGGCGATGATGGTTCATCGCAAAAGTGGCAACACGATCGGCCGGTTTCAGTCCCATTGCAACAAAGGCCTGCGCCATCTTGCGCGCTTCCTTTGCAACATTGGCCCAATTCGTTCGCTCAATGCTACCGTCGGCCCAGCGCGTCACGATTTCGCGTGTTCCATGCTCTCGTTCTGCATAATCGATAAGATGCGTGACCCTTAGGTCCCAATCCTGCATTCCACCCAGCATTATACTCTCCCCTGCCCGTCTGTTTTTAGCGGACACTCATCAGATGCGGTTTTATCGGCGCCAGCTCGACATGACCAACGCCATCGATTTCTTTCACCTTGTCAACAAGCTCTACGTCAAGACGGAATTTTCGTCCAAGCACAATGTCTGCAGTTTTGCCGTTAGCAGCGCGGGTACGGACCACCACTTCCCCGCGTCCACCACCCAGCGGCAGGATCAGGTCCTGCAAGCGGGTAAAGGCGTCTTCTCGCTCAATATCGAGTAGCATCTTGAACTGCGTGTTGGAAACCAGGCCTGCCAGCGGCCGCGCACTGCGCACAGCAATCCGCGGAATTTCTTCGCCCGAGGGTAGATCCATTTCAACATTCAACAGCAGGCATTCAGCACTCTTCGCCCATTCGGCGAGACTGGTGCAAACACCCTCGTCAAAACAGCTTGCCTGAAACTGCCCACTGCTATCGGAAAACTCGGCCTGGACAAAGCGGTTGCCACGTTTGGATTCACGCCATTTGACCGATTGCACCATCGCGGCGATGACACCGGATTTTCGGCTGCCTTCCGGGATTGGCCCGCAATCGATCGTTTCGAGATAGCTTTTGGCGCCATGGCTGGCGGCGATCTGGGTAAATTGTGAAATCGGGTGTGAGGAGAAATAGAAGCCAAAGGCTTCGCGTTCATGCTCCATCGTTTCGGCCACCGTCCACTTTTCGGCACTGGGAAGCCGCATCTTCGTGGCATCTGCTGCGGCATCGCCGCCGAAGAGACCGCCCTGCCCGCTTTCCCGCTGGTCGCGGGCCGATTGTGCGGTCGCCAATATGGTCTCTATACCCGCAAAAACCGATGCACGATTGGCTTCGAATTCATCGAAAGCCCCTGCCGAAACAAGGTTTTCAAGGCTACGCCGGTTGATTTGCGACGGATCGGCCCGGTTGGCAAAATCGTCCAGTTCACGATAAGCACCATTGGCCAACCGTTCGGCGACAATTCCATCCATCGCCTTTTCGCCAACATTTTTGAGGCCCGCCAAGGCATAACGCACTGCCAACCCCTGATCGCATTCTTCCACGCTATATTCGGCATCACTGTGGTTGATCGATGGCGGCAGGCAATGCGTCCCCATGCGGCGCATATCGTCGACAAAAACCGCAAGCTTGTCGGTCTGGTGCATGTCGAAACACATTGATGCTGCGTAAAAGGCTTCCGGGTGATGCCGCTTGAGCCATGCCGTGTGATAGGAAAGCAAAGCATAGGCCGCAGCATGCGATTTGTTGAAGCCATAGCCGGCGAACTTGTCGATCAAATCGAACAGTTCGTTCGCTTTTGCTGCTTCGATCTGGTTATGCTCTGCGCAGCCTTTGACGAAGATGGCACGCTGCTCATCCATCTCCGACTTGATCTTCTTACCCATCGCACGGCGCAAAAGATCTGCACCGCCAAGCGAGTAGCCGGCAAGGATCTGCGCGGCCTGCATCACCTGTTCCTGATAGACAAAGATGCCATAGGTTTCCGCAAGGATGCCCTCGAGCAGCGGATGCGGATATTCGATCTTCTCCTCGCCATTCTTGCGGCGTCCAAACATCGGGATGTTATCCATCGGACCCGGGCGATAGAGTGAAACGAGCGCAATAATGTCGCCGAAATTTGTGGGGCGCACCGCCGCCAGCGTGCGCCGCATGCCTTCAGATTCGAGCTGGAACACGCCCACCGTATCGCCCGATTGCAAAAGCTCGTAAGTCGCTGGGTCATC
>JALREL010000148.1 GCA_023262005.1 Sphingorhabdus sp. | reverse complement strand
CGAACGCCCTTTAAGGTCTTCGACAACCTTGGTCACAGCGAGGTCGATACCGCGCTTCAGATCCATCGGGTTCATGCCAGCGGCAACCGACTTCATGCCTTCGCGGACAATGGCTTGCGCCAAAACCGTCGCGGTGGTCGTGCCGTCACCTGCCGCGTCATTCGCCTTGGAGGCGACTTCGCGCAGCATCTGGGCGCCCATATTTTCGAACTTGTCCTTAAGTTCGATTTCCTTGGCGACCGAAACACCGTCCTTGGTGATGCGCGGTGCGCCAAAGCTCTTGTCGATAACGACATTGCGACCCTTGGGACCCAAGGTAACCTTCACCGCATCGGCGAGGATATCAACGCCGCGCAGGATGCGTTCACGCGCATCGCGGCCAAATTTCACGTCTTTTGCAGCCATGATTTTGTTCCTTCAAATATATGCAGCTGAAATCAGCCGATGATTCCGAGAATGTCCGATTCTTTCATGATCAGCAGGTCTTCGCCGTCGATCTTGACTTCGGTGCCCGACCACTTGCCAAACAGGATCTTGTCGCCGACTTTGACGTCCAGCTTGATGCGGTCGCCATCTTCATTGTAGGCGCCTTCGCCAGCGGCGACGATTTCGCCTTCTTGCGGCTTTTCTTGAGCGCTGTCGGGGATAATGATCCCGCCAGCGGTTTTTGCTTCGGCCTCGACGCGACGGACGAGGACGCGGTCATGCAACGGACGAAATTTCATGACATGCCTTCCTTTTATGGTTGATGACGCAAGGGGAAACCCAGTGGCGCACCCCCACGCGCCTGAAACACTATTAGCACTCACCTTTATCGAGTGCTAACGGGGCCCAGATAGGGATTATGCCGGTTGCGTCAAGCACCGGTGTGAGAAAAAATTTTGCGCCGTCGGTAACTTTGCGGCGCTTTGCCCCGAACCTCCTGTCGAGACGCCTGTTTGGCGCTCTCTACGCCAGCCCCCTGGCTCCATTCTTATGATGAATAGTTGGAGGATTTATGACTGTTTCCGTTTTGAAAATTGCTGCCGCTGCAGCCGCCCTTTCCGCCGCAGCCGCGATTGCGACTGCTCCGGCAACTGCTGCCAAGCCTGCTCAGGAAAAATGCTTTGGCGTGGCGCTGAAGGGCAAGAATGATTGCGCGGCAGGCCCGGGCACCAGCTGCGCCGGCACCTCGACCGTCGATTATCAGGGCAATGTTTGGAAGCATGTTGCCAAGGGCAGCTGCGTGAAAATGGGCGGAACGCTGACCGCACATGCCGGCAATGCCAAGCCGGTAGCCAAGAAGTAATCACCCGAGTTTTTGCGGATGGACCAATTGGCAAAAGCTGGCGGGTATCGGGCACCGTTCCCCACCCTCTCCCCCAAAGCGGGAATCGGGCTAAAACCCCAGCATTATGATACCATTTTGAATGTCGACCCGAACATGCAACCCCCGGCATGGGTCGAGGTCCATCCGCAAAACTATTTCTGCGAAGGGGGGCCACCGCATCGCTGGCTATCTGCTGTCGCCGAACTCTATCCGATCAGTTTCCACTCGGTCGGCTTGTCGCTCGGCAGCGCCGACGGCTTAATTGCCGACCAGCTCGATCGCCTGGCAGCATTGTGCGACCGGTATCAGCCTGCAATGGTTTCCGACCATCTCAGTTTCAGCGGCAATGCGCATGATCGCTTTGCCGACCTGCTTCCCATTCCCTACACATTCGAAGCGCTTGACCATTTTTCGGCGCAGGTGGATCGCGTCCAGCAGCGTTTGGGTCGGCAGATGCTGATCGAAAACCCATCCTGCTATCTCGCTTTTGCGGACAATGATTATTCGGAGCCTGAATTCCTCGCGCGTTTGATCGCACGGACAGGTTGCGGCCTGCTGCTCGATATCAACAATGTGGTGGTCTCAACGGGCAATCTGGGTGGAAGTCCGGGCGCGTGGCTTGCGCAGGTCGATCCGGATTGGGTGGGCGAAATTCATCTGGCCGGCCATGCCACCGAACATCATGACAGCGGCCCACTATATATAGACGATCATGGCAGCCCGGTGGGCGACCTTGCGTGGACGCTGTTCGCGGAGTTTGTAACGCAACATGGGCCAAAGCCGACCTTGGTCGAATGGGACACGAACACCCCGGACTATCCAACCTATATGGCCGAGGCGCGCAAGGCACAGGCGATACTCGATAGAGCGCTGGAGCGGCACAATGCCGTCGCTGCTTGAAGTCCAGCGCAACTTCGTTGCCACCATAAACGAAGGGCCATCGGCGCTCGATCCCGCACTATTTGTCGGCGATGCCGATCGCATAATTCTTGGGCTGAAGGCGCATGCGAACACGATAAGCCATGCCCGCCTCGTCGCGCTCGAGCAGAGCTTTCCGATGCTGCATCTGGAGTTGGGCGATAGTGCATTCAATTCGCTATCGCGCGAATATGTCGAGACGACGGCTGCCCGTGCGTTCGACCTCAACGATATTGGCAAAGGCTTTGTCGCATTTCTGGAACGACGCGACATTGCGACGAACCTGATCGACCTCGCGGCAATCGAATGGGCCTGGCTCGAAAGTTTTCATGCCGCAGATTTTATGCCGATTGCGCTCGGCCAGCTTGCCGGGCTCAATGAATCCAAACTGCTCGATTACGAGGTTGCTTTGCATCCTGCTGTTCGACTGCGCCAGTTGCAGGCGCCTTTGGCCCAATCGCTGGCGGAGCTTGCAGCCGACGGCAATCCCGCATCGATCCTGATCGTCCGGCCTGAGGCCGAGGTGCGGTTGTTAGCCCTCGATGCAGCCGGTACTTTGCTAATTGAAAAAATGTCGTCGCCGAATTCAATCGGTAACCTTTTGTCCCTCGCTTGCGAACATGGCCATGAAGCCGACCCCATTGGGCCGGTTCTGAATTTAATCGGCGCCGGTGCGCTGATAGCCATGGAGTAGATATGTTGCAGGCCCTTACCCAAAGCTATGACCGCGCCGTCGCGATTGTTTCCGGAAAACTCCCTGAATCGCTGGCGCTGTTGTTTGTCCGCATTGCGCTGGCCGGCATTTTCTGGCGGTCGGGCCGAACCAAGGTCGAGGAAGGCAGCCTGCTTTCGGTGAGCGACAGTACGCTGACGCTTTTCAACGAAGATCCGTTCAACAAGGTTCCTCTGTTACCCAGCGATTTTGCGGCCTATCTTACAACCTATGCCGAGCATGCCCTTCCTATCCTGCTGGTTTTCGGACTTTTCACACGCCTTTCGGCGTTGGCATTGCTGGGGATGACAATGGTCATCCAGATTTTCGTTTTCCCCGACGCATGGTGGCCGGTGCACAGCCTGTGGGTTGCGCTTGCGCTGGTGCTGATCGTGCGCGGGGGTGGCGGCCTGTCGGTTGACGCATTGCTCACAGGTCGCCGCGCATGATTGCCAATGAGGAGGGGCTGCGACGCCTGATGCGCCTGTCGCAAGGCGGTGACAAACAGGCCTATGCAATCCTCCTCGAACAATGTGGTGCCTGGTTGGCGCGCTATTACCGACAGAAGATTGCACCCGATGCGATCGACGATCTGGTGCAGGAAACCCTGATGTCGCTTCATCGCAAAAGAGCGAGCTATGATCCCTCCCGCCCTTTCCTGCCCTGGCTTGCCGCTATCGCGCGCTATCGCTGGGTTGACCGGCTACGGCAGGGATACCGAAATGAAGCCGATTCAATCGACAACCACGATCCATCCGAGGATAGCCATGAAGAAGTGGTTGCAGCCAAGATCAGCATCGACCGTTTGCTCGACCTGATTCCTGCCAGCCAATCCGACGCGATCCGCTGCATGAAAATCGAGGGATTGAGCATCGCAGAAACCTGCCAGCGCACCGGCCAGTCCCAAGCGTTGGTCAAAGTGAACATACATCGCGGATTGAAAAGACTTTCCGCTCTTGTCGAGAGTGAGTGAAATGAAACAGGGATTTAGCCTGGACGATCTGGTCCACGATCTGGAACCGGTGCGTCCGTTCAACATGGTGCGCGCGATTGCATCGGTGGGCGCAATTCTAGCCGCGGCGGCTGCGCTGATCATATTGTCAAAGGGCATGCGCGCCGATGTGATGGCGGGCGATCCGGAGCCGATGTTCCTGATCCGGGCAGGCCTGCTCCTGCTGCTAGGCGGCGGATGCGGCTGGGCGGTGCTCAGCATGGCTAGCCCTGCCGTCGGCAAGCAAGGGCAATCGTGGAAGATGGCGCTGGCAGCAGCCGCATTATTTCCGTTGGCCGCGCTGGTCGTCGCGATGACCGGGCGGATCGAAGTCGCCATGTCCAACATGCGCTACGGGCTCGACTGTATGGCTTTCAGCGGCATTGGCGGTTTGGCAACAGCGATTCCGATGGTGCTTTCATTGCGTCGCGGCGCGCCGACCAACCCCGAACGCGCCGGATGGCTGACCGGCGTTGCCGCAGGCGGGCTGGGCGCTTTTGCCTATGGCCTGCACTGCCCGTTCAACGATGTGGTCTATATCGGCGTCTGGTATTCACTCGCCGTGGGCGTTTGCGCGTTGCTCGGCCGGCTAATCGTGCCGCGGCTGATCCGCTGGTAATCAGCCGCGCGCTGGTAGCCCTGCTGCGCGCAGAGCAGCGTGAGCTTCCGCTATGCTGTAAGTGCCAAAGTGGAAGATTGAGGCCGCCAGCACCGCGCTGGCATGGCCCTTGGTCACGCCTTCGACCAGATGATCGAGCGTCCCCACCCCGCCGCTGGCGATAACGGGAATGTCGACAGCATCGGCGATGGTGCGCGTGAGTTCGAGGTCGAAGCCGATCTTGGTGCCGTCACGGTCCATGCTTGTGACCAGCAGTTCACCTGCCCCCAGTTCGGCAAGCTTTAGTGCATGTTCGATAGCGTCGATGCCGGTCGGCTTGCGCCCGCCATGAGTGAAAATCTCCCACCCATCGCGGCCGTCGGACCAGCGCTTGGCATCGACCGAGGCGACGACGCACTGGCTGCCGAAACGCTCGGCGATATCGGCCACAACCTCGGGCCGTGCGACAGCCGCGCTGTTCACCGCAACCTTGTCTGCCCCGGCCAGCAACAACGCCCGCGCATCTTCGCTGCTCCGCACCCCGCCACCGACGGTCAGCGGCATGAAACAGACCTCTGCGGTGCGGCGCACGACATCGAGGATTGTGTCACGCCCTTCATGGCTGGCGGTGATATCAAGGAAGCACAGCTCGTCCGCGCCCGCCTCGTCATACGCTTTGGCCTGCTCGACCGGATCGCCAGCGTCCTTCAGGTCAACGAAATTGACACCTTTGACCACGCGGCCATTGGCAACATCGAGGCAGGGAATGACGCGGATGCGGACGGTCATGCCCGGTTCGCTATCGCAATCGCGGTCGCCAGATCGAGGCGACCATCGTAAATCGCGCGACCGGTAATCACACCCTCAATCCCGTCCTGCGCGTGCAGGCTGAGGACGTGGATTTCGTCGATGCCCTTCACACCGCCGCTGGCTATCAC
>JALREL010000147.1 GCA_023262005.1 Sphingorhabdus sp. | reverse complement strand
CACAAGCGGGCGTGGTGTAGGAAAGCCTCTTCGCCCTCCTTCATCGAGATCGAGTTGACCACGGGTTTGCCCGAAACGCATTTCAGGCCAGCTTCGATCACGCTCCATTTCGAACTGTCGATCATCACTGGCACGCGGGCGATATCAGGCTCGGCGGCGATGCGCTTCAGAAAGGTCGTCATCGCCAGTTCGGCGTCGAGCAAGCCTTCGTCCATGTTGACATCGATGATCTGCGCGCCGTTTTCCACCTGGTCGCGTGCGACCTCGACGGCGGCTTCATAATCGTCCGCAAGGATCAGCTTCTTGAACTTGGCGCTGCCGGTCACGTTGGTGCGCTCGCCGATATTTACGAAGCGGGAGGTATTGGTGGTGGTTGTCATTCGATCTTCTTCCCCCCTTCCGCGAGCGGGAGGGGCCGGGGGAGGGCCAGACATTCAAGGGAAGAGCTGGCCCAGACAGGCCCTCCCCTAAACCCTCCCGCATCGGGGAGGGGGATTTTCACGCCGCCATTACAAATGGCTCCAGCCCTGCAAGCCGGGTCGCCACCGGTGCGCTTGGCACCTGTCTCGGCGCGCGGTCGGCAACGGCTTTCGCTATGGCAGCGATATGCGCCGGCGTCGTGCCGCAACAGCCCCCGACCACATTGACAAGGCCATCGTCGAGCCACTGCTCGATCAGCTTTGCGGTCTGTTCGGGCAGTTCGTCATATTGGCCAAGTTCGTTGGGCAGGCCTGCATTGGGATAGGCCATCACCAGCGCATCGGCCTGTTTGGCGAGTTCAGACAGATAGGGACGCAACAGGTCCGCGCCGAACGAGCAATTCAAACCGATGGTCAGTGGCTTCACATGGCGGATCGTGTTCCAGAACCCCTCGACCGTATGGCCGGAGAGGTTGCGGCCCGCCATATCAGTGATTGTCATCGAAATCATGAGCGGCACATCGCGCCCGGAAGCAGCCGCCGCTTCCTGTGCGGCCATCGCGGCACACTTCGCATTGAGCGTGTCGAAAATCGTTTCGATCAGCAGAAAATCGACCCCGCCTTCGATCAGGGCATCACATTGTTCGCGATAATCGGCTTTCAAAGTGTCGAAATCGACTTCGCGATAACCCGGGTCGTTGACGTCGGGGGAAAGCGACAGCGTCTTGTTGGTGGGGCCGATCGATCCGGCCACAAAGCGCTTCAGACCATCCTTCGCCTCGGCCTTGTCGACGCAGGCCCGCGCCAATTTCGCGCTTTCGAGATTGATCTGCCGGACCAGATGCTCGCAGCCATAATCGGCCATCGCCACGCGGGTGGAGCTGAAGGTGTTGGTCTCGATCATGTCCGCGCCAGCCTCCAGATAGGCGTCGTGGATGCCCGCAATGACATCGGGGCGCGTGACCGACAGCAGGTCGTTATTGCCCTTCTGGTCTTTGGCGAGGTCCAGATTGCCGCGATAATCGGCTTCCTCCAGCTTGTGGCGCTGGATCGCAGTGCCATATCCGCCATCGAAAACGAGGATGCGTTCGGCGCAGCGGGCGGTGAATAATTCGCGAGCGGAACTCATGCTGCAGCTTCCCTTGCAGTTTCGACCGGGCGTTTGCCGAGCAAGTGGCAGATCGCATAGCTCAGCTCCGCCCGGTTCAAGGTGTAGAAATGGAATTGGCGTACCCCACCTGCATAGAGGCGGCGGCACATTTCGGCAGAAATGGTGGCGGCGACGAGCTGCCGCGCTGAGGGGTGGTCATCAAGCCCGTCAAACAAATGTGCCATCCAGTCGGGGATCGCCGTCCCGGTCATCTTCGACATGCGCTGGATTGCGGCGAAGTTCGACACCGGCATGATACCTGGCACGATTTCCGGCTCTATCCCGGCAGCGGCCACTGCATCGCGAAAGCGGAAGAAAGTTTCCGGTTCGAAGAAGAATTGCGTGATTGCCCGGCTGGCCCCTGCGTCAAGTTTGCGCTTCAGGAAATCGATGTCTGATTGCGCCGATGCGGCTTCGGGATGGGTTTCGGGATAGGCGCTCACCGAAATTTCGAAAGGATGCAGCTTGCGCAATCCTTCGACCAGCTCCGCGGCGCTGGCATAGCCTTGCGGATGCGGTTCGAACTTGCCGCCTGCATTGGGCGGATCGCCGCGCAGCGCGACTATGTGGCGCACACCAGCATTCCAATAGGCGTTGGCCACTTCGGCAATTTCATCGCGTGTGGCATCGACGCAGGTCAGATGCGCCGCAGCCGGGATGCTTGTTTCCTTTGCGATGCGCGCAACGGTGTTGTGCGTGCGCTCACGGGTGGAGCCGCCGGCACCATAAGTAACCGACACGAAACGCGGGGCGAGCGGGGCGAGCGTGACGATCGAATCCCAAAGCTGCTCTTCCATCTTCTCGGTTTTGGGCGGGAAGAATTCAAAGCTGATTTCGGCGTCGCCGGGCAGTCCTGCAAAAAGCGAACTGGCAAGCGCGCGGCGCGATTCGGCCATCTGGTCGAGCGACAATATCATGCAACTATCCTGAGTTTGGGAGATTCTATGGCGCTATTGCCACGCTGGCCGAGCCAGATTTTGACCGCCAGTTTGCCACCGGCAAGCGTCTCGGTGCGTGCGGGCACTAGCCCGGCACCGGCAAAGGCCCGCGCCATGCTTTCATCGGTAAAGCCGAGACGGGCATGGGCATGGACGCTGCGCAACTCTTCCAGATCGTGCGACGCAAAATCGACTACCATCAACCGGCCTTCCGGCGCCAGCACACGGGCAGCCTCTGATATCGCGCGTTCGGGGTGTTGCGCATAATGGAGCACCTGGTGGAACAAGATTGTGTCAAAGCTGCCATCGGCGAAAGGCAGGCCGTTAAAGTCACCCAGCACGATTTCGGTATGCGATTGGACCGCGGCAGCATCGGGCAGGCCGGCCAACTTAGCGCGTGCAAGCCGCAACATCTCAACACTGTTATCAAGCGCAACAAAACGTACGGCTTCGCGCGCGAACAATTCGATCATCCGGCCGGTACCGGTGCCAATATCGAGAACCCGGCCCATCGGAGCTTCGCCGAGTATGGCGCGCATTGCGGTTTCGACCTCGGCTTCGGCGATATGCAGCGAGCGGATCTGGTCCCATTCGGCGGCATGGGAATCGAAATAGGCCGCAGCCATTTCCGTGCGTGCCGAACGGACTTCCTCGAGCCGGGCAAGATCGCGCAACACCGGCTTGGAATCTTCGGTGCCGGGAAGGCTGAACAAGGGTTCGATGGCCGGGTGGTGGAGCATCGGGCCGGGGCGGAGGAAAACCCATGCACCTTCACGGCGACGCTCGGCGATTCCGGCTTCGTCCAATATCTTGATATGGCGCGAGACCCGGGGTTGGCTTTGCCCCAAAATTTGCACGACTTCGCTGACCGAAAGCTCCAATTGCCGTATCAACAGCGTGATTCGCATCCGCGTCGGATCGGCTAGTGCGCGCATTATGTTGAGCAAAGGCGTCATTTCGAAGCCATATAAAGAAATCTTTATATGCTGTCAATCGGCGCATTTGTGACAGATTTTTGAACTGTCTGTCGTCAAATCAGGTCAAACAAGCCCACTCTACGCATTTTGTAGAAAAAACCCGATTGCGTTGGTTGTTTGAAGCGGCTAGTGCAACCCCCGCAAGTCAAGCTATGCATAACGCATGCTGCTTGTCAGGTTTTCTGAAGTTCTTGTTAGGGGGATTTCCCAAATGAAAAAGATTGCTGTTTCTCTCGTTCTCGCTTCGGCAATGGCTCTCGCTGCTTGCTCGGGCGCTGAAGAAGCTACCACCGAAGAAGCTGCTGCTGGTGCAGAAGAAGCTGCTGACGCAGCTGCTGAAGGCGCTGACGCCGCTGCTGCTGGTGCAGAAGCTGCTGCTACCGACGCTGCTGCTGCTGGTGCAGAAGCTGCTGAAGCCGGTAAGGACGCTGCTGCCGCTGCTGGCGACGCTGCTGCCAAGGCTGGTGAAGCTGCTGCCGCTGCTGGCGACGCTGCAAAAGAAGCTACCAAGTAATAGCTTCTTAGCTTCTAGCTAAGTTCGAAAAGGGCTGTCCTGCTTAGCAGGGCAGCCTTTTTCTTTGCGCTCGTTGCGTGTCGAATGTAGCAATTGCGCATGCGTAGCTGTGTGCTCTTGTTTGTCCTGCTTGCTGGCTGCGGTCCGGCGCCGACCGATCCGGGGCCGGGGGGTGTAACCGTCGAGGATGCCAAAGCGCTCGACAAGGCGGCTGAACGCCTCGAAGCCGAGCAAGCTGATCCGCCGACGCTTTCCGATCAGGTCAAAAAATAAACACTCAGCGGTGGTGCGTTGCCACCGCGCGCGACACCGCCTGCATCATCGCCATGCGTGCCGGAATGGGTGAAGTCGTGCTCGCGATCATCACCACGACCGCGTAACGCGTGCCATCGGGTGCGGTCATGATTCCGATATCGTTATATCCGGTCGAAATTGGATCGAGTTCCTGGCCAGTTCCGGTCTTGTGCCCGAACCGCCATCCGGCTGGTACGCCTGCCTTCAATCGGTTGGGGCCACTCTTGGTGCGTTCCATCATACCCAACAGCAATCGGGTTGAGGCGGGGGATAGCAATTCGCCCTTGGCGAGCCGGGCGAGTGCATTTGCGATGGCTTCGGGTGCTGCACCATCAACCGGATCGGCGAGATAGGCCTCGAGCGCGGCTTGCCGGCGTTCGCGAGGCAGGGCGGAGCGCGCGGTGTAAAAACGCCGCCCGATCGAATATTCCTGTTGCCAGCTCAACCCTGCAATCTGGCTTTGCATTAACCGCTCACCCGGGCCGAAGCGGATCTTGCCCAATTTCTTGCGTTCGATGAAATTCCGCACCGCTTCCGGCCCGCCCGCTGTACGAAGCAGGCTGTCATTGGCGGTATTGTCGCTTGCGGTGATAGCCTGTTCCATCAGGCTCTGGATGGTTTCCTCAACCGCTCCGTTGGCAACCACCCGTTCACGGATAGGTTGGTGGAACACCGCAAGGTCAGACATTGTGATCTTGACCTTTTGGTCGAGCCGCAACCGACCGCTGTCCACCTGGTCGAGGATGGTCATGGCGACCCACATCTTGGAAACGCTCTGTTGCGGGAAAAATTCTCCGAAACGTTTGCCGGTGATCCAGTCGCCGTCGATCCTCTGGACTGCAATGCCGGTTCTGCCGGGGAACTGCCGCCATGCAAGGTCAATATCGGCCATTAACTGTTCCGGGACTGCGGCGCGGACAACCTTGGGCGGCTCGGCTTTGCGTTGCACCGGCGGGGGTGCCGGCTGGGTGACAACAACGCCGGGCTTTGCGCGGGTTTGGGGCATCGGCTTTGCTGGCGCAGAAACGCAGCCATGCAGCGCGACCAAGGGCAACAGCATCAATCCCAGTCTGGCTAAGGTATGCACTCCATATCCCCGTTAAAATTTACAAATTGCAATTAGCGACCAACAGGGCCAGCGAAAAGCACGAAGGCGCCGCTTTGCGGCCAGTTGAGTCGGCTGTGCCGACAAAGCGTGTGCCTATAGGTCGTAAGTTATAGCCCCGGATATTACTTGACCTGAACGGGTTGGCGTTGTTGTCCTCACTTTGGTGGTTTTTCAAATCAGGAGCGTGTGCGAATGTCCGACGAAGGCCTTTTCATTGGTTCGACTGTCGATGGTTTGCGGCAAGCCATCAACTGGAAAAGGGCCAACCGGCATGGCCTGATCGCTGGCGCAACTGGTACAGGCAAGACGATCACCCTGCAGGTCATGGCTGAGGGATTTTCGCGGGCTGGGGTTCCGGTTTTCGTCTCCGATGTAAAGGGCGACCTAGCCGGCATGGCGATGGCGGGCGCAGCCACACAGAAGAACCACGAGGTTTTTGCCAACCGCGCTAAGGAAATAGGCGATAGCGAATGGGTCTATGCCGACAATCCTGTGCAGTTCTGGGACCTGTTCGGCGAAAGCGGGCATCCGGTGCGCACCACGGTTTCGGAAATGGGGCCGCTGATGCTTTCGCGCCTGATGGACCTCAACGAAGTGCAGGAAGGCGTGCTGACCATCGCATTCCATGTCGCGGACAAGGAAGGGCTGCTGCTGCTCGATCTTGATGACCTGCAGGCGATGCTCGTCGACATCGCAGATCGCGCCGAGGAAATGACCACGACTTACGGCAATGTGTCGAAGCAGAGCGTCGGCTCGATCCAGCGCTCGCTGCTGCAACTGCGCTCGCAGGGAGGGGATCGCTTTTTTGGCGAACCTGCGCTCGACCTCGATGATTTCATCGCCTGCGACGATAAGGGGCGCGGGATCATCAACATCCTCGCCGCCGACAAGTTGATGCAAAGCCCGAAGCTCTATTCGACCTTCCTGCTATGGCTGCTTTCGGAACTGTTCGAATCGCTGCCCGAAATCGGCGACCCCGAAAAGCCGAAGCTGGTATTCTTCTTCGATGAAGCCCACCTGCTCTTTTCCGATGCGCCCAAGGCGCTGGTAGAAAAGATCGAACAGGTGGTTCGCCTCATCCGGTCCAAGGGCGTCGGCGTCTATTTCATTACCCAGAACCCGATCGATATTCCCGATACCGTGGCTGGGCAGCTCAACAATCGGGTGCAGCACAAGCTGAACGCCTTCACCCCGCGCGACCAGGCGGCGGTCAAATCGGCAGCCGAAACCTTTCGAGCCAATCCGAAGATCGATGTCGCCACTGCAATTACCGAACTGAAAGTTGGCGAAGCGCTGGTTTCCGTCTTGCAGGCCGATGGTGCACCAACGCCCGTGGAGCGCACGCTGATCAAACCGCCTGCATCGCGCACCGGCCCGTTGACCCCGCAAGAACGCGGCGTGATGGTCGCGACTGATGCGATTGGCGATAAATATGACCAGTTGATCGATCGCGAATCAGCCGAAGAGATTTTGGTTGCAAAATCAGCGCAGGCCGCTGCCGCCGCGGAAGCTGCCGAGGCCGCTGAGGAACAGGCGAAACTCGACGCGATTGCTGCGAAAGAGCGCGCAAAGGCCGATGCTGTCGCAGCCAGGGAAGCAGCTCGCGAAGCTGCGCGGCAGGCTCGCGAGGCTGCAAAGCCCAGCATGGCAGAGAAAATGGTGCAATCCGCGGCCCGTTCGGCAGCCACCTCTGTC
>JALREL010000218.1 GCA_023262005.1 Sphingorhabdus sp. | reverse complement strand
AGTCTTTCGCATCGGTCAATGGCTGCGCCATCAACGACCGCGAAGCCGTAAAGACCGCCATTGATCATGTGCTGGGCGATGATTTGGGCGGCGCCTCAATGAGCAGCACCAAATCTGCCATTGGCCATTTGTTGGGCGGGGCGGGCGCTGTGGAAGCCATTTTCTGCATCCTCGCCATTCGCGATCAAATTGTGCCGCCGACGCTCAATCTCGACAATCCCGATGAAGGTACCGAAGGCGTCGACCTTGTCCCGCATGTTGCGCGCAAGCGTGAGGTCAAGGCTGCGCTCAACAACAGCTTCGGCTTTGGCGGAACCAATGCCAGCCTGATCGTAAAGGCCGTCTGACGGCATGAACCGGCTGGTCAAAGGGCTGCTGCTTGCAGGCGGCCTATTGTTCCTGATTATCGCGGGAAATTTCGTTTATGGCTGGACGGCTGCAGGGCCGCTGACCAAGGAAACCGCGGTTGTCATCAAGCCGGGCACAAGCATCCGTTCGGCTGCCAGCCAGTTGGAAGAGATTGGCGCGATCAAATCCGCCGATGCGTTCGTCAATCGCGCCCGCATTTTCGGGGCATCGAGCACGATCAAGACGGGTGAGTTCCTGATCCCGGCGCAGGCTTCCAATTCCGATATCCTCTCTATCCTAACGGGCGGCAAAACAGTTCAGCGCATGGTCACGGTGCCTGAAGGGATGCCTTCGATCATGGTCTATGAGCGGCTGATGGCTAATGATCGGCTCACCGGCGAAATTCCTGTTCCTGCCGAAGGATCGATCCTGCCCGATAGCTATGCCTTCCAAAAGGGTGAACCACGCGCTGCGGTTATTGCCCGTATGCAGGCAGCAATGAAAAAGGCGATTGATGAGCTGTGGCCCAAGCGCAGCCCCGACACGGTTGTGAAAACGCCACAAGAGGCGATTACGCTGGCGTCGATCGTTGAAAAGGAAACCTCGAAGAAATCGGAACTGCGGATGGTCGCAGGCGTTTATTCGAACCGCTTGCGCGTCGGGATGATGCTGCAGGCGGACCCAACGATTATCTATCCGATAACCAAGGGCAAACCGCTGGGGCGGCGCATCCGCCAATCGGAAATCGCCTCGGTCAACGATTATAATACCTATTCGATGACCGGGCTTCCAAAAGGGCCGATTGCCAATCCGTCACGCGCAGCGATTGAGGCGGTGCTCAACCCTGAAAAGACCGACTATCTGTTCTTTGTTGCCGATGGCACAGGTGGTCATATCTTTGCCAAAACGCTTCAAGAGCATAACGCCAATGTAGAGCGCTGGTATGCCATCCGCCGCGAGCGGGGGGAAATGTAACCCCCCGCTTATGGCTCCACAATGTTGAAGGCCGCCGGCATGGGATCGAGTGCCGCCTGCAATGCTTCGACTGCAGCCTTGTCCCCTTCGATCTTCAATCCTGCCACTTCCAATTGCGCCAGCGGCATTTTGAGGAACAGCATGGCAAGGTAAAGCTGGCGCGGGCCAGTAACCGTCGCATCTGGTGCGGCATGAGCGGAATTCATCTCGGTGATCATTACCGAGTTTCCTACGCTGATCTTTGCCTTTTCCTGTCGATCCGGAATGACAAAATTGATCGCCAGATTCCGGTCTTGAATGATCTCAGGATTAAGCCGCGTTGCCACCGAATCGAGCAGCAACGGCGTGGCAATTGCCGAAATCATGTCGACGCTTTGCGAAGCAATGCTGGGCGTCATCCCTTGCCGCAAATCGCGTGCTGCAGTGAGGAACTGGTTGCGCCAGATGGCAGATTCGGCCTGGTATCCCTGTTGCTCGTAGCTGTCGGCAAGCAAGGCGCGGGCTTCCGCATTTTTGGGTTCAGCAAAGACGAGTTGGTGGAGCAAGTCGGATGACCAGCGATAATCACCGGCCTTCATGGCTTTCTTTGCCTCGGCCAGCACCTTCTTCGCTCCGCCCATGGCTGCAACCAGACGTTTGCCGCGTTCTTCGGGCGGATAAGGGTTGAGATTGGCAGGAATGGCATCATACCAGCCCAGATAGCGTTGGTAGACCGCCTTGGAGTTGTGGCTGTAGGTGCCATAATAACCACGGTTGAACCATTGGTTGGCCAGCGCGGGCGGTGCCTTCAGCTTCTCGGCAATTTCAGTCTGGGTATAGCCTTTGTTCATCAGGCGCACGGTCTGGTCGTGGAGATAGCGGTAATTATCGCGATGGCCCGATAGCCAGCTTTCGACTTCCTTTTGCCCGAAACGCGGCCAACAATGGCTCGATACGATTGTATCGCTACGTCCGGCATACAGGTTCACCGCTTCGCCTAGGTATTGAGACCAGGCCAGTGCATCGCGCACCTTTGCACCGCGCGGCGTCAGGATGTTGTGCAAGGTGCAGGTCGCAATTTCCGCCGCCAGGAAGGTGCGCGCGGCCGGCAAATAAACATTCATTTCCGAAGGCGCTTCGGTTTCGGGGACCATCTGGAACTCCAGTTCAACGCCGTCGATGGTGCGCTTTTCACCTGTCTTCAGGATGGTATCGGTCGGCGTCAGCAGCGTGATTTCGCCACCGGCAACGCCCTTGCCGATGCCACTGCCCATCTGGCCCTGTGCCCCGGGCGCAAGGCCTGTGCCGAACTGGTAATTGGCACGGCGGCCCATCGCAGCACCGGCCATGACATTTTCGGATGCCGTTTCCTCAATGAAATGCGCAGGTGCGATGATCGCGACCTTGCCGGCCTTGATATCGGCTTCACTGGTGACGCCGCGTGCGCCACCAAAATGGTCGCCATGGCTGTGGCTGTAGATCAGGCCGGTGACGGGACGTGCGCCGAGTTCCTTGTTCACCAGTTCGAGTGCGGCCGATGCGGTTTCACGAGTGGTCAGCGGATCGATCAATATCCATCCAGTCTCCCCTTTGATCACGGTCATGTTCGAAATGTCGAATCCGCGAACCTGCCACACATTGTCAGCGACCTTGTAGAGACCGTGGTGGCGGAGGATCGACATGTGCCGCCAAAGGCTGGGGTTGACCGTCGCCGGCGCATCGCCCTGCATCCAGCTATAGGCTTCCACGTTCCAGACGGGGCGACCATCCTTTGCACGAATGATGGGGTCGCTGCGCGTCGCGATAAATCCACGCTGCGAAAATTCCAGGTCTCGTCCGTCATCGGCAGGTAAACTGGCAGCTATTTCCTTTTGCGCGGCGATCGTCGCCTCGCTGGCGGGTTTGGGTTCAAAGGCCGGATTGGCGGCGAACGCAGGCGTGGCAACGCCCAACAGCAAAAGCGGAATCAGTCGCATATATTCTCTCCCTTGACTGACACCTAGGTCAGTAACACCGTCTGCCGCAAGCCGGATTGCAAGTGGCGGTGTCGATTAGTGAATGCGACACAGTTTGTTTCAGCTTTGATGTGGATAGCACTAATGCGCTCCCACCACCGGGGCGATCAGCCGATACCCCCCTCCAAATCCCGCTCCGCCCCGGTGGTCCCCAAACAGTTCGGGTTGCCCGAAACGAGCTTGGGCCTTAGGCGATGGAAATGGACAACGCGCCAATCATCATCACCGCGACCATGGGCAAGGCAGTCCAAGCCTGGGCCGATCGTATGCGACAAGCGCATTTCCCACCCGAACGGAATTTTCTGTCGGCACACATCACATTGTTCCACCATCTCCCGCCCATGCATTGGCCTGAGATCAAGTCCCGGCTGTCTTCGCTGGCGCGTGAGAATGCCGCGCCAAAGGCTATGCTGAGCGACGTGATGTTCTTGGGGAGGGGGGTCGCTTATCGGATCGATTGCCCCGATTTGCTGATAATGCGTGAGGCGTTGGCGGATGACTTGCAAGGCCTTTTGACCCCGCAGGATCAGGCCAAACCACGCCTGCACATAACGGTACAAAACAAGGTGGAGCCAGCAGTTGCAAAGGCTCTTTTCGCCGAATTGCTATCGGATTTCGAACCGCGCCCGATTGAAATAAACGGGCTCGCCGCGCATTATTATCGCGGCGGCCCGTGGGAATTTATTCAGGATTGGAAATTCAGCGGGCGACGCTGAGCAAGGCTTTTTCGCCCGTTGCTTGGCCGATGACCCAGCGCAGCGCCAGCAACCCGGCGAACCACATTGTATCGTTGACGGCGACGCCCATGACGATCTCCGCCGAGAAGTTTTCCGCACCGCCGCCGAACTGGGAATAGGCCCGAAGCAGCACCTCGTAGACTACGAAAGCCGAAACGAGCGCGGCGACGCAGCGCAGGACACTGCCTTCAACCTTGCCTGCAACAAGACGGGCAATGCCAAATCCGGCCAGCGTAGCAGCGAGGATGGCGATGCCATGGCCAACAGCCTGTGCATCCCAGGGGAAGTTCATCAGCAGGAAGCCGACAGCCTGATTGGCTGCCCAGACTGCGCCAACAAGGGCAATCCCGCTGCGACGATCCATGGTGAGGGCGGCCAAAGCTGCTATCGCTGCGAAAGGAAAAATGCATGCCAAGGCAAGGCTGCCAAGCACGGTTGCACCAGCCAATGTCGCTGGCCATGCTGCGGTTTTCGGATTCAGCAATTCATTTGCCATGATAAAATTCCCTTCCACTTGTATCCGACGGTAGCGGGCTTTGCCGCACCGTCAATTCCCTAAAATTTTGCCCGAAGGCCGAAATGCGCGTTGCGGCCATAGGCTTTGTAACCGG
>JALREL010000067.1 GCA_023262005.1 Sphingorhabdus sp. | reverse complement strand
TGGCGCGTAGGCGAAAAGGTCATCCTCGACTTTGCCGGGACCGACCCGCAGAGCCAAGCGTCGATCAACTTCTTCTTGAACGAGAATATGTTCAAGATGTTTTTCGGCATCTACATGATCATGGTCTTTGACCCGCAGATCCTGTTCAACGATGGTTTCTACGATCTGATTGACGTGCGGATCCCCGAAGGGTCGCTCCTCAAACCAAAATTTCCTGCAGCGCTTTCGGGTCGCACCCATGCGCTCGGCCGCATTTTCGACATTCTAGGCGGGCTTTTGGGCCAAAAAACGCCGGAATTCCTGAATGCGGCCGGTTTTTCCTCGAGCCCCCATCTTTTCTATTCGGGACACGACAAGAAAGGCGAATGGTTCCAGCTCTTCCAGATCGGTTTCGGCGGCATCCCCGGCCGGCCAATGGGAGATGGGCCCGACGGCCATTCGCTTTGGCCGGGTTTCACCAACGTACCCAATGAGTTTCTGGAGCGTTATTTCCCGCTGCTCATCGAACGTTACGAGACTGAGCCCGATAGCGGTGGCGCAGGCGTGCATCGCGGCGGCAACGGCATTCATATGACCTACCGCTTCCTCGCCAGTGGTACGATCTCCATCCACGATGACCGTTGGTTCGTCCCGCCTTGGGGCGTCAATGGCGGTGAGCCCGGCAAGCGTGCGCGCAAAATCCTCGAAAAGGCCGATGGCACTTCGCAGATCATCGGTAACAAGGTTGAGGAAGTGCAGGTTGAAGAAGGTGATCAGTTGCACTTCATCACCTGGGGCGGCGGTGGCTGGGGCGATCCGCTCGAACGCGACCCGGCATTGGTCGGCAAGGAGATCATCCAAGGACTTGTTACCCCGGATGGTGCAAAGGCCTATGGTGTCGTGGCAAATGAACAGGGCGTCATCGATAGCGCAGCGACGGAAGCCTTGCGCAGCAAAATGCGCAGCGAGCGCGGCGCATTGCCGCTGTTCAACTATGGCCCCGGTATCGAGACCTTGCGCGCAAATTGTGAAGCGGAAACCGGCCTTAAAGCCCCCGTCCAGCCCGTTTGGCCGATGCTGGAGGCAGCCGAGTGAGCGCTTTAAAAGGATTGCGAGTTGTCGAAATGGGCCAGCTTCTGGCAGGCCCTTTTTGCGGCCAGTTGCTCGGCGATATGGGCGCGGATATCATCAAGGTCGAACCACCGGGCGCGGGGGATCCGATGCGTATCTGGGGTCAGGGCAAAGACAAGGTTCAGTGGGAAGTCATTGCGCGCAACAAGAAGAGCGTATCGGCCAATCTCCGCATCCCCGAAGGGCAGGAACTGGTCCGAAAGCTCATCGCGACCGCGGATGTTTTGATCGAGAATTTCAAACCCGGCACGATGGAAAAGTGGGGGCTGTCGCCTGAACGCCTCTTGGCCGAACAACCGGGTCTCATCATCGCGCGCATGTCTGGCTATGGCCAGACCGGGCCCTATTCGGACCGCGCCGGTTTTGGCGGCATCGGCGAAGCCATGGGCGGCTGGCGCTATATTGTCGGCGAACCCGACCGTCCGCCTAGCCGTATGGGCGTTTCGATCGGCGATACCCTGACGGCCACCTATGGTTGCATAGGTGTGCTTGCGGCGCTGCATCATCGTAGCCAAACCGGCAAGGGCCAGATTGTCGATGCTGCGCTGTATGAAAGCGTGCTGCAAGTGATGGAAGGACTCGTGCCCGAATATGACCATGAAGGCGTGATCCGTGAACGCTCAGGCTCTATCCTTCCCGGCATCGCACCATCGAACGTCTATATCTGCAAAGACGGCGAATATATGATCGGCGCCAACAAGGACTCGCTCTGGCAGCGGCTTGCCGAAGCCATGGGGCGGCCAGAGCTGGGCACCGACGAACGTTATGCAACCCATCTGGCGCGCGGGCAGAATCAGTTGGAGCTTGATGAACTGATCAATAGTTGGACAAGGACGCTGACAGTCGACGAAGTCGATGCACTTATGATTGCCTATTCCATACCCGCAGGCCGGGTGTATCGAGCTCCCGAAATGCTGGCTGATCCGCATTTCAAGGCGCGCGAGGCAATCATCGAGGTTGAAACCGAACGCTTCGGCAAGCTGAAAATGCAGGGCGCCTTTCCCAAATTATCCGCCACCCCGAGCGGGGTGCGCTCTCCGGCGCCTTCGCTCGTCGGGCAGCATAATGAAGAGGTGTATGGCGGTTTGTTGGGACTTTCCGGAGCCGAAATCGGCGCGCTCAAGGCAGCAGGTGCCATCTGATGCCAACCGGCGACGATGACCTTTCGACGAACTACTCGGGGGCCTTTGACGGGCATTTGGCCTTTGGCAACAAGCCCGCCCTGCTGATCGTCGATTTTGTTATGGCTTATCTCGATCAAGGCTCGCCGCTTTATGCCGGGGCTGAAAAGGCATTGGCGAGCAATGAACGGCTGTTAGCGGCGGCACGCGCGTCTGGCATTCCGGTGATCTTCACCAATGTGGTCTACCAACCGGGCGGAGCCGATGGCGGATTATTCTACAAAAAAATCCCTGCTCTTCGCGTGTTCGATTCTGGTTCGCCGCTGGGCGCATTTCCACCCAGCCTTGCTCCAAAACAAGGCGAAACCATAATTTCGAAACAATTTGCCTCGGCATTCTTTGGGACAACGCTCTGCGCCGAGCTTCGTGCAAAGGACATCGATACGCTGCTGATAACCGGGATGTCGACCTCAGGCTGCGTGCGCGCAACGGCGCTCGATGCCCTGCAAAACGGCTTTGCCCCATTTGTTGTGCGCGACGGGTGCGGGGATCGGCATCCTGCACCACATGAGGCCAATCTTTTTGACCTGCGGTCGAAATATGCCGAAGTCATCTCGGAAGTGGAGGCACTCCGCTTCATGAATCAATCCGCCAACGGGATTTAGCCAGTCGGGTACACCGAATGTGCCACCCGGCGCTGAGGGCCATCAACTGGTTTTCGTTCTTCCAGCTTGGTCTTTCTCCAAACTGTTATTCGGTGTATATGTCTGTCACCTGACTGGGGGACCATGTATGTCCTTGCTTTGCCGTGTTTTCGCGGATTGAAGCCATTGGCTTTTTGCTTTTCGGCCTGCTCTTCGCAGTGTCCTCGCTTCATGCCCAGCAAAACGAACAGATAAATCCCAAGATCGTTCTGCAAACGCTGCCCTATGGCGGGATCGAAGTGGCAGCTTGGACCCCGGATGATCGCTATCTGATAACCGCCGGCGATGCGAGCAGGCTCGTACTCATATGGGATACCAAGACAGGGCACGTCGTCGATCGCATTCCGCTCCCCGGTGGGAGCAGCCGAAGCGCGACGGTTACCAAGCGCCTATTGGGAATGACGGTTTCTGAGGACGGAACCGAGGTCGCAATAAGGTCGCAGGAAGTCGACGCAAAGAAGCGTTTGTTCACCGACCAATCACGATATGGGATCGCACGCCAAACTTACCGGTTGAACCTGCAAACGCGCACGATCTTCACAACAGCGGTTGGCGGAGGCGTGATGCGCCTCTCTTCGGAGACCAGCGCCGAAGAACGGGCGAAACTTCAGGAGCAATGGACCGAGGAAGACCGCGCCAAATTTGAGGAAGCTCGTAAAGCACGCGAAGCGTTGTTGGCGCAGAGTGAAAGCGGGCAGGAACCGGTCGTCGAACTTGCACCCTTGCCGGCTTCACATGATGGCAAACGCACCCTTGTGCGCGATCAGGACGGGTTGTTGATCCGGGAGGCAGGGAAGCCAGATTTGGCCCTCACGCTCACCCGCTCGTTACGGTTTCGTGATGCAGCTTTATCATTCGATGGCAGTATTCTTGCCATGCTGCCTGAGCCCGAATTGGGGCAAGAAAGCGACAAGCGCACGTCCACGATTGAACTGTTTGATACGTCGACCGGGCAGTTCCAAAATACGGTCAAGCTGCCCGGAGACTATTTCCGCGTACAATGGGCGGATAGCAACCGGTTGCTTGCGGCATCGACCGTCGAAACGGGTTCTTTCGACATGGGCGCAAAAGGGGCTGCAGCCAAAGCCGTGTTGATAAACACCGACGATGGCAAAATCGTGGAGTCTATCGATCCCGCCTGTTTCATCAAAATTGCACCCGACGGCAGCTATTTTGCAGCAGGTCTGTCGAATTGCAATGCGCATGCAAAAGGCGATTTCGGCCTGAAGCGTTACGACGGGAATAAGAAACGCTGGCGTAATTTCGGCGATCTGAAACTCGAAGCCAATATGCGCATCACCGGGATTTCGGTTTCAGAAACCGGACAAACCCTGTCAGCAGTCACGGTCGCCGCAGATGGAACGACATGGTTTCATGCGATCGATACTCGCACTGGTGCGGTGGTCAAACAACGCCGGTTTGAAGGCGATGGCCCGGTTACGAAATCGCAGCTTTTGGGCGACGAGTTCCTGCTGGTATCGAGCGACAGCGGCGGTGGTACATGGTGGCTCGAATTTGACGAATGGTTGCCGATGGAGGGGCGGTCCACCAGCACCAGAGTATTGGAAACCGATGGTTCGGTCGTTGCGATGGCTGGTGAAGGCGATGACCTGATCAGCCTGTCGGATGTCGCGGGGGAACAGGAATTGGCGCCGCTTTCATTCGGCCGCGTCATTGCGGGTGGGTTTTTGAGCGAAACCCCGATTTTCTGGGCGCTTTCGGCGCATGATGGCCTACGAATGTGGGATACCAGCAAGCCCGGCTGGCCGGTGCTGCTGACCACGCATTTCTTTGCCGATCAGGGCTATGTCGCTGCGCTGCCTGATGGGCGCTATGATACCAATCTGGGCCCGGACAGCGACAGTTTCCGTTGGGTGATGCCCGATCGACCTTTTGAGTCGCTATCGCCTCAAACTTTCATGCGCGATTATTATATGCCCGGGCTGACCGAGGCGATCATGTCCTGCTCTTACATTCGTGATTGCGACACCGTCATCCCCCCACCCAAACCCATTGCGCAGCTCAACCGCATCTTGCCACTTGTCGAAATTGTCAAAGTCGAGACCGGCGAAACGCCTGACGAAGCCGTTGTCTCGGTGAAAGTTACCGAAAATCGCGATACGGCTTCGCCTGATGGAAAGTCGAGCGGCGTCTACGATTTGCGGCTGTTTCGCGATTATCGTTTTGCAGCGCATACCCCCGACAATCAGGATCTTGAACCACAGGACGAGCTGGCGGATTGGCGCGCGCACAACAAGCTTGTCGACGACGATGCCAAGCCGGGCGATGGCATCTATGAAAAGACATTCCGGGTGCGGTTGCCAAGCGCTGCCGACGCCAACAAGCCTATCTTTACCGCCTATGCGTTCAACGAAGACAGGGTGAAAAGCGAGACCGCAATCTATACCGATTATGTCCGGCCCGACATGCAGCCATTCCAGCCGCGCGCATTTGTGATCTCGATAGGTATAGACGCATATGACGAAAAACGGCTCAAGCTGGATTATGCAGCCGCCGATGCGCAACTGATCAACGATCAGGTTACAGACATCCCGGGCTATGAAATGCGCAGGATGGTTGTTGCTGCCAAGGACGGCAGCGACGTGAAGCCGACGGCGGATGCGATCAACATGATCATGGCAATGCTGGCAGGCTTCGAGCGAGAGGAGGGTCTGAAGATTCTGGCGGCGAACGGAATAGACGGTTCAGCACTTGATCTGTCGTCGCCCGATGACCTCATCATTATCAGCTTTTCCGGCCATGGCTGGGCAGACAAGCAACGCAACTTCTTCCTTCTGCCAACCGATGCGGCCTGGCCGGAAGGAGAGGATGGGTCAGGAGAACCGCATCCCCATACCTTGGTCAATATGGACGAAATGACGATGTGGTTACGCGTGATGGACGCTGCAGACATCGTATTGATCATCGATGCATGCCATGCGGGGGCAAGCGTGAATACGCCCAATTTCAAACCGGGCCCTTTGGGCGACAAAGGATTGGGACAGCTGGCCTATGACAAAGGTATCAAAATATTGGTAGCGACCCAGGCTGAAGATGTTGCTTTTGAAGATTCCAAATTGCGCCATGGCCTGCTGACTTATGCATTGGCAGGACCCGACGAAGGTCTTGTGCAAGCGGATGGTTTCTTAGATGGGTCGTTGGACGATCGGATCAGCCTAGATGAATGGATAAACTATCCGATTTACCGCCTGCCGACCCTGAACGACGATGCACGTATTACGGGTGGATCCGAAGTTGAAGGCAGCAGTTTCCGCTTTCCCGGAAGGGTTGAACAAGTTTTCAGAAAGATCCAGCAGCCCACTTTGTTTGACTATGGATTTCCCAGCAAGGTTATCCTGAAGGGGCCGGCCAAATGAAGATGCTGGTGCTCCTGTTGCTGCTTGTCGCTGCACTTCCCGTTCCGGCGCACGCGCAGCAGATCAGGACCTTGTTTGTCGGTATAGATAGCTACCAATTTTCATCCGCGCCCGGAAGGAAAGCGGCCTTCAAAGACCTCAAAGGGGCGGTTAACGACAGTTTGCGGTTCAAGAAGGCGTTGGCGCAACTCCATGGACTCGAACTTGATCCACTGTCCGAGGACGTCGTCAGCCCGGAAAACTGCAAAGGCGAGACGACGAATTCGATAACGCTGGTCAACTTCTGTGCCAAGCGCGACGCCATTTTGGGCGCGCTCGAAACGCTGATTGCACGCTCGGCTCCACAAGACACGGTGCTGTTCTACTTTGCCGGGCACGGCTCACAATATCCAAGCGACAGCCTGTTCGATCAGGCTTCGGGGTTTAACGGCACCATATTGCCCAGCGACGCCCGCGAACCCGGAAGCATCGCCAAAGGTGACATTCTCGATATCGAATTGAAGGCCATCAAGGACAAGGCAGCCGCAGCCGGCATTCGTTTTGTCACGATCTTCGATAGCTGCAATTCGGGAACTGCAACACGTGATGGTGCCAGTGGGGAATCGCGCAACGTCCCCATGTTAACCGTCAGGCCCCCGGTTCGGGGGGGCGTTCCAACGCCTGTGGGGCCGGGTGGCGGCTATTGGGTGCACCTTGCCGCAGCACAGGATGGCGAGCAGGCACAGGAAATTCCCGCCGGCAGTGTCGGCAAACGCGAAGGCGTTTTCACTACCGCATTGATTGAAGCAATGTTTGCTATGCCCGGAGCCACCTTTGGTGACCTGATACGCGAAGTACGGACTCGTGTAGCGCTTGGCGGACTTACAACGCAGACCCCGGTGGGCGAAGGGCAGCTCACTGCGTCGCTTGGTTCGGCCGCGCGGCCCAAGGCGCTTTTCGAAGCGAAGCTGGTCGAAGGCGAAATGCAGCTCCAGGCCGGGCGATTGACCGGTATCGTCGAAGGCTCGCGCTTTAATCTCTTTCCTAGTCAGGCCCAGGCGGTGGCCATCAACGCAAAGCCGCTGGCCACTGCAACGGTTACCGACGTTGAGGATTATGTCGCAAAGCTTGCCCTTGATGCGGCGCATCCCAATTTGGGCACCGATTTGGTCGCCGTTGAAACCATGCGTGGCGTAGGCAAATTGAAGCTGCGCATCACTAACATTGTCAAAAAGGAAACCGAGCGTGCGAAGGTGCAATTGGCGCTTGATGCACTTCCATTTTTTGGCGGTGGCAAATCACCGGTTCAGGCGCAAATCGGGTCGCACCCCCAAAAAAAGGGGGACGCGGTATTGTTTGCCGTTGATGGCACCCAGATAGGGGAACTCGGACCTGTCGATGCACCCGAATTTGCCGAAAAACTGTCATCCAAGCTGCGCAAAATCCTGCGCGTGCAGCAACTTCTAGACCTGCGAAACGAAAATGGTGCCGCCCAATCGGCAATCCGATTCTGTGTTGATGACCAGGAATATGCTGCCCCAAGCGACGGGTGCCCCCCGATGGAAAAGCGGCAGATGCGCCTGCTGAAACGAGATGCGCAGGCAATTGTCACGGTGAACAACGAATCGGATAAGCCGCTTTATTTTTATGTGTTCGGGATTGACCCGACCTTTGGCGTGGCGCTGGTGTTGCCGCGGCCGGGCGATGTTGATCCGGCAGTCGCGCCTTTACAGCCCTATCGCAACGTGCACGATCCAGTGGTCCCGCTGGCTAAGGGAACCTATCGCTTCGTGACCATCGCCACCGAACGCCCGATCAATGCTGCTGCGCTTGAACAGGATGGCACCAATAGCCGCAGCGTTGTTGGCTGTGCATCTCCGCTCGAACGGCTGCTGTGTGATGCGCAAAAGGGCGTGCGCGGTGCATCGGTGCCCCGCGCCGGCGATTGGAAAGCCATTGTAGAAACAGTGATCGTGGAATGAGGACCAGCCACAGATGAAAAAACTCGCCTTGGGGCTCCTGCTCACCCTTCCCACTGCAAATGCGGCTGCTTCGCAGGTCGAAACGGCGCCCCCGGACCAGAATGCAGCGGCGGCTGATGAGACGGCAACGGTCGATGAAGAGGAAGAAATTGACGATGAAGGTCGCATTGTCGGTGGTGAAGATGCACCGCCCAATTCGGCCCCCTGGCAGATTGAAATCTATTCGACCGTTGCAAGTTACACCGCCAAGGAGATTGCTGATGATGCCAACCCGCAAATCACCCCGCCTGAGAAGCGCAAATATCTGAACCTGCGCAAAGGCTTTGAACTGGCTCACAAATGCGGCGGTTCCTATATTGGCGACGGCTGGATTCTAACCGCTGCACACTGTGTGACCGGCCTAGGTATGGTCGATGGCAAACCGGTTGACGTGTTCACGCATCGACGCGTTCGCATGGGAACGCAGAATCTGGCAGCAGGCGGCGCGACCTTTGCGATTGCGCAGGTGATCACCCATGCCGGCTACACAGAGGAAGTTCCCAAGGATGATATCGCATTGATCAAGGTCGCCGATAATGGGCAGCTAATAAAATTGCTGGCATCAGGCGCACTCGCGCCAATCACCATGCAGGCCAACGTGCCCAACGCCCCGCCAATACGCAATGAGCCGCTACGCGTAAGCGGTTGGGGTTGGCAGGGTGCGCGCAAGAAATCGACTATGGCACGGGTTGACATAGGCGGCAGACCGCAGCGCAACCCGGCGCAACTCAAGCAGGCGACGGTGTTCAAGACCGATGAAAGCAAATGCGCGGCGATTGCGGAATATAAGGGCATAGCGAGCGCAAAAACCATGTGCGTTGCGCTTGGTCCGAAAAATGCGGATTCGTGCCAAGGTGATAGTGGCGGCCCACTGACCCGGGCGTTGCCCAACGGCGACAGGGTGCTGGTCGGCATTGTCTCGCAAGGCGTGGGTTGCGCAAATCCTGGTTATCCAGGTCTTTATACCCGCGTTTCTGCCTACCAGTCATGGATCAAGAGCGCGAAGGCTTCGCGCAAGCGCTTCTCAAAGCAATAAGCGACAAGGGCGGGACTGGCCCGCCCTTGCAGATAACTTAGCGTTCGTCCGGGCCGGTGCGCTCATCGGGACCGGTGCGTTCGTCGGGACCAGTGCGCTCATCCGGGCCGGTTTTTTCTTCGGCTGCGGGCGTTGCGGCTGCGGGTTCGGTGGTTTCAGCAGCAGGCGCAGCCTGTTCGGCAGGAGCTGCTTCATCGGTGACGACTTCTTCTTCGGTTTCAGCCGTCTTGTCGTTGCACGCTGATAACGCGAACGAAGCGGAAGCGATCAATCCCAATGTTATGATTTTACGCATATCTCTACCCCTACTTTGTGGAACATCGGTTTACACGAAACCCAATGACTTAAGCAAATTGGAAAATTCCGGCGCTTTTCGGATCGGATCGAGCAACGGATCATTTTGCATCATCACCAACCCGCTATCGTCGTGTGCGCGTGCCGACTGCAATGATGCCAGCGCTTTTTCGGTGTTGCCCCATTGCGACTGGATCTGCGCATATTGATATTCGCTTTCGGTTCCGAACTCTGCATTCATTTCGGCCAACTTGCTTTCTGCGACGGCCTTTTGGCCCAATCGGTGAGCGATTATTGCCTCTCCCGTCAGCCGCCTGATCTTGCTGCTCTCCTCGGCGAAATAGCGCGCAGCTTCATCCAGCCTGTCTTGCATATAAAGCGCGAAACCGATCGACGCCTTGGCGCCACTCAGTTTCGGATTGAGCTTCAGTGCCTGGTCGAACGCCTTGATAGCCTCGTCATATCGACGAGCACCGTAATTTATGTCGCCGATCGAACGGAAGGTGCGGGGATTCAGCGGGTCGAGCGCGGAGGATTGCAGGATGGCCGCGTTCGCTGCCTCATATTCGCCAAAGCGCGAGCGGAATACGGCATAGCGGCTCAACACATCGGCATCGCCTTTACCGAGTTGAAGCGATTTTTCATAAGGCGCCCGTGCCGCCTTCATGTTGAGTTGGCCAAAGGCAATCGCAAAGCCCAGCGCGGAATGTGCTTCGGCATATTCGGGGGCCAGCGCGACTGCCTTTTTGGCTGCCGTAACGGCCTCGGCATACAGGGCCTTTCGTTCGGCGCCGCCGGTATACAGGTTGGCGATGACCGCCAGCGCCCGCGAACGTGCGGCATGGGCTGCGGCATATTGGGGATCGTCGGCAATCGCTTCGTTGAATTTCGCCAACGCCTGCCGATCGCTATTCTCATCAATCCCTGCATCGTAAAGATCCTTGCCGCGCAGATAGGCATCGAATGCCGCAACGCTTTTGGTTCCCGCCAAACTCTTCTTCCCAGCTTCGCGGCGTTTCGACGGATCGATTTCAACCGAAAGCGCGCTTGCGACCTTGAGTGCGATTTCGCTTTGCACCTCAAATACATTGGTCAACGGGCGCTCAAAGCTCTCCGCCCATTTGGCGCTGCCCGTTCGCCCGTCGATCAGTTGCACGGCAACTTTGACGATATCTTCGGCACGCCGGACATTGCCGTCGAGGAAATAGGCGACATCCAGTTTGTCCGAGATTGCCTTTGCATCGGCCTTATCCTCACGGAACAGGTTGGAAGAGGCTTGTGCAGCGACTTGCAACAATTCGTTGCGGGTCAGCTGGGTGCGAATTTCTGCAGCCAGACCATCGGAGAAATAGGTCTGCTGCGGGTCCCCGCTCAAATTATCGAACGGAAGTACCGCTATGCTGACTGCTGAAGCCTTGCCACTACCAATCAATCCGGTCAGCCATGCTGCGGCGCCCGTTGCCACAAGTGCAGTCGCACCTCCGCCGATCAACAGCATGCGCCTGTTGGGGCCATTCGCAGGGCGCGATACTGGAGCGGCAAAATCCGCTTGCCGACCATGCAGGGCTGCAATCGCTTTCAGCATCTGCTGCATTTCGGCGGAGCTGCTTTTCACTTTTATTGGAGACGCATCGATCACCTGAAACTGGCGGAACCCGAGCGGTGGTTCACTGCCATCGATCGAAATCGGCACCAGCCGTTGGCGATCGCGGCCGACGGTTGCCTCGTCATGCACCCAGTGCGACTTGGTAGAGGCTGCAGACCAAAGTACGACGACGGCTTTTGCCCTTTCGAGCGCTTCTTCCGTTATGCGGGCAAAACGCTCTCCGCCCTCAAGCAAGCCATCCCACCAGACGATGAAGCCGGCTTCTTCGATGATCTTGATGATAGGCAAAGCCCGTTGCCGGTCTTCGCGCGAATAGCTGACAAAGACCGTACTCGCGTCCTGCTGCGTTCCTTGTGCCCGATTGCCTTGTTCCATCCGCCAATCGCACCCCTGTCTGGCCTTGCAGAGCAAGTCGTTAATGTGCTGCTTTTCATCACTTTACACAAGCAAATTGCGCGATAGCCAATTCCACGACAGGGCTTGTCGATACGCAGGCTGCCGCTACGATAGAGGGCAAGGAAGCGAGATCAGCCTTTTATGTCCAACTCGATTGCATTGCCGCCTGCCCGGATCTGTGTTGGCATCACCGGGCATCGGGACAGCAACGCCGCTTTCGCCGCCAACCGCGCGGCGATCGAGACCCGTCTCGCCGGACTGTTTGCAACGATCGACGCCGTCACCGCGCGACAGAGCGAT
>JALREL010000037.1 GCA_023262005.1 Sphingorhabdus sp. | reverse complement strand
TGCTGCTCGCTGGACTGCGCAGGTTCCTGACTCCTTCGCAGGACGGCCGAGTGCCGGCCTAGGTGCTGGTCCCTTCGGCGACGGTGGGCCTCGACCCATGTGGTCGTGCCCTGGATGGCTTCCAGACTGAGCGGGCATCCGCGCGGACCTTGCCATCCCAGCTCAACTCAGCCTCGACGTGCATCTCGCCCTGGCTGGCCATGGTCACTCGTGCGCGCAGATCCAGGGGGACGTCAAGGGGAGTGGGGCGCCGGAACGCCACCTCGAGCCCGGCTGTGACGTATCCGGCGCCCGCTTGGGTGGTCCAGGACCGCTGCTCCGCGATCGAGACCCGTCTCGCCGGACTGTTTGCAACGATCGACGCCGTCACCGCGCGACAGAGCGATAGTGTCGGCGCAACCCGTCTGCATGCCTTGCTGGCGTTTGGAGCCGACATGATAGCGGTCGAAACCGCATTACAGCACGGTTGGGAAGTTACCGCGCCCTTGCCTTTTGGCATCGATCTGAATGTCGCGATGCATGCAGGGGACGATGTCGAGCAAGCCCAGTATATGCGCAATATCGCACAGCGTCTGAAATTGTTCGAACTCGCCGAACAGGATGAGTATGTAAGCGCCCTTCTGAAATCGCATCTGGCTGAGCCCGTCAATGCAAAAGCGCGGCAGGATTATCTGACGATTGTAGCAGAGCGCGTCGCGACCGCCGGTCGGGTGATGATAGAACAATCGGATCTGTTGGTTGCAATCTGGGACGGCGTCACCCCCGGGGCTATTGGCGGAACGCGGCATACGATTTCGGTCGCAGTCAGCCTTGGCACCCCGGTATTGTGGATCAATGCCGAACGGCCCGATCGCATCGCTTTGCTGACAACGCCTGAGGAATTGTTCGCCCATGAAAGTCTGCAGCCGCTCGATCAGGCCGCGCTGGAACAGGTGATCGAAACAACGCTGAATCCACCAGATTCAGACCAGAATGAACGCGCCGTACGATTCCACACCGAACAATGGCACGCGCGCAGCTTGCGACGGTTCCACGCCTATCGCCGTATAGAGGCATTGTTCGGCGGCAGCGGGGTAAAGGAACGTTTCGGGCCGTTGGTGCAAAGCTATGAGACCCCGGAGCAGATCGCGACAGGGAGCGGCGCCCATATATTGGATGCGGCCCACAAGCTGCCGGGTGGCGACACCGATTTTGCCCAGAAAATCCAACGCGAGATAATGGAGCGGTTCGCGTGGGCGGACGGGCTCTCGACGTTTCTGTCAGATGCCTATCGCGGCGGAATGGTAACCAACTTCCTGCTTTCCGCTTTGGCCATTACCGTCGGCGTTGCTTATCTCCCGCTCGTCACGGTCGATGCAAAATGGCCATTTGCCTTGGGTGAATTCCTTTTGCTCACCACGATCCTTTCAATCACCGTCATCGGGCAGCGCCGACGCTGGCACGGGCGATGGTTTGAAACGCGGCGGGTGGCGGAATATTTCCGCCATGCACCCATCATGCTGGTATTGGGCGTTGCCCGCGCGGCTGGCCGGTGGCCCCGGGGCACCGATACCGGCTGGCCTGAATTTTATGCGCGTGAGGTGCTCTGCGATATCGGGCTTCCCTCGGTTCGGATCGGGCAGGATTATTTGCGCGCCGCCCTTAAATCACTGCTCCAAGACCATGTGTCACGACAGCGGCTTTACCACCAGCGCAAGGCGGAGCGGCTGACCCATGTGCACCACCGTCTCGACCGCTTGTCAGAGCGGCTGTTCGTGTTGGCTGTGCTGTCTGTGGCAACTTATCTTTTGCTGATCATTTTCAGCTATATGGGCGTGATCCCCGATTCCTTCGTCCACAACAGCTCGAAAACATTCACATTCCTGGGTGTGGTCTTACCCGCGCTAGGCGGTGCCTTTGCCGGCATCCGTTACTTTGGCGACTTCGAACGTTTTGCATCCATATCCGAAGTGACCGCTGAGAAGCTGGCGGTTATCGAGGCACGCATCGCGATCCTTTTAAATGCGCCCAAAGGTTCGCTTCGCTATGCGCAGGTAGCGGAACTGGTCCACGCCATGGACGATGTCGTCGTTTCAGAAATTGAAAATTGGCAGTCGGTATTTGGCGGCAAGCAAATTGCAGTACCGGTCTGATTGCTTTTCTCTGCGTGCTTGACCACCCGGCACCAGCAACCGATAGGATGCCGCATGAGGCGCCAATGAGGGGAGAAGCGCATGGCCGCAGCATCAGATTCCATGCCGAAGCATCACGAAGCCACAGGGGGTGAGAAGCGGGTCATCCTGGCGTCATCCTTGGGCACGGTTTTCGAATGGTATGATTTCTATCTCTATGGGCTGCTCGCTACCGTCATTTCAGCGCAGTTTTTTTCAGGCGTAAACGAGACCACCGGTTTCATTTTTGCCTTGGCAGCCTTTGCCGCCGGCTTTGCGGTGCGCCCGTTCGGGGCTTTGGTCTTCGGCCGGTTGGGCGACATTGTCGGGCGGAAATATACCTTCCTCGTAACAATGGGCTTGATGGGTTTTGCGACCTTCACCGTCGGCATCCTGCCCAATTATGCGAGTATCGGGGTCGCAGCGCCGATCATGCTGGTGCTGCTCCGTTTGCTGCAAGGGCTAGCACTTGGCGGCGAATATGGCGGGGCAGCCACCTATGTTGCCGAGCATGCGCCGAACAACAAGCGCGGGCTCTACACCAGCTTCATCCAGACCACCGCGACACTCGGGCTTTTTGCGGCGCTGCTGGTGGTTATCGGCACGCGCACCTTGATCGGTGAAGAGGCATTCAAGGATTGGGGCTGGCGCGTGCCATTCCTGATTTCAGTGATCCTGCTTGGTGTCTCGCTTTGGATTCGCATGCAATTGCAGGAAAGCCCGGTCTTCCAGAAGATGAAGGAAGAGGGGACTGCATCTAAAGCGCCCATTTCAGAAGCCTTTGGCAATTGGCGCAACGGACGGGTCGTTTTGATTGCGCTGTTCGGTGCGGTCGCAGGGCAGGCGGTTGTCTGGTATACAGGGCAATTCTACGCGCTCTTCTTCCTCGAAAAAATGCTGCTGGTCGATGGCGCGACGGCCAATATCCTGATCGCCATCGCCTTGGCGATTGGAACGCCATTCTTCATTTTCTTTGGTTGGTTGTCGGACAAGATTGGCCGCAAGTGGATCATCCTTGCAGGATGTGGCTTGGCGGCGATGACCTATTTCCCTGCGTTCAACGCTTTGTCCAATGCCGCCAATCCGGCGATGGCGAAGGCAAGTGTCACGGCGCCTGTTTCGGTTACTGCCAATGAAAATGATTGCTCGCTGCAATTTGACCCCATTGGCCGGAACAAGTTCGACAGCAAGAGCTGCGATATCGCCAAATCCTATCTCGCCAAAAATGCGGTCAGCTATAGCGTGGTCAGCGCTCCGGCAGGCACGGTTGCATCCGTGCAAATCGGCGGCAAGGTCATCACCGCGCCCGATCCGTCGAAACTGGACGGAGAGGAAAAGGCTGTAGCGATCAAGGCGTTTGGCGGAGAAGTGATGAGCAGCCTGCAGGCCGCTGGTTATCCTGTGAAGGATAATCCGGCAGCGGCGAAGGATGAAAAGGCACCCAAGAAAATTCTGTTTGCCGATCCCGCACAGATCAACAAGCCGCTCGTGGTTGCGGTGCTTACCTATTTGGTGCTGCTGGTGACCATGGTGTACGGACCGATCGCAGCGTTGCTGGTGGAATTGTTCCCCACCCGGATCCGCTACACCTCAATGTCGTTGCCCTATCACATCGGCAATGGCTGGTTCGGTGGCTTCCTGCCCACAACTGCTTTTGCCATGGTCGCGGCAACCGGCGATATCTATTACGGGCTTTGGTATCCGATCGTCGTGGCAGCATTGACCGTCATTGCAGGGCTCTTGTTCCTGCCAGAAACTTTCAAAAGGAATATCGACGACTAGCGGACGCGCTATCGACCGATCATCTGCAACGCAGTGCCGTTTGACTTCAGCCAACGATCGGCGGCACTGCGGTCGCCTTCGAATAGTTCTTCGAACCAGGCGTAGAAGGCCGGACTATGATCCATGTGGCGCATATGGGCAACTTCATGCGCGATGACCGACCGGCGGACATGGTGCGGTGCCATGATCAGCCGCCAGCTAAGCGATATTGTACCGCGAGATGAGCAACTGCCCCATCGGCTGCGCGGATCGCCTATCGTCAATTGTGGCACAGGTTCACCGGCTTTCGCGCAATAATGATCGATATCCTCGGCAAAGATCGGACGGGCCTCTTCGCGTAGCCAGCGAATGACACGCTGTCCGACAAGCTCTGCAGGGCCACCCAGATGGAGTTCAGGACCCTCATCGCCGATCACCTGCCTGACACGGCGACTGTTCTTCGTGTTCCAGACGATCCGATGTGTCTCGCCCATGAAGGCGATTGTTGAATCGGGGCCAAGCGGTTCGACGGTAGGTGCAGTTTCCAGACGCGTTGCAATCCACTGCTTTTTCTTTTGCACGAAATCGAGCGCAGCGGCGGTCGGCGCGTAAACCGGCATGGTGATGCGGATTTCGCGCTTGATCGCGTCAGCCCGCATCGAAATGCGCCTAGCCTGCCGTGTGCGCTTGATGCGAACCGGCACTTGCCGCCCTTCAATATCCACGACGGGATCGCCGCCCGATGGATCAGAGAGGCTGCTCGACAATATGGTTTTCAAGCGGTCCAGCATGCAATTCGGATAATGCCCGACCTTTGGCCGAGATGCCAGCCTTATGCACCGCCTCGCGATCACCGCAGACCAGATAATGCCATTCGGGCAGCGGCTCCCCATTCTGACGGAGCACATAAGCACAGGTCGATGGAAGCCAAGGATAATCGTCGATTGTCTTGCGTGTCAACCGGATGCAATCCGGCACATGCATCCGGCGATTGCGATAATCGGCGCAGCGGCAGCTATCCAGATCGAGCAATTTGCAAGCGACGTTGGTGGGATAGATGCGGCCGGTATCCTCATCCTCCACCTTGTGCAGGCAGCATTTGCCGCAGCCATCGCAAAGCGCTTCCCATTCATCCCTGGCAAGCGTTTCGATTGGCCGTTCCCAGAAGGGGGTATCGCTCAACTCAGCGCACCCATTTGGTGAGTTCTGCGACAACCAGCTTGGGATCGCCCTCATTGGCCTCGGTATTCGGTGTATCCGCTGGCATCAATGCAAGCGGCTTGCCATCGGGCCCCATCAGGAACGGCGTTTGGCTGTGGCTCATCAGATAGGCGTCGGGGCTCGATCCCTCCATCTTCTGATAATAAACCGCAAAGGATTTTGCCGCGGCGGCAATCTGGTCTTCGCTTCCGGTAAGACCGATAAGGCGTGGGTGGAAAGCGGTTACAAACTGCTTGAGTATGGCGGGCGTGTCGCGCTGCGGATCTACGGTGATGAACAGCGGTTGCACCTTACCTGCAAGTTCCGGATTGGCCTTCTCAAATTGGCTCAGCCCCGCCATCAAATGCTGCAAGTCGGGCGTGCAGATATCGGGGCAATTGGTGTAGCCAAAATAGATGATCCGATATTTGCCGTCGAATTCGGAATAGCTGCGTTGCTTTCCATCCTGGTCGGTCAGGGTGAACGGCCCGCCTATGGCCGCACCGGCGAGCGGGGCTTGCGACAAAGGCACCTGATCATTTGGGGAACCGCAAGCGGAGAGACCAAGAGAAAGGGCGAGAATAAGCGTGATGGCATTTTTGTTCATGGCAGCGCCAGCCATGGTCTGTTAAGGGCGCGATTTCAAGTTTGCATCATTCGATTCACGACAGGGGTCATGCTTCTTATGCGGAACAAGGCGCGCGCTCTCTTCATAGCGTTTCTGGCAGCAGGTCTGGCTGTTCAGCCAGTTTCGGCGCAGTTCTCTGACAGCTACAACTTCCTCAAGGCGGTCGACGAACGCGATGGGAACGAGGCGGCAAAATATCTGGACGAACCCGGATCGGTCATCGTTAACACCAAGCGCGATGGCACGGGTGAAACCGCGCTTCATATCGTTGTTGCCCGCCGCGACGAAACTTGGCTCAGCTATCTCCTCCAGAAAGGGGCCAACCCGAACCTTGCGGACCGCAAAGGCATAACCCCGCTGATGCTGGCGACCCAGTTGGGCTTCGTCGAAGGTGCTGCTCGCCTGATCAAGAACAAGGCAAGCGTTGATGGCACCAATCGCAGTGGAGAGACTCCGCTGATCCGCGCGGTGCAGTTGCGCAACCCGGAAATGGTTCGCCTGCTGCTGAAATCGGGGGCCAATCCCGACAAGCGTGATGCAGTTGCGGGCCTCAGCGCGCGCGAATATGCGGCGCAGGACGGGCGCAACAGCGCCATTTTGGCGATCATCGAACGCGGTGGACAGGCCGACGAGCCGAAGAAATCCGGAGAACTGGATTTCAGCGGAATTGCCGAACCCAAATAACCCGCTTCAAACGGGTTCGAACTTCATCGCCGCACCATTCATGCAATAACGCTTGCCGGTCGGTCGCGGGCCGTCATCAAAAACATGCCCCAAATGTCCGCCACAGCGTGAGCAATGCACTTCAATGCGGGGCAGGTGCAGTCCATAATCCATCTTCGTCCCGATCGCCCCTTTGATCGGGGTGTAGAAGCTTGGCCAGCCAGTGCCGCTTTCATATTTCGCCGCTGCGTTGAACAGTTTTTGCCCGCATCCGGCGCACAGGAAATTGCCTTTGCGCTTTTCGTTATTGAGCGGGCTTGAAAAAGGCGGTTCGGTGTCTTCCTTGCGCAGAACGCGATAGGCCATCGGCGATAGGATGCGGCGCCATTCGGCATCCGGTTTCACCACCGCAAAGGTGCGGCGCGCTTGCGCACCTGCGGCCCCAAACAGCCCGGTCGCGAAGGCCGCCATCGCGGCCACGCCGGCTTTGAGGAAACTGCGCTTGTCCTGTTTGGTCATGATTTTGCCTTTCGCCTGTCTTGCATCAAATACGATGAAAACAGGCCAAAGGTTTCACGCCGATGCTCAATATTTGCTGAGTTCGACATCCATCGAGCGATAGCCGTGCACGAAACAGCCAGCCACGCGCACAGGCTCTGCCACCACATTGGGGCGCAAGCGGCGTTTTGCCATTTCTTCAAGCAATACACGAATTTGCAGTTCGGCCAGGCGGGCACCGACGCAGCGGTGGATGCCATAGCCGAACGACAGGTGGCGGCGGGCATTCTCTCGGTCCACGATCAGCTTGTCGGGATTTTCGAACACCGTTTCGTCACGGTTGGCCGAAATATACCACATGCCGATCTTGTCGCCTGCCTTGATCGGTGCACCGAACAGGTCATGGTCGCGCAGCGCAGTGCGGCGCATATGAGCTAGCGGGGTCTGCCAGCGGATGATTTCGCTCACTGCGTTCGGAATAAGCTCTGGGTTTTTCTCGAGCTTTTCGCGTTCATCCTGGAAGCTGTGCAGGCCATAGGCATAGCCCGACATCGAGTTGCGGGTGGTATCATTGCCGCCGACGATGAGCAGGATCAGGTTCCCCATATACTCAAACTGTGTCATGTCCTTCATCGGCGAATGGATCATGCGGCTGATAAGGTCGGGCGCCTCGCCCTTGTCCTTACGCTCATCCCACAGGCGCTGGAAATAGGCACCCATTTCGAACATCTTTTCTAGGCGCGCCTTGCGGGTCTCTTCGGTACGGAAAAGTTCGACATCACCGGCCCAGTCGGACCATTCGGTCAGTTTGCGGCGGTCTTCCCAAGGGAAATCGAACAGCAGGGCGAGCATCTGGGTGGTCAGCTCGATCGAAACCTTGTCTACCCAATCGAACGACTGGCCGATGGGCAGGGAATCGAGCAACTCGCCGGTGCGGCGGCGGATATCCGAAGCCATGCGTTCCATTTCACCCGGGGTGAAAGCAGGTGCAATCACGCGGCGTTCTTCGGTGTGCTTGGGACGGTCCATCGCGATGAACATCGGCATCACGATACGTTCTTCCTCGGGGATGGGCTCGTCCAGCGCTTCGTCATCGACCAGCGTGATGCCGCCATGCTCAAATGACGACGAATAGATGTCGGGCAGGGCCTCGACATGCTGGATGGCCTTCAGCGTGGTGACATTCCAATAGCTGCCAAAGCCGCTGCCTTCGACTTTGTTGATTGGGGCCTGCTCCCGCATTTCCTTGAAAATCGGATGCCAGCGGTCCTCGACATAAATTTCGGGACGGGTGACGTCCCATTCGGTCGGGCACTGGACGATTTTCCAAGGCAGCTTTTCACCGGTTTCGTTTTCAGTCGCATCTACAATGGGGGCGGTTGCCATTTGAGACTCCTCTTCTTTGGCTGGAAGAGTGCCATTGCTGACAATAATGTCAATCCCGTTTCGATACGCAACTTAATTTGCTGTTAGGATTTTACCCGGGCAGTTTGACCAAACCGAACAGCTTTTTGCCTCCGCTATCCTTGATGCGGCCGGCACTGCCTGATTTCATCACGTTGCGGCGGAATAGATAGACACCGATGCGCAGGATGATGACTACAAAGACTGCCTGCCAAACCACCGCAAGCAGGTGTGGCCATAGCGCCCCATCCTGCGCTGCTCGCGCGATCATTGCAAAGGGTGAGGTGAAGGGGAAAAGGCAGGCAAACAGTTCAATCGGCTCGCCCATTTTCGTGACTGTATACATGGCGAGGAAAAAGTTGATCAGCTGCGCCATGGTCACCGGCATCGAGAGCGTTTGCACTTCGCGCACCGTTGCCGCCATCGCGCCGATGCCAAGGAACAGCGACCCCAGGATCAAATAGGCCATGGTGAAATAGACCACGCCAAGCAGCACAAACAGCGGCCAGCCAACCGCCGGTGTGGGCAGGCTGGGCAAGGCTGGGCCGGAAAGTGCAGCTAGCCCGAAACCGACACTGGACCAGACCGTAATGCCGACAAAGGCCATCGCCAGCATGGCAAACAACTTGCCCAGGAAGACGGCATCCATCGGCACCGCGGCGGCGAGGATTTCGATGATCTTGTTCGCCTTTTCCTCGACAAGGTTGGAAAGTACCATGCCAGCCAGCAGCATCGTCAACATGAACAGCAGCACTTGCGCGCCTTGCGCGGTAACCAGCCTTTGCTGTTTTTCATTGCCGGCACTGCTTTCCACAAGCCGGGTTTCCACCGGCGGCACCTTCGTTGTTTCGGCATTTTGGGCAAAAGCGCTCAACATTGCGATTTCGCCACGATAGTTTTCGATCGGTCCCTTTGTGCCGGTTAACACAGGTTGGTCCAGCGTGCCGCCAAGCACCGCTGCCAGCCCATTTTTCTGGTCTTTGAGCAGAGTTTCGGGTGGAATGGTAGCAGAAGATTGGTCGAGCTGTTTCAATTCAGGAAGGCGTCGCTCGCCGACTTGCTCAGCAAGAGTTGCGCGCGCTGCAAGCAATTGGCGGCTGTCTTCAACAGACATCGCCACGCCGATTACCGGCCGGTCGATATCTTTCGCCACCTGCCCGCCGAGCAAACCGGCAGCACCGCCGACCAGAAGCGGGAACATCGGCCCCAAGAGGAAAAAGAAGAAGGCTTTGGAAAAGATGATTGCGGTGAAATCGCGGCGGCCGATCACGAACGCGGCACGAATGGTCTCGATCATAGCAGTTCCTCCGCAGTCGGCGCGTCCATTTCGGCAGCGGCATCCTCACCAGCAATGGCAACAAAGGCATCGTGCAGCCCGGGTCGTTCGATGGATAGCGATTTGATACCCGCCTTGCCTTCGACAAGTGCGGTCAGCAACGGTTCCACACCGCTATCGGGCAAGGTGAAGTGCCACCAATTGCCTTCCTGCCTAACCGTATCGGGCAGCGCCTTGCGCCATGGACCATCGAGAGTTTCGGTTTCCAGATGAACTTGCGGACGCAACCGGTCGCGCGCGGTCGATACCAGCCCGTCAAAGCTGACTTTGCCTTTGGCGATGATCGCGATGCGCTCGCACAACCGTTCAGCATGGGCGATGACATGGGTCGAAAAGATAACGGTTACGCCGCGTTCGGCCTGTGCACGGATCATGCGCTCCAGCTTTGCCTGGTTCAACGCGTCAAGGCCTGAAAAAGGTTCATCCAGAACGATCAGTCTGGGTTCATGGACAATCGTACCTAACAGCTGGACGGTTTGTGCCATGCCCTTTGA
>JALREL010000210.1 GCA_023262005.1 Sphingorhabdus sp. | reverse complement strand
GATCGGCGAGTGGTCATCCTAGGAGAAGATATACTCGATCCGTATGGCGGCGCCTTCAAAGTCACCCGCGGGTTATCCTCGGCTTACCCGGTCCAGGTTTTTACTACTCCTGTCTCTGAAGCCGGTATTGTTGGTATCGCGGCAGGCATCCCTTGGGATATCCGCAAATCGCAGCCTTATGATGTCTATGACCGGATGGAGTTCGACATTCCCGTCGGCACCAATAGCGATTGCTATGATCGCTTCATGGTGCGCGTCGAGGAAGTCTACCAATCCGCTCGTATCATCAAGCAGTGCATCCAGCACATGCCCGAAGGCCCCGTCGCCTCAACCGACCGCAAGGTCGTGCCGCCGAAACGCGGCGAGATGAAGGCATCGATGGAAGCGCTGATCCACCACTTCAAGCTCTACACCGAAGGCTTCCATGTGCCTGCGGGTAGCGTCTATGTCGCGACCGAAAGCCCCAAGGGCGAATTCGGCGTTTACCTTGTCAGCGATGGCAGCAACAAACCCTATCGTTGCAAGATCCGTCCGACTGCCTTCAGCCACCTGCAGGCCATGGAAATGATGTCGAAGGGCCATATGCTCGCCGATACTACCGCCATCCTTGGTGCAATGGATATCGTATTCGGGGAGTGCGACCGGTGAGCAAGCTGGCCATCGCCGAACAGATGATCGCGCATTACAATGCGCAGGATGCCGATGCCTATGTCGCGCTGATGACCGATGATGCCTGCGAAGCCGGTTATCGCGGTGCGGTCATCCGCGAAGGCAAGGAAGGCACGCGTGCAGGCCTGAAGGCGATGTTTGCCGAATTTCCGGAGAACCGCGCGGAAATCCTCAAAGGATATGAATTGGGCGATTTCGTCGCCTTGCATGAGCGTGTCTATCGCTCTGCTGCTGCCGAGCCATTCGAAGTTATGTCGATTTACAGTTTTGAAGGCGACAAAGTGTCGCGCGTGGAGTTTGTCCGATAATGGCTGACGTTGTCCACATTCCAGACGAAGCCGAAGTCCGCGCCAAATGGGGCGGCTTCGCGTTTACGGCGGCGAACAAGAAAAAAGCCGACGGTTATATCGCGCGCTACCCTGCTGGTCGCCAGCAGTCGGCGGTGATGGCGCTGCTCGACCTTGCCCAGCGCCAAGTTGGGGAAGATACCAAGACGCAGGGCTGGTTGCCGGTTCCAGTAATCGAATATGTCGCCGCATATTTGGGCATGCCCTTCATGCGCGCTTACGAAGTCGCCACCTTCTACACTATGTACAATCTCGCGCCCGTTGGCCGCTATCATGTGCAGGTGTGCGGAACCACGCCATGCATGCTGCGCGGGTCGGACGATGTGATGGCTGCGTGCAAGAATAAAGGCCTGGTGAAGGGCGGAACAACGCCGGATGGCCTGTTCACATTGAACGAAGTCGAATGTCTGGGGGCTTGCGCCAATGCGCCGATGGTGCAGATCAACGACGATAATTTCGAAGACCTGACCTATGACAGCATGTCGGCGCTGCTCGACGCGCTGGCGAATGACAAGCCGGTCAAGATCGGCCCGCAGATCGACCGCCAGACCAGCTGCCCCGAAGGTGGCCCTACGACGCTGAAGGAAATGGTCACCGCCAACCATGATTACCGGAAGGACTGGAAATGAGCCTTCAGGACAAGGATCGCATCTTTACCAATGTCCATGGTTTCCAGCCTTGGAACCTGAAGGCTGCGCAGCATCGTGGCGATTGGGACAAGACGAAGAAGCTGCTCGAAATCGGTGCGGACGAGATCATCGAACGCATCAAGGCTTCGGGCCTGCGCGGACGCGGCGGGGCGGGCTTCTCCACGGGTCTGAAGTGGTCCTTCATGCCCAAGGAGGTGAAGGAAGGCCGCCCGCACTATCTGGTGGTCAACGCGGATGAATCCGAACCCGGCACCTGCAAGGACCGGGAGATCAT
>JALREL010000191.1 GCA_023262005.1 Sphingorhabdus sp. | reverse complement strand
ATGGCGGTGGCGCAGGCGCAGCACCGCGTCTCCGAGATCACCGATTTCCTGCGCAAGCAGGGCGTCACGGTGCGCTTCGCGATCCACCCGGTCGCCGGCCGCATGCCCGGCCACATGAACGTGCTGCTCGCCGAGGCCAATGTGCCCTATGATGAGGTGTTCGAACTGGAAGACATCAACAGCGAATTTGCGCAAACCGATGTGGCATTCATCATCGGTGCGAACGACGTTGTGAACCCTGCGGCAAAGACCGACAAATCATCGCCCATCTATGGCATGCCCGTTTTCGATGTCGACAAGGCCAAGACCGTATTTTTCATCAAGCGCAGCATGGGCGGCGTGGGCTATGCAGGCGTCGATAACGACGTCTTCTACATGGACCAGACCATGATGTTGCTCGCCGATGCCAAGAAAATGGTCGACGATATTGTGAAGGCCTTGCAGCACTAAGCTGCATCACGCTATCCGCTGAAACAATAGTTCGCCCCGGCCAATCGACCGGGGCGATTCGATTCCGTTTTAGGGAAAGTCTAAGATGCGCAAAATCGGCCTGATTGGCGGTATGAGTTGGCATTCGACCGAGTTTTACTATCGCCGCATCAACAAGCAGGTGCAGCGCCGTGCGAACATGATGTGCAGCGCGCCAATGATCCTCGATAACCTCAATTTCTGCGACATTGCCAAAGCGACAACCGAACAGGATTGGGACCATGTTGCCAATGTCCTGATCAATTCGGCCAAGCATCTTGAAGATTGCGGCGCAACTGCGATCCTGATTGGTGCGAACAGCATGCACAAGGTGCATGACCGTGTCAGCGAGGCCGTGAAGGTGCCGGTGCTGCACATCGCCGATGCCGTCGGCCGCAAGATGAAGGCGGATGGGGTTGAATCGGCTGCCTTGATCGGTACCCGCAATGTGATGGCCGAAAGCTGGTATCGCCAGCGGCTCGTCAAGCATGGGGTAACCTTGCTCCCCTGGGAGGCGGATGACGTCGAGGAACTTGATCGCATCATCTATGAAGAGTTGATGGCGGGGCAGGTCGTGCGCAATTCGGAACGCGCGCTGAAAACGATGATCACCGAAATCGACAAGGATGGCGCAGATGCGGTTGTCCTTGGCTGCACCGAATTGGGGATGATCGTCGATACCAAGGCCAATGTCCTGCCGATTTACGACAGCGCTGAAATCCATGCCGACGCCGGCGTGGACTGGATTTTCGGCGACGCCCCCTGACGAAATCCTTGGCAAGTTGCGATGGATATTGCAGACTTGCCGCATGAGGATGAGAGACAAAGGCGTTTACGCCATCGCCGCTGCCACGCTGGCTATTTCCAGCAGTGCAGCCTTTGCCAAAACCATCGTCGTCGCGCCTGGCGATGACGCGCAGACCCGCTTGCAGGAAGCGCTAATTAGCGCGGCGCCGGGTGATGTGGTCGAACTGGGCGCTGGCCGTTTCAAACTGACCGACGGTCTGTCGCTCGATGTGCCCAAAGTGACGGTGCGTGGCAAAGGTAGCGGCCAGACAATTCTCGATTTCACCGGCCAGTTGGGCGCGGGTGAGGGGTTGCTGGTAACTTCCGATGATGTGGTGCTGCGTGATTTCGCGGTCGAGAACACCAAGGGCGATGGCATCAAGTCCAAGGGTGCCGATCGCATCGTTTACTACCAGATCCGCGTCGAGTGGACCGGTGGACCCAAGGAAACCAACGGCGCTTATGGCATCTATCCGGTCGAAAGCCAGGATGTGCTCGTGGATAGCGTGCTCGTTCGCGGTGCATCCGACGCCGGTATCTATGTCGGCCAGTCGCGTAACATCGTGGTGCGCAATTCGGTCGCGCTCGAAAATGTTGCCGGGATTGAGATCGAGAACAGCTACGACGCCGATGTCCACGACAATCTGGCGACCAAGAATACCGGCGGTATCCTTGTCTTCGATTTGCCCAACCTGCTCCAGATGGGTGGAAAGAATGTCCGCATTTTCGAAAATGTCGTAGTCGACAATTCGACCCCCAATTTCGCACCCAAGGGCAATATCGTCGCCAATGTGCCGACCGGAACCGGCGTGATGGTGATGGCCAATCGCAACGTCCATGTGTTCGACAATATGCTCGGCCAGAACGGCACGACCAATGTGATGGTTGTCGGTTATCGTTATCCGCACCAGGACCCGAAATATGATCCGATTGCGCGCGGCGTTGCGATCTGGGGCAACCAGCATGACAAGGCCGGATGGGATCCGAAATTCCCAGGCAGCCAGCAAATCGCAACCGCTCTGGGTGGCAGCTTGCCCCCGATTTTCTGGGATGGAGCGGGCGGCGATGAGGCCAAGCCAGTCGTCGCGGACCCGGTGCCTGCGCTGTCGCTCGGCCTTGCCGACCTGAAAGCATCGCCTGAAAGCGCGCAGCCGGTGATGCTGCAAAACAGCACCAACCTGCCGCAAGAATTGCCGCGCATCCGCCTGCCGGAATCGATGGAGGCTGCGGTCCGCTGATGCGTCTGTTGCTGGCGGCGGTTGCGGCGCTTGCGCTTGCCGTTTCGGTCAAGGGCAAGCCTGCAGATGTGAACGATACCGCGATTCTTTCGGCTGAATATCCGGCGTCGCTCTCGGCATACGGCTTTTTCACAGGCGGGGCGGATAGACCGTCGCCTGCCTTGCTTCCCTATGCGCTGCGCACGCCGTTATTTACCGATTACGCTGAAAAACAGCGCTTCCTATACATGCCTGCAGACGCGAAATTTAGCGTGGATGGCGACGGGCGCCTGCAATTCCCGGTGGGAAGCGCGCTGATCAAGAGCTTTGGCTATCATGATGCTGCGGGAAAGCTAAATATCATCGAAACCCGCCTGTTGCTGCATCGTGCAGAGGGCTGGGTTGCCTTGCCCTATGTCTGGAATGCCGATGGCAGCGATGCTGTTTTGAAGGTGGGAGGAGCACGCAAGCCGGTTGATTTCACCAAGCCCGACGGCACCAAGATGAGCATCAGCTATTCGGTTCCGAACAAGAATCAGTGCAAGCAATGCCATTCAACCAAGGATAGCGTGATGCCGGTTGGACCGGTTTGGCAAAACCTCTCTTTCACCAATGCGAAGGCGCAGCTCGCGTTCGAGGCACGTGGCGCGGCGCCCGCCAAATTGGCAGCACTCGAAGCGAAATGGGACGATTCCAAGTCGGGCGCTTTGGAGGCACGGGCGCTCGCTTATTTGCGGGTCAATTGCGGGCATTGCCACAAACCCACCGGCTCCGCCTCCAACTCCGGCCTGTTCTATGACGATCATGAACGCAATGCCGCTGCGTTGGGCATCGGCAAGCGTCCTGTCGCGGCGGGCAGGGGATCGGGCAATTTCGACTTCGTTATCGAACCCGGGCATCCCGAACGTTCGATCCTGATCTATCGGATGAAAAGCACCGACCCGGGTATCGCCATGCCCGAATTGGGGCGCGCCACCGCGCATGATGAAGGGGTAGCCCTGCTAGAAGCTTGGATAAAGTCGCTGCCAGTTAGCTAGGCTATTGCCGCATCAATGCGGCGAGGCGGTAAGGCCCGCCGGTCCAGGGTTCGAAATAGCCTTCGATCGCGGGATGGTTCACCGGGCCATTGTCGGCATCGGGCAGCAAATTTTGCTGGCTGACATAGGCGATATAGCTGCTGTCCGCATTTTCGGCGAACAGGTGATAGAAGGGCTGGTCCTTATGCGGGCGCACAGCCTCTGGAATGGCTTCGTACCATTCATCGCTATTGGCAAAGACCGGATCGATATCGAACACCACGCCGCGGAAATCGAACACGCGGTGGCGCACAATGTCGCCGATCGAAAAGCGGGCTTCGGCGACGGGCGGCATTTCAGGATTCGCTTTCATGCACCCAATATCGTTGCCCAATCGCATTCTTGCAACCTTGCGCTTGGCAAAGCCGGAATCATTCGCTAATGGCCGCGCTCTGTCGCACGGGCACGCCAGTTTTTGGCACCGACCAACGCCCGCAAAGACGTGCGGACAGATGCCGGAGTGGTCGAACGGGGCGGTCTCGAAAACCGTTGTGCGCGTGAGCGTACCCAGGGTTCGAATCCCTGTCTGTCCGCCATTTTTCCTCAGGGTTTTTTGATTTCCATCGTCGAAATGGGCAGGCCGTAAACCTGCATGTTATGGCTGTGGCAAAGCTGGTGCAGCGCGAAGATCGTGCTCATCGCCTGCGGGCGGCCCATGGCGTCGTGGGCGGCGTTGATCGCTTCCTTTGCCATTTTCAATGCAAAGCGCGGCTTGGCTGCAATCACGCTGGCCAAGCCGCGCGTAGCGGTTTCCAGTTCGGCCAGCGGCACTACGCGGTTGACGAAGCCAGTCAAAACTGCCTCCTGCGCGCTGATCCAGCCGGCAGTGAACAACAGCTCCTTCGCCTTGCGAATGCCGAAATCATATGGATGGTTGAAAAACTCGGTCCCGCACACGCCAAGGTCGATGGTGTTGTCGCAAAAGGCGGCATTGTCGGCAGCAACCACCAGGTCGCAGGCCATCACCAGCATCAGCCCACCCGAAATGCAGCGCCCCTGAACCTGGGCAATGGTTGGCTTGGGCACATTGCGCCAGCGCTCGCTCAGGTCGAGATAGACCTCTTTCTCAACCGAATAGCGGCCCTCGGCACCGGGAGCAGTGAAATCGGCCCAGTTGCCGAGGACATCGAAATCGGTTGGCTGCACGTCGCGTTGTTTCAGATCGTGCCCGCTGCTGAAATCGGGGCCATCGGCTGCAAGGATGATCACGGCGACGCTTTCGTCACGCGCACAGGCGGTGAATGCGGCATCGAGTTGGTACAGCATCGCGAAATTTTGCGCGTTGCGCTTTTCGGCGCGGTTGAGCACGATCCGCGCCACGCCTTCTGCCGGATGTTCGATTTTGACCAGCGGTTCGCCCGCACTGTTGGTTTTCTCGACAGTCATCGCGCTCCCTCTCCCTCCACGCCGCCGGACTCGGCGTTCGCTTGCCAATGGCTATCAATGCTGCACGTGCGCGGCCAGCGGGAAATTTAACTGATCGATTAATATACAGTTGCGCTGAACCGTCTAATTTGGTCAATGGCCGGCATGACTGATATCGAACGCATCCCCGTCATCATTGGCGTAGGCCAGATCAACGACCGCCCCGAAGACCCTGACAATGGGCTTGATCCATTGGGATTGATGGTCGAAGCCTTGAAACGCGCCGAGGCGGACAGCGGGGTTTCGCTGCTTTCGCAACTGGATAGCGTTGCGGTTGTCGACCAGATCAGTTTCCGCAACCTGAACCCGCTCGACCGCAAATTGGCCGAAGCCCTGGGTGCCAATCCATCGGTTTGCTATCAATCCGAAGCGCCGCATGGCGATACGCCAATCCGCCTGCTCAACGAAGCGGCCAACCGCATCGGGGCAGGAGAGATCAAGCTGGCTGCAGTCGCTGGGGCAGAGGCGCTGCGTACCATTGCCGGTCGCCTCGCCAAGCATGCAACGCCGCAAAAGGATGTGTTTGAAGGTGTGCGCAAAGAGGCCAAGCGCGAGCCTGGTTACGCACAACAACATGGGCTCAATGCGCCAGTCGATGTTTACCCGCTTTACGAGAATGCCGGGCGCGCAGCCTATGGCCAGACATTGGCCGAGGGGCAGGCAGAAAGCGGTGAAATCTGGTCACGCTTCAGCCAGGTTGCAGCCGCCAATGACGGCGCATGGATCCGCAAGCCCGCGTCACCGGAAGAAATTATCACATCAAACGAGAAGAACCGCCCGATTGCATTCCCTTACAATAAGCTGATGGTGGCAAATGCGTCAGTGAACCAAGGCGCCGGCTTCATCGTGGCCAGCCTTGCCGAAGCGCGCCGACTTGGAATTGCCGAGGACAAGATGATCTATGTCGGCATGGGCGCGGCGGCGAAGGAGGCTTACAGTTTCCTCCAACGCGATCGCTATGACCGCTCAGTCAGCATGGAAACCTCGATCCGCCGCACGTTGGAACTCAACAAGATGAGCGGCGCGGACTTCGATTTTGTCGAACTTTACAGCTGTTTTCCGTGCGTGCCCAAAATGGCGCGGCGGATACTTGGATGGCCGGTCGACAAACCCGCAACGGTATTTGGCGGTCTGACCTTTGGTGGTGGACCGATCGCCAACTATATGAGTCATGCTGTCGTTTCGATGGTTGAAAAACTACGCAAGGAAGGCACCAACGGCTTCCTGTTCGCCAATGGCGGTTTTGCGACCGACAATCATTGCATCGTCGTTTCGAACAAACCGCTGGCTGCCGCGCAATTCCCGCAGAATTTCGATTACCAGGCAGAGGCCGATGCTGCGCGTGAAGCTGTCCCCGAACTCGACAAGGACTATGTCGGCACCGGCACGGTGGAAACCTACACCATATTCTATGGCCGCGATGGCAGCCCCAAGGGCGGGGTGGTGGTGGCACGC
>JALREL010000176.1 GCA_023262005.1 Sphingorhabdus sp. | reverse complement strand
ATCGCTGCCGCCAAAATGCTTCAAGCGGTCGAATTTGATGCAGCCTTCGGCGAGGATTAATGAACCAACATCACACTAAATCAGGAAAAGTCCCGGGATTCTGTTGCTCGGCTCCCGGGGGCCGCCGTAACCTTTCTGTTGCCCGGCCGGTCCGGCCGCGTTCTTTTAGAATAATTCTAGACCGTGAGGCCCGGAATTATGCTGCGAGAGCAAGTGCTTCGTTATCGTTGGTACTTATGAGTTGTGAACCATTTCACGGCTTATTCATGCCGGGCAAAAACAATGCTTTTCAACGCACGTCGATCCTAGTTCAGCCCCGTCAATTGCCCCGCAAAACGGGGTAAATGGTGGAGCTGCCGGGTACCGCCCCCGGGTCCGCTGCATCTATTGCACATCGCAATTTATCGCCATAGTCCGGCGAACCGGACCCTCCCTATATAAGCGATTTTGGGTGAATGGGAAGTGAAGGGGATCAAATTCCCTGCATATTGCGGCTCTCAGCGGGGATGTGCACCACCAGCCCGTCCAATTCCTCAGTCAGGTCTATCTGGCATGACAATCGGCTAGTGCGCCGTGCGCCGCTGGCCAGATCAAGCATGTCCTCCTCATCCTCGCTCGCAGGGCTAAGCTTATCAAACCATTCTTTTGCGATGATGACATGGCAGGTCGAACAGGCCATTTGTCCTTCGCAGGTTCCCTCAAGCGGTTGTCCGGCATTTTGCGCGATTTCGAGCAAATTGTCGCCCGGCTTGGCCTCCACGGTCTGTGTGGTTTCGCCATCGGGGCTGATGAAATGGACCTTCATGCCAATTGCCTTTCAGCCGCTGCATTGATCGAAGTTGCAGCGCGTTCGATCTCTTCGAGCGTCGTATAGCGTCCAAAGCCCAAGCGAATAGAGGATTTTGCTTGTGCATCGGCCAATCCGATCGCGCGGAGCACATGGCTGGGGCGGCCCGAACCGCTGGCACAGGCGCTTCCGGCTGAAAACAGCACATCGCGACATTCCGACATCAAGCGCCCGACATCGAGGCCTTCACGGCGAATATTGAGATTGCCCTTATAGCGCTGCTCGATTGAACCATTGATGGTCCAATCGGCAAACAACTCAACCGCGTGATCCCAGAGGCGGCACACATGTTCGGCATCTACCTCCAGCCGTTCGCTTGCCAGCATCGCCGCCGCGCCAAAACCTGCGCATAGTGCGGGCGATAATGTACCCGATCGCACCCCTTGCTCCTGCCCGCCGCCATGGATCAGCGGCTCAAGCTCTATGCCGTCGCGCACCCACAGCGCGCCGATCCCTTTGGGCCCATGGATTTTGTGGCCTGAAATCGCGATTAAATCGGGTCCGTCGGGGATAGCGACACGGCCGAAACCCTGCACGGCATCACACAACAACAGCCCCCCACGCGAATGGACAGTCGCCGCGATGTCAGCAACGGGCTGAATGGTGCCGATTTCATTGTTCACCAGCATTGCGGCGAACAGCCCCGGTTGGGATGGCATTTCTGCAATTCTGCCATCGGGATCGACCGGGATGATGTCTCCACGAAGATTTTCTACACAATCGAGCACCGCTGCATGTTCGCTTGCCAAAGCCGAAACTGGCAATCCGCAGCCTTTTATTGCCAGGTTGATCGCTTCGGTAGCACCGCTGGTGAAAATCACGCGCCCATCTGGTGGCAGCAAGCTAGCCAGCTGAGTCCGCGCAACTTCGACTGCCGCGGCAGCCTTACGTCCACCGGCATGCGCGCTGTGCGGGTTCCAAAACTGTTCCTTAAGCCAAGGCTCCATCGCGGCAAACACCTCAGCTGCCAACGGCGCTGTTGCCTGATAGTCCAGATAAATGGTTTCGCTCATGCTGCTTGGGCACGCTCGTAAATGGCTTTCCACGCTGCGACGAAGCGGTCGATGTCAGCATCGCAGGTTTGCGGGCCAAAGCTTACGCGGACCACCTCACCTGCCGCTTTTGCATCCCAGCCCATAGCGGTCAGTACATGGCTGGCTTTCAATGTGCCCGACGAACAAGCGCTTCCCGCAGATATAGCGATACCGGCAAGGTCGAACGAGATTAGCTGGCTCGAAGCCGAAATCCCGGGCATCCGGTAACTGCCAATGGTTGCAAGCCGTGGAGACGCCTTCCCCACAACCTCGCCCCCCGCAGCCTCTATCGCCGCATCGAGTTTTGCGCGAAGCCGGCTCGCATTTTCCATCCAGTCGAACCCGGCTTCTAGCGCGGCAGCAAGGCCCATCACCGCCGGCAAATTCTCTGTTCCGCGCCGATACCCCTTTTCCTGCCCGCCTGTAGGTTTGAGCAGACCCAGATCGCGAGTCAGCAACGCACCAAGGCCGGGTGGCCCGCCAAGCTTGTGCGCCGATAGGATGATGATGTCCGCATCGGGCAATGGCAATTTCCCGGTACCTTGCGAACAATCGGCCACCAAAAGCCCCTCACCGTCGTGTATGATTGGTGCCAGTTCGGCCAGCGGTTGGATAATGCCGGTTTCATTATTCACCTGCTGGATTGCATAGCGCCTGCCACTGGCTATCGAGCCCAGCTTTACGATGCCTTGGCCGTCAACCGGAATGCGTGCCTCATCGCCGACGGCGGCAAACACTGCGTCATGCTCTACCGCGCTTGCCACCGCATCAAAACCCTTCAGGGCCAGTGCAATTGCTTCGCTGGCGCCGCTGGTGAAAAGGATTTCGCCGTCCCAATCCAATGCACGGCCAATTCGCTTTCGCGCATCTTCCAGCGCCGCGCGCGCCGCCCTTCCCTCGCCATGCGGGCTCGATGGATTTGCCCAGCGCGACAGAGCTTCGGCCATCGCCTCACGCGCGACCGGCACCAGCGGTGTCGTCGCAGCATGGTCCAGATAGAGACGATCAGGCTTCATTATGGGCAATACTGTCCGTTAAGGTTGCGAAAATCGCATTCGCTTCTATATAGCCGGTCGACCGCTGCCTAGCCCGAAGGGTGATGCAGCCCTATAATTCCTCAGGTTAGAAACACCTTATGCCCGCAATTGCAATTCCCGGTCCCGAAGGCCGCATCGAAGCCCGCTTTTCGCCGCCGCCGCGCCCACGCGCGCCTGTTGCGATGATCCTGCACCCTCACCCGCAAGCAGGCGGCACGATGAATGACCGCATCACGCAGGCGATGTACAAGATTTTCGTCGCACGCGGCTTCGCCGTTCTCCGTTTCAACTTCCGCGGCGTCGGACGCAGCGAGGGCGAATTCGATAACGGCATTGGCGAACTCTCCGATGCTGCAGCAGCGCTCGATTGGGTGCAGGCATTCCATCCCGAAGCCAGCTCAACCTGGATTGCAGGTTTCAGCTTTGGTGCGTGGATCGGCATGCAGTTGCTGATGCGCCGCCCCGAAGTGCGCGGTTTCATCTCCGTCTCGCCGCCCGCGAACATGTATGATTTCAGCTTCCTTGCCCCCTGCCCCTCTTCGGGCATCATCATCCATGGGGCGCAGGACGAGGTGGTTTCGCCCAACTCCGTCCAGAAGCTGGTCGACAAGCTGCGCACGCAAAAGCACATCACGATCCACCATGATGAAATTCCGCGCGCAAACCATTTCTATGAGAATGAA
>JALREL010000092.1 GCA_023262005.1 Sphingorhabdus sp. | reverse complement strand
TCCCCCCACCGCCATTAGGGGGAGCGCTCTCCTTTGAACCGATAATGGTTCAAGTCGGGGGCCCTTAGCTCAGTCGGTAGAGCAACTGACTTTTAATCAGTAGGTCGCTGGTTCGAATCCAGCAGGGCTCACCACCTTCCTTCCCGATTTTGCCTTCAGTGCACCCGCCTTGCGGGCAACAAGCGTTGCCGAAAAACTTACGCGTGTAGACTCAATTTAATTGCGCGATTAAATTTCATGGCTATTCTGGCGCTATCACGAAAGCAGACAGGATAACGGGAGAAGGACGTGAAGATCGATAGCAGTATCGCCGCGGTCGTTACCGGCGGCGCATCCGGCCTTGGCCGGGCCAGTGCAGAGGCACTTGCCGCAGCCGGCGCAAAGGTTGCCATTTTCGACATCAACGAAGCACAAGGTGAAGAGATTGCGGCCAAGATTGGCGGCATTTTCTGCAAGGTGGATATCACCAGCGAAGAGAGTGTTGTCGCCGGCTTTGAAAAGGCGCGCGCCGCACATGGGCAGGAACGCATCCTCGTCCACTGCGCGATGACATCCAAGCGCGGCAAGACGCTGTCCTTTGACAAGACTACCGGAAAATACAAGCGCACCCCGACCGAGGATTATGCCTTTGGCGTCGAAGGCATCCTTGTCGCCTCATATCGCCTCGCCTCCTTGTCGGCACTCGGCATGAGCGAACTCGAACCAATGGAAGATGGCGAGCGCGGGTGCATCACTTTGACCGCATCGGTCGCGGCGCAGGATGCGCAGATCGGCCAGGTCATCTACGGCTCGGCGAAGGCCGGTGTGAATGGCCTCGTCCTACCGCTGGCGCGTGACCTGATGGACCTCGGCATCCGTTGCAACTCGATCATGCCCGGTATTTTCGCGACGCCGCTGATGCTCGGTGCGCCGCAAAATGTGCTCGACAGCCTCGCCGCATCAGTGCCCTTCCCCAAGCGCCTCGGCAAGCCGGAGGAATTTGGCAGCCTAGTGCTCGAACTCAATCGTAACACCTATTTCAACGGCCAGTGCCTACGCCTCGACGGGGCAATTCGGATGGCCCCCCGCTAATTTACACTGAAAGGATAATCCCATGGCAGAAGCCTATATCATTGACGCCGTCCGCACCCCGCGCGGGGTTGGCAAGCCCGGCAAGGGTGCCTTGTCGCACCTGCATCCGCAGCATCTCGCTGCAACCGTGCTCAAGGCGATCAAGGATCGCAACAATCTCGACACCTCTACCGTCGATGACATCATCTGGTCGACATCCAGCCAGAATGGCAAGCAGGGCGGCGACATGGGCCGCATGGCGGCGCTGGCTGCTGGCTATGACATTTCGGCATCGGGCACCACGCTTGACCGTTTCTGCGGCGGCGGCATCACTTCGGTGAACCTTGCGGCGGCAACCGTGATGTCGGGCATGGAAGATTGCGTGATCGCGGGCGGCACCGAAATGATGAGCTTCACCGCGGCCTATGGTGCCGAACTTGCCAATGCCGGCATCAAGCCGCTTGGCATGGGTTCGGGTAATGCCGCGCTCGATGCCATGCACCCGCAGAGCCACCAGGGCGTCTGCGGCGATGCCATCGCCAGCATGGAAGGCATCACCCGCGAAGAGCTCGACGCGCTTGCGCTTTCGAGCCAGGAAAAGGCAGCCCGCGCCATTCGCGAAGGCCGTTTCGACCGTTCGGTCGTCACCGTTTACAACGAAGATGGCACCGTCGCGCTTGACCATGAAGAATTCCCGCGCCCCGAAACCACCGCTGAAGGCCTCGCTTCATTGAAGCCGAGCTTTGCAGGCATGGCCGATTTCGACCTCGGTGGCGGCAACACTTTCCGCAAGCAGATCAACCGCCGCTACCCCGATCTGAAGATCGAGCATTTCCACCATGCCGGCAACAGCTCGGGCGTGGTCGATGGCGCGGCTGCACTGCTGATCACTTCGAAGGAATATGCCGACAAGAACGGTCTGAAACCGCGCGGTCGCATCGTCGCCTATGCCAATATCGGCGATTGCCCGACACTGATGCTCAACGCCCCGGTTCCGGCTGCAAAGAAGGTGCTCGAAAAGGCTGGCCTTAAGAAGGACGATATCGACGTCTGGGAAATCAACGAAGCTTTTGCCGTCGTCGCTGAAAAGTTCATCCGCGACCTCAATCTCGATCGCGACAAGGTGAACATCAATGGCGGCGCTTGCGCACTCGGTCACCCGATCGGCGCCACCGGTTCGATCCTGATCGGGACGGCGCTTGACGAACTTGAGCGTTCGGGCGGCCGTTATGGCCTGATCACCATGTGCGCCGCGGGCGGCATGGCCCCGGCGGTTATCATCGAACGGATCTAAGTCTTAAAAAGGGGGCGGCCATTCATTGGCCGCCCTTTTTACAGCGTCTTGATGATCGCCGAGAAGTCGAGACCGCCCTGTCCGGCCTTTTCAAAGGCTTCGTAGAGCGCAGCCGCTTTCGCACCCATGGGTACATCGGCATCGACCGAGGCCGCAGCCTCCATCGCCAGTTTCAGATCCTTCAGCATCAATGCGGTGGCAAAGCCGCCCTGATAGCCATTGTCTGCAGGCGATTGCGGGCCGACGCCCGGGACGGGGCAATAGCTCGTCATCGACCAGTTCTGGCCCGATGCCTTGGACGAGATGTCGTAGAAGGTCTGCAAGTCGAGACCGAGTTTGTCTGCCAGCATGAACGCCTCGCAGGTCGCAATCATCGATGCGCCAAGCAGCATATTGTTGCAGATCTTCGCGGCCTGCCCTGCACCGCTCGCGCCTGCATGGATCACCGCCTTGCCCATCGCGGCAAGGATCGGCTCAGCGCGCGCAAAGGCGCTGTCGCTGCCGCCGACCATGAAGGTCAGCGTGCCGCCATTGGCCGCAGCGATGCCGCCCGATACCGGCGCATCGACCATTTCATAGCCGGCTGCAGTCGCGTCCGCCGTTACCTTGCGCGCAGTGGCAACATCGATGGTCGAACAATCGAGCAGGATCGCACCCTTGGGCGCATGACCGATGACATCGCCTTCATAGACGGTATCGACGATCTTGCCATTGGGCAGCATCGAGACAACGGCCTCAGCATCTGCCACAGCCTCACGCACATTGGTGAAGGGCGTACAGCCATTGTCCTTGGCGCGCTCCAGTGCCTCTGCCGACAGGTCGAACGCGTTGACCTGATGTCCTGCCTTCACGAGGTTCGCGGCCATTCCGCCGCCCATATTGCCGAGACCGATAAAGGCTATTTTCATTGGCGTAACAAATCCCTTCCGACGATCATCCGCATTACCTGGTTGGTACCTTCGAGGATCGAGTGGACGCGCAGGTCGCGCCAGAAACGCTCGATCGGATAGTCGCGCAAATAGCCATAGCCGCCAAAGAGCTGCAGCGCCTTGTTCACCACCTCGCTGCCATTGTCGGTGGAAAGCCGCTTCGCCATCGCGGAGAAGCGGCTCTTGTCGGGCGCATTGGCGTTGACCTTGCACGCCGCCATATAGAGCAGCGCGCGCGCCGCCTCGAGGTCGGTCGCCATATCAGCGAGCATGAACTGGGTGTT
>JALREL010000194.1 GCA_023262005.1 Sphingorhabdus sp. | reverse complement strand
GAACTGGCGCATTGGGGCGATGCGCATGAAGATCTGGCTTATGGTTGCATGGCGGTGTGGCGGTTTGGCCATTTCGACAAACCAGCCTTTGGTGCGAGCGACCTCGAAACCTTTTTTGCCTCTTACGAAGCATCGGGCGGCGGCAAGGTTGATCGCGCCCGGTTCCGCTTCTGGCTAGTTTATCGCACGCTCTGGTGGGCGCTGGGCTGCATGCAGATGGCCGAAATCTGGCGTTTGGGTGCAGACCGCAATCTTGAACGCGCGGTCATTGGCCGCCGCACCAGCGAGAATGAGATCGACCTGCTTCTGTTGCTAGAGGATGACGCTTCCGAAACCGAACGGCAACCGATCGAGTTGCCGGCAGTCGCTGCCCCGCGCCGGGCAGGGGAGCCATCTGCGGTCGAAATGCTCGAGGCAATCCGCGAATGGGTTGATACCGGCGTCAAGGCCAAGTCAGCCGGGCGCGAAAAATTCATGGCGGCGGTGGCGATGAATGCGCTCGGCATGTTGATCCGTGAGGCAGAAAATCCCGTCGATCCGCACGATGCCGCTCTCTCGGCTGACCTGATGGATGGCAAGGCTTCCTTGGCCACGCCGGGCCTGCTGCCGCGCTTGCGGGCGACCACGCTCGCCAAGCTTGCCAATGACAGCCCCAAATATGCGTCGCTCGCCGCTGCGCGGGCGCTTTGGTTGAAAGGCTGAAATGCAGCAAAGCGCGGGTCAGGCCATTGTCTGTGCCGTCCGCCCGCATGGCGAAGTCGGCGCGATTGTGCGCTGCATGACCGAGGAGAATGGCCTGCTTGCAGGCTATGTCCAAGGTGCGCGTGGGCGGGTGTTGCGGCCTGTTCTCATCCCCGGAAATGTGGTGAAGGGCGAATGGCGCGCGCGTGTCGTTGGCCAACTGGCGTCGCTTTCGGTTGAACCCGTGCATAGCCGCGCGCACCTTTTGGGGGAGCCATTGGCTGCAGCCGCCATCGAATGGGCCTGCACGCTGACCGCAAGTGCCATACCCGAAGCCTATCCCTATCCACGCCTGTTTTCTGCACTTGATGGTCTTCTGGCCGCAGTTGAACTGGCGCCAGCCGCACGCGGTTGGGCACCCGCCATGGCGCGCTATGAGGCGCTGTTGCTATCCGAGCTCGGCTATGGTGGCGAAGACCTCATGAGCGGCGAAGGAACCGCGGCGGCGCTCAAGGCAATGGCTTCCCAGCGCGAGGCTCTCTTGCTGCATGTACTCGGCGAAAAGCGGGTCGATGTCATGGCTGCCCGCGAAAGGCTGGTCGACCGGCTGAAAAGGGCGGTTGCATAAGGGGCTTTCAGGCGGCAAAGGGCAGCCGTTCCTACTGAAAGACAATCATGCTCATTGCCCTTTTGCCCGGAGACGGGATTGGTCCCGAAGTCATTGCCGAAGCACGTCGCGTTCTCGAGGCGCTGGCGCTACCTGGCATCATATTCGAAGAAGCGCCAGTTGGTGGTGCCGCCTATAAGGCCAGCGGCCATCCGCTCCCGCAAGCCACGCTGGATTTGGCAAAACGCGCCGATGCAATCTTGTTTGGTGCCGTGGGCGATCCCGATTGTGATGCCTTGGAGCGCCATCTGCGCCCCGAGCAGGCGATTCTAGGCCTGCGCAAGGAGCTGGAGCTTTTCGCCAACCTTCGTCCGGCGACGCTGTTCCCCGAACTGGCCGATGCCTCTGCGCTGCGCCCCGAAGTTGCGCGGCAGATTGATATGGTGATTGTCCGCGAATTGAACGGTGACGTCTATTTCGGTGAAAAGGGCATGCGCCAGACCGCTGATGGCAAGCGGGAAGGCTATGACATCATGTCGTATAATGAGGATGAAGTCCGCCGCATTGCGCGCGTCGGTTTCGAAACCGCAATGGCCCGCAGCAAGAAGCTGTGCTCGGTCGATAAGGCCAATGTCCTTGAAACCAGCCAGTTGTGGCGCGATGTGGTGATCGAAACTGCACAGGAATTCCCCGAAGTCGAACTCAGCCACATGTATGTCGATAATGCCGCGATGCAGCTGGTGCGCAATCCGGGCCAGTTCGATGTGATCGTCACGGGCAATTTGTTTGGCGATATCCTCTCGGATCAGGCATCGATGTGTGTGGGTTCAATCGGCATGCTGCCCAGTGCTTCGCTCGATTCCAACCAGAAGGGCCTGTACGAACCGATCCATGGCAGCGCGCCCGACATAGCCGGGCAGGGCAAGGCAAACCCGCTGGCGACCATCCTGTCCGCCGCGATGATGCTGCGCTATTCGCTCGGCCAGGCCGAAGCAGCAGACCGCATCGAAGCCGCTGTTGCGGCAGCACTTGCCGCTGGCGCCCGTTCGCCCGATCTGGGCGGAAGCCATTCAACGCGTGAAATGGGGGATGCCGTTTTGGCGGCACTCTAACCAAACCGTAGCCCTGAGCTTGTCGAAGGGCGCCTTGCAGCCAGACGTGCTTCGACAGGCTCAGCACTACGGTTTTTGATTTGACCGAATCCGAATAGAAACCGAAAAGCGACCCATGAAGAAAACCACTGGCCTCAATCGCGACATCACCTCCAAATGGCGCCCCGCCACGCAGGCGGTGCGTGGGGGCACGTGGCGCAGCGAGCATGGGGAGACGTCCGAAGCATTGTTCCTGACCTCGGGCTTCACGTATGACGATGCCGAAACGGCGGCGGCGCGCTTTACCGGTGAACAGCAGGGCATGACCTATAGCCGCCTGCAAAACCCGACGGTTGCCATGGCGGAAGAACGCATCGCGTTGATGGAAGGGGCCGAGGCGTGCCGGATGCAGGCAACAGGCATGGCGGCGATGACCACTGCCTTGCTTTGCCAGCTCAACCAGGGCGATCATGTCGTCGCGGCCCGCGCAGCTTTTGGTTCGTGCCGCTGGCTGACCGACAATCTGCTGCCGCGCTGGGGGATCACCACGACGACGATCGACTCGCGCGATAATGATGCCTGGAAGGCAGCGATCCAGCCCAACACCAAGGTCTTCTTCTTCGAAACCCCGGCCAACCCGACGATGGACATTGTCGACATGGCCTATGTCTGCGGGCTGGCCAAGGAACATGGCATCACTACCGTGGTCGACAATGCGTTTGCCACCAGCGTGCTGCAACGCCCTATGGATTTTGGTGCAGATGTTGTCGCCTATAGCGCGACCAAGATGATGGACGGGCAGGGCAGGGTGCTCGCCGGTGCGGTTTGCGGCACCGAAAAATGGATCAACGACGTGCTGTTGCCATTCCAGCGCAACACCGGCCCCAATTGCGCGCCTTTCAACGCCTGGGTCGTGCACAGGGGCCTCGAAACGCTGGAAATGCGCGCGATGCGCCAGTCGGAAAATGCGCTGTTGGTGGGCAAGTTCCTCGAAACGCGCGTTCCGCGGATCCTGCATCCGGGGCTGCCGAGCCACCCGCAACATAATCTCGCCATGCGCCAGATGAAGGCGTGCGGGCCAATTTTCAGCTTCATCGTGGATGGTGGGCGCAAGCAGGCGATGGACTTCCTCAACGCCTTGGAACTGGTCGATATTTCGAACAATATCGGCGACAGCCGCAGCCTGTGCTGCCACAATGCATCGACCACCCATTACAGCGTTTCGGCGGAACAACGTGCGTTGATGGGGGTTGAAGAAGGCATGTTGCGGATCAATATCGGTCTGGAAGATCCACAGGATGTGATAGAAGATCTGGATCAGGCATTGCGAAAGGTTGGCCTTTGATTCTCGACGCGCTCTTTACCGACCATGCAACGACCGAAGGCGTCGTGGTGCGCGTCGTCAGCAATTTCCTCGAGGACCAGTCGGTCCCCGCTCAGAACCGCTGGTTCTGGTCATACCATATCCGCATCGAAAACCACCGTGACGATCCGGTGCAACTGCTGACCCGCCATTGGAAGATTACCGACGGCCATGGCAGCGTGAACCATGTCGACGGTGACGGTGTGGTGGGGGAACAGCCCTTGCTCAAGCCCGGCGGCAGCCATGATTATGTTTCCGGTTGTCCGCTCTCGACGCCGTCGGGAATCATGGAGGGGCATTACCGCTTCATCCGCGCCGATGGTTCAACCTTCCTGGTCGAAATCCCGCGTTTCAAACTGGTTGCCCCTGCTACCGCCCGATGAAACGCACACACTTACCCCTCAACGGCCTGCGCGTATTCGATGCAGCGGCTCGTCATTTGAGCTTTACCAAAGCGGCGGATGAACTGGCGGTCACGCCGGCGGCTGTCGGGCAGCAGATTCGCGCGCTTGAGGATATGCTTGGCGTTGTCCTGTTCCGGCGTACGCCCAAGGGGCTGGAACTTACACCCGAAGCGGAAAAGGGCCTTGATGCCCTGCGGGCCGGATTCCTGCAGTTTGAGGAATCGGTACGCGCAATGCAATCGGGGCAGACCTCCAACTCGCTCACCATCGCCGCACCGCGTGATTTCACCGCCAAATGGCTGACGGCTAGGCTCGCGCGATATGGTGCGGGAAATCCTGACCTGCAGTTCACACTGATCGCAGCCGATAGCGACATTGATTTCACCGAAGCCAATCTCGACCTAGCCGTACGCCTGACTGACGGGCCAGGTGAACATGAAGGTGTGCAGCTCGCGGCTGGCGCTTTTGTCACCGTCGCCGCGCCCGATGGTGGGGCTGAAACGCCTATTGGCTGGCCCGGATGCCCATTGACGGATGGAACCGCCGCACTTCGTCTTGGCGATGCTGGTTTGGCCATTGATGCCGCGGCCATCGGTCTTGGCAGGGCATGTGTGCCGCATCTGCTGGCCGAGGCCGATATTGCTAACGGTCGCGTCCGCGCGATCGATAATGCGCAAGAACATGCTCTGTCTTACTGGCTGGTCGCCCCGCTGCCGCAATGGCGGCAGAAAAAGGTCAAGGCGCTGGTCGAAGCGTTGACCGCTTAAGACCCTGCCACGCTGTCCATAAGCCGCGTCATCAACGCGGCGAATGCGTTGTTATCGACTTCCTTGGCTGGATTATTCCAGCTTCCTGAAATCGCATACCATTGCCCTGCCTTCGACTGGGCGAGGAAGCTCATCGAGATGACGCCGGGTTCCGATCCACCCTTATAGCCGAGATAACGCCACTTCGCGGCAGCCGCAGGCCCGATGCCGCTGTTCACCGCCATGATGTCGCGGGCAGTTTGATTGTCCAGCCGGCGCAAATTGTTGAGCAGCAGCGCGGTATCCTTTGGAGACGCAAACCATTCGATGGTTTCGATGGCGTTGGGGCCAGATCCCATGTGCGACATATCTATCGCCGCAAAGGACAGCGCCGCGCGCTCTGCCGCCAGCAGATCACGCTGCCCCGCTTCGCTCGCTTTCTCGAACCGCTGCCGAAGCGCCGGATTGCTCTTCAACGCAAAAGCTTCGACCGTAGTCAGCATCGGCAACGCCTTGTCGGGCGCGCTATGGCCTATCGATGCGAGTTTGCCCTCAATCGCCTCGCGCCCCAATTCGCGCATCAAGGCATCGGTGGCGGCATTATCGCTGACTGAAATCATCCATGTCGCCAGCGTCTGCAGGGTGACAGGCGTATCGAGCGGCCAGTTCTGCGTTGCGGACGAGCTGAAATTACGAACGCCAATCGGTACGACGTCTGACCAGCGCCGTTCGCCAGCGGCCACCTGGCTTGCGAGCTCGGCAAGGACATATAGCTTGAAGGTCGATCCCGTCGCGAATTGGCTCTCCGCATTGGCGCTATGGGTCGTCACGACCCCATCATCGCCCAGTTTCTGGACAACGAAACCGCTTTTGCCGGGCAGTGCCGCGAAGTCGGCCTTGATCTTTTCGATGCTGTCGCCCTTCAAGGCAAAGCCCTTGGCCAGCAAACCAGCCACTTTGCCGGGTGCAACAGATTCAACGGTAATTTCAATAGTTGCTATTGCCTTTTCATACTCAACCTGAAGTACGGCGCTGTTGGGTCCGTATTTCTGAACCGCGCTGATGGCGACCGCAGAGCCATATTGCCGCGTGAAGCTGTCCGAAATCGCCTTGAACTGCGCAGGCGGAACGGCCGCGAGGAAGCTGGGTGTGAAGAAATCCTCTAGCGGAGCTTTGCCGTTGAGGATCGGTACCAGCTGTCCAATTCGCAGGTCGAGTGGTGTTGCCGGCGTCGCTTGCGCAGCAGCGGCAGGTTCATTCGCATGCGCAGTGGAAAAGACAGGAACCGAAATGAGCGTGAGCAGCAGCGGGGCGAAACGGATATTGCGCATGGAAATCCTCCTGCTCAGGCGTCGATAGCTTCCTCGTCCAAGGTAGTCGCATGTTCCTGGATGAAACGGAAGCGGGCTTCGGGGCTTTTACCCATCAACTGTTCGACGCGTTCCTTCACCGCAACCTGTTTCTGATATTCGTGCGGCAAAGTGATGCGGATCAGCGATCGGGTGGCCGGATCCATCGTGGTTTCGCGCAGCTGACTCGGGTTCATTTCGCCAAGGCCCTTGAACCTGCCGACCTCTACCTTTTTGCCTTTGAACATCGTCGCTTCCAGCTCGGCGCGGTGGGCATCATCCTGCGCATAGGCGCTGAGGCTACCTGCGGTCAGGCGATAAAGCGGCGGGCGCGCGAGGTAGAGATGACCACGCTCAACGATCGCTGGCATTTCCTGGAAAAAGAATGTCATCAACAGCGTTGCGATGTGCGCGCCATCGACATCGGCATCGGTCATTATGATGATGCGGTCGTACCGCAGATTATCCGGGTCGCAATCCTTGCGCGTGCCGCATCCGAGGGCGAGGCCGAGATCGGCGATTTCCTGGTTCGCACGGATCTTGTCGGCGGTTGCCGAGGCGACGTTCAAAATCTTGCCGCGAATGGGCAGGATCGCTTGCGTCTTGCGGTCACGCGCCTGTTTTGCGCTGCCCCCTGCGCTGTCTCCCTCAACAATGAACAGTTCGGTTTCGCCATCTCCTTCGCCCGAACAATCCGTCAGCTTGCCGGGCAGGCGCAGCTTTTTGGCATTGGTCGCGGTCTTGCG